>CAYZHE010000020.1:0-42282 GCA_964478285.1 uncultured Burkholderiaceae bacterium
TGGCTCGATCATAGTAGCCACAATGGGCAAGATGGTTTTATCCCGCCTGTCGGTCTGTCGCGTTTGCGGTCGATGTCGATGCGAGATATAGCCAGCCTTATTGTCTTGGACAAAATGCGCCTTATTCGCCATTGGTAGCAAGTCAAGCGCAGGACAATACCGTTCAAGCGGAAGTCTGCAGCTGTTTCAGTTGTGCACCGAGCTGGCGCCAGCGCTCGAGAGCCTTGGGGTCATGCTCTGCATCCGCGATGGCTTGCGCTTGCAGCTCCATCAAGCGCTCCATGTGCATGCGCTTGAGGACCTCTTGCATTTCTTGGTGCCAGTCGGCGCCATCATCGTTGCCCACCTCGCTCGCCTGCAACAATCGTCTGAGCCAGCCTTCAAAGGTTTGTCCCTGCAGTGCGATATCCAACACCGCCCAAGCTTGCGGCCCATGCTCGTGCCATTGACCTTCGAGCCATGCAAAGAACTCACCATGCGGCGCTGGCCAATCTGCCAACATGTGTTGGTCCGCACTGGACAGGGTTCCCCACCCATCCGGCCTTTGTACCAATAGCCGAACCACCACATCCGCGCGCCCGGGAACTGCTGCGCGCGTGCGGCCTCGGCTCATGCGCCCAGTACTTGGATACTGGGGTGTCTTTCCTGATCGCGGGGTGCGCGAGGCCCGGTCTTGTGCTTGGGCAGCTTTGCCCGGTGCGTTGGACTGCAGCTTCGCTGGTGCTGCAGAGTGCCCTCGCACCTTCCACAAATCAAGAACCTCGTGGGAGCCTAGGCCCACCACATCTGACCATTGCGCCAAAAGTTGTCGCTTGAGCGCGCCGTCCGGTAAGGAATGCCACAGGGGTTGTGCGGCCGCGAGGCATTGTGCTCGCCCCTCAGCGCTGTCCATATCGAGCCCTTGAGTGGTGGTTTCAATTAAAAATTTACTCAAAGGCATCGCCTCTTGAATAGCTTGTTCAAACGCCCCTTTGCCGTGGGCGCGGACAAAGCTATCCGGGTCGTGCTCACTCGGCAGGAATAAAAATTTCAAGGTGCGTGTGTCGCTCGCGAATGGCAATGCTGCTTCCATGGCCTTGCGCGCTGCGCGTCGACCAGCGGCGTCACCATCAAATGAGAAAACGATCGCATCGGTGAAGCGAAACAGCAAGCGCACATGATCGGGCGTGCAAGCCGTTCCAAGGGTAGCCACAGCTTGGCCAATCTCCATTTGCGCCAGAGCGACCACGTCCATGTAGCCTTCGGTAACAAGCGCATGGCCGCTGAGTCGAATGTCAGTGCGCGCCTCGAATAAGCCATAGAGTTCTCGACCCTTGTGAAAGACAGGGGTTTCGGGTGAGTTCAGGTATTTGGGTTCGCCCTGACCCATCACGCGCCCACCAAAGCCGATGGTCTCGCCTTTCACGTTTCGAATGGGGAACATCACTCGATCTCGAAAACGATCGTATCGTTTCGCGTCCTCAGAGTCGTTGGTTTCTTCGTCTCCAATCACCAGACCGCACTGAACCAACTTGGTGTCCTGGTAATTGGGAAATACGCTCGCCAAATGGCGCCAACCAGCCGGTGCATAGCCGAGACCAAAGCGCTTGGCTACTTCGCCGGTTAAGCCGCGTTGCTTTAAGTAAGCGATTGCTGCCGGAGACTGCTTGAGCGCCTTTTGATAAGCCGTTGCCGCCTGAGCGAGCATGTCGCTCAGAGACTGTTGTTGCTCACGCGCTTGAGCGGCTCGTTGCCGGTCCTCGGGGGTTCGGTCGTCTTCAGGTACCACCATCCCGACCTCTTGCGCAAGATCCTTGACGGCCTCCACGAAGCTCATGCCCGCATGGTCCATCAAGAACCCGATGGCATTGCCATTTTTTCCACACCCGAAACAATGGAAGAACTGTTTGTTCGGACTTACGCTGAAGGAGGGCGATTTTTCGCCGTGAAACGGACACAAGCCCATGAAATTGGCACCACCCTTTTTCAGCTGCACGTAGCGACCTACCACGTCGACGATGTCGACGCGAGAAAGGAGGTCTTGCAGAAAGCTTTGGGGAATCGCCATGGTCTGATTTTCGTTCAAATCGTCGCGTGCCGACCACGTCAGCTTAATTAAGGACGGATGTTGTAAAGTGACGCGCACCGAACCTTGTCTTGAGGAGCCTGTTCATGACGCATATGTACGACCGAGATTTGCCCGCCACCGAGGCGAATTTTGCACCGATGAGCCCATTGACTTTCATTGCCCGCGCTGCGGAAGTCTACCCAGACTATTTGGCAGTGGTGCATGGCGATCTTCGCCAAACTTGGCTCGAGACATACACACGATGCCGTCGCCTTGCAAGCGCCTTGCAGGGGCTTGGGATCGGCAAGAACGACACTGTCGCAGTCATGCTCCCCAACACCCCGCCTATGGTGGAGGCGCACTTTGGCGTTGGTATGGCTGGAGGCGTGTTGAATGCGCTGAACACCCGTCTAGACCCAGAGGCGATTGCTTTCATGTTGGATCACGGTGAAGCAAAGGTCGTGATCGTCGACGTTGAGTTTGCGCCTGTGATGCAAAAGGCGTTGGAGTTGCGCCAGCGCACTGAACCCGTGCGCGTGATCGATGCGGAAGACCAAGTCTTTGATGGACCTGCGCATCGCATTGGTGAGATGACCTATGAGGCGCTGTTGAGTCGAGGCGATCCCGACTTTGAATGGTCACTGCCAGCCAACGAGTGGGATGCGATTGCTCTCAATTACACCAGCGGCACAACTGGCAATCCCAAAGGCGTGGTTTATCACCACCGAGGGGCTACAACCAACGCCATTTCCAATATCTTGGAATGGGACATGCCCAAACACGCCCGCTATTTGTGGACCTTGCCAATGTTCCACTGCAACGGTTGGTGCTTCCCTTGGACGGTCGCCGCAAGGGCAGCGGTGAACGTGTGTTTGCGCAAGGTGGATGCCCAATTGATTTTTGACTTGATGCGCCAGCACGGAGTCACTCACTACTGCGGTGCGCCCATCGTCCACGGGATGTTGGTCAACGCTCCCGAATCCATGAAGGAAGGTTTGCCGCAAGGTGTGAAGGCGATGGTGGCGGGTGCCGCTCCTCCAGCCTCCATGATCGAAGGCATGGAGACCATGGGTTTTGATCTCACCCATGTCTATGGTCTCACCGAAGTGTATGGACCAGCCACGGCGTGTGCGAAACATGGCCAATGGGAAACGCTCGATATCGGGGAGCGTGCCAGGTTGAATGCGCGACAAGGTGTGCGCTATCACCTTGAGCGGGATGTGCAAGTGCTGAACCCCGAAACCATGAAGCCCGTTCCTTGGGATGGCGAGACCATGGGCGAGATCATGTTCAAGGGCAACATTGTGATGAAAGGCTACTTGAAGAATCCCAAGGCCACCCAAGAAGCGCTTGCGGGAGGCTGGTTCCACAGCGGCGACTTGGCAGTGCAGTATCCCGATGGTTACATCAAGATCAAGGACCGCAGCAAGGACATCATCATCTCCGGAGGCGAAAACATTTCCAGCATCGAAGTGGAAGATGTGTTGTATCGCCATCCCGCAGTGCTTGCCGCGGCCGTCGTTGCCAAGCCTGATGAGCGTTGGGGAGAAACCCCATGTGCGTTTGTTGAGCTCAAGGCCAACGCCTCGGTGACAGCCGCCGAAATCGTGGCGCATTGCAAGCAACATCTGGCTGGCTTCAAAGTGCCTCGTGCTGTGGAGTTTGGTGAGCTACCCAAAACCAGCACAGGCAAAATTCAAAAGTTTGAATTGCGCAAGCGTGTGGGCTCGATTGCCGCCATCGACGTTTGATTGCTGGAAGCCAGTGAAGCAAAAAAAGCCCCACGTGGTGGGGCTTTTGGGGACACAGATGAGACGAGTGATCGTCGAGCAGGAACCGACCTAATGGCTATCCTGCTTACTTGGGGGCCAAGCGGATGGCGCCGTCCAAACGAATCACTTCTCCGTTCAGCATGTCGTTTTCGATGATGTGTTTGACCAGTTTGGCATAGTCATTTGGTGTGCCTAAACGGCTGGGGAAGGGGACGCCAGCCGCGAGCGCGTCTTGCACCTCCTGGGGCATACCAAAAAGCATCGGCGTGCCAAAAATACCCGGCGCAATCGTCATGTTGCGAATGCCATTGCGTGACAAGTCCCGCGCAATGGGCAGCGTCATGCCAACGATGCCCCCTTTGGATGCGCTATAGGCCGCTTGACCGATTTGTCCATCGTAGGCAGCGACGGACGCGGTCGAAATCATCACGCCGCGCTCGCCGGTGCTTTCAGGCTCGTTTTCACACATGGCTTGGGCCGCCAAGCGAATCATGTTGAAGGAGCCGACCAGGTTCACCATGATGGTTTTGGTGTAAACGCCCAGATCATGTGCCCCGTTTTTACCAACTGTCTTTTGAGCAGGCGCAATGCCTGCACAATTGACTAAGCCCATCAGCTTGCCCAAGCCGGTGGCTCGATTCACCACAGCGAGGCCATCCGCTTCGCTGCTCACATCGCATCTCACAAAGACGCCGTCCAATTCTTGGGCAACCTGTGCACCTTTGTCTGTCTGCATGTCGGCAATCACCACCTTGGCGCCTTCCCTTGCTAGCATGCGCGCGGTGCCTTCTCCGAGGCCTGAAGCGCCGCCGGTCACGATGAAAACTTTGCCCTGAATGTTCATGGGTTACTCCTGATTGGTTGCCACGGAAGAGTGAATTGACGTTTACGTAAACGTCAATTGAAAAATGAATTAAACCAAAAATGCGATAGGACTGTCGAGTGCAGAGTCGCCAAAGTGGGGCGTTGCGGCCCCGCCCTTGGTTACAGTGCCCAACCAAGTGAGGAGAATTGAGCCATGGTGCACACGCATTTTGTTGACACATCGGTTTTGCGTATGGGCTACGAGGATTGGAATCCCAGCGGTTTCAAAACCATGGTGCTCTGGCATGGTTGGCCTGACAGCGTGCGCACATGGCGGCAAGTCGCGCCTGTGTTCGCCGATGCGGGTTACCGGGTGCTGGTGCCGGCTTTGCGAGGCTTCAACCCCACCACTTTTTTACGGGCTGACACACCAAGAACGGGCCAGTTGGCTGCCATTGGACGGGACGTCATTGACTTCGTTGAAGCCATGATGCTGGAGCAACCGATCCTGATCGGTCACGATTGGGGTGCTCGAGCGATAGCCAACGCGATGGGGCTACAAGCAAACTTGGCGTCTCACATGGTGCTGATTTCCACGGGGTATGGCACCAATGATCCCAAACAGGTCTTGGGCATGAACCAAGTCCAGCGTTACTGGTATCACTGGTTTATGGCAACCCCTCGTGGGCAAGCGACCGTCGCGGCTGAGCGCAGGGCGTTTGGGAGGCAAATGTGGGATACCTGGGCCCCTCAGGGGTGGTACGTCCCTGAGGAGTTCGATGCGACTGCTGAGGCGTGGGACAACGAGGATTGGGTCCGCATCACTTTGCACTCGTACACCCATCGCTGGGGTCACTCGCCGGGTGATCCGGCCTACGCGCAAGACGACGAACGGTTAGGACAACTGGCGCGCATCCATGTACCAACATTGGTGTTGCATGGTGATGCCGATGGCGTCAGTGGCTTGGCGAGCTCTGAGGGACGCGAGTCGTGGTTTACCAACCGCTATGAACGGCGGATATTGCCGGGGATTGGGCACTTCCCGCAGCGCGAGGCGCCCGAGCTGATCGCACGCCATGTGCTGGAATTCCTGCGCGAGCCTGGCACATAAAAAAACACCCAAGCTGTTTCCAGCTTGGGTGAAGGGATCAGTCAAGCAGCGCTTGAGCCAGATCCGAGGAGACAATCAGTACAGCGTTGGATTAACGCTTTTTAGCGACAGGGCGCTTGACAGCTGAAGCAGCAGTGGCGGCCATGGTGTTCACGTTGGATTCCACCATTTCAGAGGCTTGCTTCACCACTTTTTGCACAGACTCAGCAGCGTTGTTGGCAGCTGCAACAGCGCTCTTCATCATTGCAACAGCGGTCTCGCTGCCAGCAGGAGCGTTCTTGGCGGCGTTATCAACGACGTCCATGAATTTTTTCTGTGCGTCAGCAGCTTGGCTTTCAGCAGCTTTGGTGAATTCGCCAGCGGTACCGCTAGCGATGTCGTACAGGTGGCGGCTGTAAGCAGCAGCTTTGTCAGCCAAAGGCTGCATCAAACCGGCTTGCAGAGCCAACAGTTCTTGTGCGTCCTTCACGGCCAACATGGCTTGAGCTTGCTCAGCAGATTCAGCCAAAGCAGCTTTAGAAGCCTGCAGGTTCAAGTCGATCAATTTTTCGACGCCAGCGAAGGCTTTTTCGGTCAGACCGAACAGGGTTTCCATGTTTGCTTTTTGAGCGGCGATGATTTGGTCAGCAGTCAACATATTCATACTCCATTTGAGAAAGTGGTTAAGGCTGTTGAAACGCTGCGACCAAGTGTTTGTCATTTGCTGCGCTGCAACATGAGTCGAAGTATAGGGTTTCTACTGAAGGTTTCAACCCCTTTTTGTTGCATTGCAGCAATTTAGAGCCCAACCTCTAAATCCCAAATTGGGAAGTCCAAGGGGGTGGTTCAGTGCGTCGCCTCTGGATCAGGGAGCCCCGATTGATCCCCGCATAATAAGAATCATGACAGACGCTCAGAGCACAACCGCCCGACCGGAGCCATTGCCGCGGGACCACTACCGCGTGTTTCGCGACATTCCCACCCGGTGGATGGACAACGATGTCTATGGACATGTCAACAACGTGGTGTATTACAGCTGGTTCGATACCGCCGTGAACGCGTGGCTGATCGAGAAAGGCGCATTGGACATTCACCAAGGCGAGGTTGTAGGACTGGTCGTCAATACTGGCTGCCACTATTTTGCTTCTTTGGCCTTCCCGCAGACGGTGGAGGCGGGCGTTCGGGTCGCACACATGGGACGCAGCAGTGTGCGCTACGAAGTGGGTTTGTTTGCGCAAGGCGAGCCGCTCACCGCTGCTTGTGGTCATTTCGTACACGTCTATGTCGACAAAGTCGGCCGCAAGCCAGTGGCGCTGCCGACCCCATTGAGAGAACTTCTGGAGACCGCTTTATGACCCAACCTGATACTTTGTTCGGTGCCTCGCCAACCGTCAGTGACGCCATCCACACACGCCGATCGATGCGCGCTTTCACGGACCAAGAGGTGTCAGACGAAACCATCCAACGCTTGCTGGACACCGCAGCGAGATCGCCCTCAGGTACCAATACCCAACCCTGGAAGGTGTATGTGCTCAAAGGTGAGACCCGCAATCGTCTGGTCTCTGAAGTGTGCGCAGCGCATGACGCTTTGCGACAAGATCCAAGCTTGGCGTCGCAATACCAAGAAGAGTACGACTACTACCCCAAAGAATGGGTGAGCCCATTCATCGATCGCCGTCGGGAAAATGGCTGGAGCCTGTATGGCGTGTTGGGCATTCAAAAGGGTGACAAAGATCGGATGCACGCGCAGCATCAGCGCAATTACCGCTTTTTTGATGCGCCGGTTGGTTTGATGTTCACGCTGGATCGCGTCATGGGGCGAGGTTCTTTGTTGGACTACGGCATGTTCCTACAAAATTTGATGTTAGCGGCGCGCGGTGAAGGCCTGCACACCTGCCCTCAAGCAGCATGGAATCATTTCTCGAAAATCATTATGCCCATCCTCGGCGCTGGCGATAATGAAATGCTGGTGTGTGGCATGTCGCTGGGCTATGCCGATGCAAGCGAGGTCGTCAATACCTTCTACACGCCTCGGGAAAAAGCCGAAGACTTCACGACTTGGTTGCGTTGAGTTCAGCGCAATCACAACAAGGAAATCACATGAATTCAAATGAGAGCGGACTGCAGTGGGAAGACGTCCAAGTGGGCGATGGCGCGGTGGCAGAGCGCGGTGCCATGGTCCAGGTTCACTACACCGGCTGGTTGTTTAACGGAGGAGAGCTGGGCGAAAAGTTCGACTCCAGCAAAGACCGCGGTATGCCGTTCGAGTTTCTGTTGGGCGTAGGACAAGTCATTGGTGGTTGGGATGAGGGCGTGCAAGGCATGGCGGTGGGTGGGCATCGCCGCTTGGTGATCCCCCCGCACTTGGGCTATGGCGCTTACGGGGCAGGCGGAGTGATTCCACCAAACGCCACCTTGTTGTTTGACGTCGAGTTGTTGGGCGTTTGATGAGCGTTGCCAAGCCACGCCGCAAAGTACTTGTCGCGAGGAACATCTTTGCGTCTAGCCTCGAGCGCTTGCGCGAGCATTTCGAGGTGGTTACCAACTTCGACGATGTGCCGTGGACGCCCGAAGAGTTGAAGGCTAAGGCCCTCGGCTGTTGGGGAATGCTCACCACAGGCAGCGAGCGGGTGGACAGTGCATTGCTCGCGGCGGTGCCCTCACTTCGGGCAGTGTGCAACATGGCGGTAGGCTACAACAACGTAGATGTCGTCGCGGCTGCTGCACGCGGAGTCGTGTGCACCAATACCCCAGATGTGTTGACAGAGACGACTGCAGATTTTGGATTTGCATTGATGATGGCGACCGCTCGACGGATCACCGAGTCGGAGCGCTACTTGCGAGAAGGGCGATGGACGCGTTGGTCTCACGACATGATGATTGGCCCCGATATCCATCACGCGACTTTGGGCATTTTGGGTATGGGACGCATTGGCCAAGCCATTGCGAAGCGAGGGGCGTTTGGGTTTGAAATGTCAGTGATCTATCACAACCGCACTCAGCTGGATGCGACTACGGAACAGGCTTGCAGGGCGAAGTATGTGAGCAAATCAGATCTGCTGCGACATGCCGATCACCTGGTCATTGTGGTTCCATATAGCGCGAGTTCGCACCACGCGATCGGTGCCCCTGAGTTGGCACAGATGAAGTCCAGTGCAACTTTGGTAAATATTGCACGGGGTGGTGTCGTCGACGATGCCGCACTGGCGCGAGCGTTGGCGACTGGCCAAATTGCAGCGGCGGGGCTTGATGTGTTTGAGGGTGAGCCCCAAGTGCATCCTGATTTATTGAAGAGGGACAATGTTGTCCTCACGCCTCACATTGCCAGCGCCAGTCTTAAGACACGACTGGCGATGGCTGATTTGGCAGTCAGCAACTTGATTGCCCTGCATACCACTGGTGTTGCATTGACGCCAGTGCCGGAAGGCCTAAGAGAGGTTGCATCGCCATGAATGGCGGGATCTGGTGGGTTGCTTTGGCGACGGCCCTGTCGGCGCTGATACTGGTGTTGGTGGTCGTGATATGGCGTCATCTCCAATCGATTCGGTCGCAGCAAATAGCATTGGCGCAGTGGCTAGCGCAGGCACAAGATCAGGATCGGACGCAGCGCGTCGAGGCGGAGCGACAGTGGCGTGCTGTGATTCAAGACACGGCCAGAGAGTCTCGACAGGATTTGAATGCTTCTTTGGCTCAGCAACAGACCCAGTGGGTAGCTCAAGTCGGAGAGTTGGCCAGAACTCAAAACGCACAGCTTGAAGCCCTGAGCCTGCAAGTCAATGCCCTCCAAAAGCAGGTCAATGACACGCTGACCCAACAAATGCAGGCGGTCACTGAATCCACCTTGAGAAGACTTCAAGAGGTCCGTCAGACCCTGGAGCAGCAACTCACTCAACTCCAGCAAGGCAATGCGGCCAAGCTGGATGAAATGAGGCAAGTGGTGGATGAGAAGTTGCAAGCGACGCTGCATCAGCGTTTGGGCGAAAGCTTCAAACAAGTGGCAGAGCGACTCGAACTGGTTCACAAAGGCTTGGGTGAAATGCAGTCGTTGGCACAAGGGGTAGGTGACTTGAAACACTTGCTCACCAACGTCAAGTCTCGAGGGATTTTTGGTGAAGCGCAATTGCACGCCCTGTTAGAGCAAGTCTTTGCGCCTGAGCAGTATGAGGTGCAAGTTGCGACCCGACCCGGCTCCCGCCAAGTGGTGGATTTCGCGATCAGGCTGCCGGGCCGAGGGGACGGCGATGAGGTGGTTCGTTTGCCGATTGATGCGAAGTTTCCCACTGAGGATTACGAGCGATTGCTGGACGCACAAGCGCAGGCTGATGTGTCGCTTGTCGTTGCCGCGCAAAAGGCACTCGAAGCCACCGTACGAACGCAGGCCAAGTCGATTGCTGATAAATATCTAGAGCCGCCGCACACCACAGACTTTGCGATCTTGTTTTTGCCAAGCGAAGGGTTGTATGCCGAAGTGTTGCGTGTGCCGGGACTGATGGAGCGCTTGCAGCGGGAGCAGCGTGTGACCCTGGCCGGTCCCACGACCTTGCTCGCCATGCTCAATTCATTGCAGATGGGGTTCAGGACATTGGCGCTTGAAAAACGCTCGAGCGAAGTCTGGCGTGTCCTTGGTGCCGTGAAAGGTGAATTCAACAAATTCGGTGAGGTACTAGCGAAAGTCAAAAGCCAAACCCAAACGGTTTTGAATACGCTTGATCAGGCTGAGCGTCGCAGCCGCGTGATGAGTAAGGCTCTCACACAAGTCGAGGCGCTCCCTGAGCACGAGGCCCAGCAGATGCTGCCTCCTCCAGCAGAAGAGTAATGCGCATTGCAAGCTTGCGTGAGTTCAACGACGCCGACTGATTACAATCGCCAGCGACCAGTGAATTGGTGTACCTATACATACAACTCGGAGAGCATCGCCCATGTCACCCACCAGCATTCAGGTCATCGCGGCCAGCATATTTGCCATCGCGTTGATTCATACTTTCTCAACGAAATTTTTTGAGCATCTGGCTCACACTCGCCCTGCCCATGCAGGGGTGTGGCATTTGTTAGCAGAAGTCGAAATTGTTTTTGGCTTTTGGGCCATGGTCCTCATGGTGCTGATGATTGCGGTGGAGGGCAAGACGGATGCGATTGCTTACCTAGACAATCGCAATTTCACGGAGCCGATGTTCGTGTTTGCCATCATGGTGATTGCGGGAAGCCGCCCTGTTTTGCAAGTGGCCTCCACAGCAGTCCAGGGGATTGTGAAAGCTGCCCCGGCGAACAAGACGATGGCGTTCTATTTCGTAGCACTTGCCATCGTGCCATTGCTCGGCTCATTCATCACCGAGCCTGCAGCGATGACCCTGGCTGCATTGCTGATGCGAGATACGATTTTTGGCAAAGTGTCCTCGCGCTTGCGTTATGCAACGTTAGGGGTATTGTTCGTGAACGTGTCAATTGGCGGCACATTGACACCGTTTGCCGCGCCTCCTGTGCTGATGGTGGCGGCCAAGTGGGGATTTGATATCACTTACATGCTGACCCATATCGGCTGGAAGGCGGCGATTGCGGTGGGTATTAACGCCTCAGTGGCGACTTTGCTGTTCGCCAGAGAGCTGAAGTCACTTGAGTTCTCTGCCAAGTCACCTTACACCGGTGTATCAGGTGGCATGATCTTGTTGCACCTGCTGTTTTTGGTTGGCGTTGTGGTATTCGCTCACCACCCTGCAGCGTTTATCGCGATCTTTTTGCTCTTCATGGGTGTGGCAACTGCCTATCCCCAATACCAGGATCGTTTGATTTTGCGTGAAGGCTTGTTGGTTGCCTTCTTCCTCGGAGGGCTGGTGGTCCTAGGCGGTATGCAGCAGTGGTGGCTGCAGCCAGTCTTGATGTCGATGGACGAGACTGCTGTCTATTTCGGCGCGACTGCACTGACTGCCATCACCGACAACGCGGCGCTGACCTATTTGGGTTCCTTGGTTGAAGGCCTGAGCGATGAATTCAAGTACGCATTGGTCACGGGTGCGGTCACCGGGGGGGGCTTGACCATCATTGCCAACGCACCCAACCCCGCGGGCGCCTCGATTTTGAAGGGCACCTTTGAAGAGGGCGCCATCAATCCGCTTGGGCTATTGGCGGGTGCGGCGGCCCCAACGCTGGTGGCCATTGCTTGCTTCCGGGCGTTTCCTTTTTAAGTCGGATGCTCGGCTTGCATGCCGGGCCAGCGCATTGGCGTCTGCAATGAAAAAGCCCACCAAATGGTGGGCTTTTTTTGATCTCGGGACTGAGCCTTTGTGATCGGAAGAGCAGAGCAAAGCTCCGCTGCTTCAATTACTTCACGGTTAGCACCCATGCGGCCAAAGATTTCGCTTCAGCATCCGTCACGTTGTTGGCGGGCATAGGAATGGCACCCCACACGCCTGCGCCACCCTTCATGATCTTCACAGCCAACTTGTCGACCGCACCCTTATCAGACGCGTATTTGGCGGCAATGTCCTTGAATGCGGGACCGACCAACTTTTTATCCATAGCATGGCAGGCCAAACAGTTTTTCGATTTGGCCAAGGCCATCGCGTCTGCAGCCATGGCTGGAGTGGATAAAACGCCGCTGATCGCGAGGACTGCAATGAGGTTTTTCATGGTTTGCTCCGGTTGAAGAATCGAATTGGATTGGCGCGAATGTATCAGATTTAAGGGGCAAGGAAGCCAGTGATGGCCGCTCTAACCCGATCAGATGTCAGGTCTTTCTCGAGGCACAATAGAGTGCATGCTCGTACACCCTCAATTTGATCCTGTTGCGCTTCAGCTCGGTCCTGTAGCGATCCATTGGTATGGACTGATGTACCTGGTCGCGTTTTCGCTCTTTGTGGTGCTGGCACGCCGCCGCTTGAAACAGCCTCACCTTCAGTTGGCGACGCCAAGCGCTTGGCGTGTCGAAGATGTCGAAGATGTGCTTTTTTTTGGTGTTTTGGGCGCCATCTTGGGCGGACGTCTTGGATACGTGCTCTTTTATAAGTTCAGTTACTACGTAGCACACCCGCTGGAAATATTGGCCGTTTGGCAGGGCGGTATGAGTTTCCATGGCGGTTTTTTGGGTGTGCTGCTGGCCACGGTTTGGTTTGCTCACAGCCGGGGGCGGCGGTGGCTAGATGTCACGGATTTCATCGCACCTTGCGTCCCCACCGGTCTTGCTGCAGGGAGGTTGGGCAATTTCATCAATGGCGAGCTTTGGGGTCGGGTGGCTGATCCCAGTTTGCCTTGGGGCATGGTTTTTGCCGGCGCTGGACCAGCACCTCGTCACCCTTCTCAGCTATACCAGTTCGCCTTGGAAGGCGTCTTGTTGTTTGTCCTGTTGTGGGCGTACAGCAAAAAACCCAGAGCCACCGGCGCGGTCTCTGCCGCATTTTTAGTGGGCTACGGGGTCTTTAGATTTGTGGCGGAGTACTTTCGAGAGCCCGATGACTTTTTGGGTCTGTTGTCCTTGGGGTGGTCGATGGGGCAGTGGTTGAGTGCACCGATGGTGGTCGTCGGTTTGGCGCTTTGGCTCTGGCGTGGTCAACAGCCTGTGAGAGGGCAGGCGAAGGGATGAGCGGGCAAGTTCTATGGGTCAAAGAGGGCGCTGTAGCGCGCGTCAGCTTGACCCGTCCTGCGCGCATGAACGCGATGACGCGTGACATGTGGCGCCAATTGTCCGACGTCTTTGGGTCCATTAATCAAGACGCCACGCTTAAATTGGTGGTGGTTTCTGGTGCTCAGGGGCACTTTTGCGCAGGCGGTGACATTTCAGAGTATCCAGCGTTTCGGTTTGACCAAGCGTCGCTGCGGGACTTTCATGAAAAGGATGTTTGGGGTGGGTTGCGCGCGGTGTTGTCGTGTCCTGTGCCTGTGATCGCCGTGATCCAGGGCAACTGTATGGGGGCCGGTTTAGAAATAGCCAGCTGCTGTGACATCAGGCTTGCTTCAGAAACGGCTCGATTTGGTGCGCCGATCGCGAAGTTGGGTTTTCCAATGGCACCTCGCGAGTTGCAGTTGGTGGCGTCGCGTTTGGGTGCCAGCATTGCCACGGACCTTCTCTTAGGCGCGCAAATTTATGAAGCTCCGCGCTTGCTTGCCTCGGGGTACTTGCACGCGTCGGTACCCGAAAGTGCTCTGGTTGAATCGGTTGAGAGGCGCATTGGGCAGATGCTCACGCTGTCTCCCCAAGCGGCTCGATTGAATAAGCGAGGCATTCAAGCTTTGATGGAACCCAACGTTGAGTCCATGTGCATTTGGGTCGAGAAAGCCTATGACTACGCCAGCAGTGCCGAACACCGTGAAGGGGTCACTGCGTTTCTTGAGAAGCGTTTGCCTTCGTTTGATTGAGAGTTGATGATGAGTCCGTTAGAACAGTCGGCCTCGACTTCTTGGTTAGATGGCCACAGAGGGCGGCTGAATGTGCGGGATGATTTCCGCACACTCGATGATCCAGAAGAACAAGCCCGTTTCACCACAGAATCTCTAGTCGAGGACGAACTTCAGCCCACTGTTTGTGAGTCGCACTTGATGGTTCAGGGGATGCACTGTGCGGCATGTGCAGATGCCGTTGAAGCTTCATTGCTGAAGCAACCGGGGGTGCTATCCGCTCATGTGAATGCCGCAACACGGCGTGTGACTGTGCGCTGGGACAAGGCGCACACGTTAGCATCAACTTGGGCTCAAGCCGCTGCGAACATGGGGTACCGGCTGCTGCCGGCGGAGGCTGCGCTGGGTCACGCAGAGACACTCAAGGAACAACGCAAGGCGCTATGGCGTTTGTTTGTTGCAGGCTTTTGTGCGATGCAGGTGATGATGTACTCGTGGCCGATTTACGTGGCTGACCCAGGCACGATGGATGCGGATATCGAAGCCCTGCTGCGTTGGGCCAGTTGGTGGTTGAGTTTGCCGGTCGTTTTGTTTGCCAGTGCGCCCTTTTTCAGCTCAGCCTGGCGAGACTTGAGACAGGGTCGCATTGGAATGGACTTCCCTGTTTCCATAGCGATCTTGGTCACTTTCTGGGTCAGCACTGCAGCCACCTACAACCCCGATGGGCCATGGGGTAGCGACATTTGGTTTGACTCGCTGACGATGCTGGTTTTCTTTTTGCTGGGTGGTCGTTATTTGGAGACCAAGGCTAGGGCCAAGACGGCCGGTGCGCTGGATGCATTGATGACACGCTTGCCTGAGAGCTGCGAACGCCAATCAGAGCACGGGACTTGGCAGCGTGTGTCATCGAGGAGGCTGCGTGTCGGTGACGTCGTGCGTGTTGAGTCAGGCCAGGTATTTCCGAGCGATGGCGTGCTGCTCAGCGATGTCGCAACGGTTGACGAGGCGCTGTTGACTGGTGAAGCCATGCCAGTGAACAAAGCGCTGAACGACTCCGTCATTGCCGGTAGTCGCAACTTGCAAACGCCGGTGTTGATCAAGGTTGCAGCGATTGGTCAAGAAACGCGGTTTGCACAGATCGTTGCGCTGATGGAGCGCGCGCTACAAGAAAAACCTCGTTTGGCAGCGATTGCGGATCGCATCGCGGGGCCATTCTTGCTGGGTGTGGTGTTGCTGGCGTTTGGTGTTGGGATGTATTGGTGGGGAACCGATCCTTCGCGTGCCCTGTCGACCGCCGTCGCCATTTTGATCGTGACCTGTCCATGTGCCTTGTCGCTGGCAACACCTGCTGCGATGCTGAGTGCCACAGGCACGCTGGCACGCCGCGGCATCTTGGTGCAGCGTGTGCAAGCACTGGAGGTTCTCACGGATTTGGATCAAGCGGTGTTCGACAAGACTGGCACATTGACTGCCGACGTGCTAACCCTCTCTGCTGTGGCTTGCCGGACTGGCGTATCGCGCAACGTCGCGCTCTCGCTTGCAGCCAGTTTGGCTGGAGGCTCTGCTCATCCGTTGTCAAAGGCTTTGGTTCAAGCGTCGCTTCAGCGCGTCGACAAGCTTGAAAGCAATGGAGGGGTGATCCACGGCAATTCGCACGTCGCACGCTGGGATCAATGGGAGGAGATGCCTGGGCGGGGCATTCAAGCGCTTGACTCGCAAGGTCTGGTGTGGCGGCTTGGCTCGTCGGATTGGTGTGCCGCACCACCTGATCAATTGGCCGCCGATCAGGTTCAAGTGAGCTTGGCGGATGACAAAGGGTGGGTGGCGTCTTTTTCGTTTGAAGAGACGCTGAGAGACGGCGCAGCCGAAGTGATTGACGCATTGCTGCGCAAAGGGATCGGCGTCCACGTGGTTTCTGGAGACACGTCAGGTGCTGTGCAACGGGTGGCGGATTCACTCGGTGTGCGTAACGCCATCTCGGGTGCAACACCAGAGGGCAAGATGGCACTGATCGCAGATTTGCAAAGGCAGGGGCAAAGGGTGTTGATGGTGGGTGATGGCCTCAACGATGCGCCTGTCTTGTCTCAGGCCAATGTCTCGATCGCCATGGGAACGGGCGCGGCTCTGGCCCAAACGCAAGCAGATGTGATTGTTCAGAGTGCGCAATTGAGCGAAATCACATCCTTGCAAACGATGGCTGTGGCGACCCTCAAAGTCGTGCGTCAAAATCTGGCTTGGGCGTTGGCCTACAACGCTTCGGCTGTTCCCATGGCAGCGCTGGGATGGATGCCACCTTGGGTGGCTGGAATTGGAATGGCGGGCAGTTCTCTGCTCGTCGTCGTCAATGCGCTTCGGTTGCGTCGAGTGCGCTAAAGTGCCGACATGGACATTTTGTTTCTCTTGATCCCGCTCTCTGTTGTCTTGGTGTTGATCATCATGGTGGTCTTTTGGTGGGCATTGCACAGCGGCCAGTTTGATCATCTTGATCGCGAGGGCGAGCGAATCCTGGACGACGAATAGAGCGCCAAGCTATGCACTTATTTGGTGCAATTCATGGGATTCGTCGTTGATCTCTATAGATTTGTCGCTCTGATGCATCGTTCAGAGGTGCCCTTGATATAAGTCAAGCGGCGATCCAACTCCTTCAGAGACACTTTGAGGGTTCATCTTCAAGGAGTACTCTGCATGTCTGCGTCACACATGGCTGGCCCCGCGCCGGTCTACAACGACAAAGTCGTCAAACAGTTTGCCATCATGACCGTGATTTGGGGCGTGGTCGGGATGCTGGTTGGTGTCATCATCGCGGCCCAATTGACTTGGCCTGAGTTGATCAATGGCATCTCTTGGTTGAGCTATGGTCGCCTGCGTCCATTGCACACCAACGCCGTGATTTTCGCGTTTGGTGGTTCTGGCTTGTTTGCGACCAGCTATTACGTCGTGCAGCGCACCTGTCAGACCAGGCTGTTTTCTGACAAGCTTGCGGCATTGACATTTTGGGGTTGGCAAGTGGTCATTGTTGCGGCTGCGATCAGCTTGCCAATGGGCTACACCCAGAGCAAAGAGTACGCCGAATTGGAGTGGCCAATCGACTTGTTGATTGCCGTCGTTTGGGTGTCGTATGCCATCGTGTTCTTTGGCACGGTCGGGATGCGCAAAGTGAGACACATCTATGTAGCCAACTGGTTCTACGGTGCGTTCATCATCGCCGTGGCTTTGCTGCACATCGTGAACAGTGCAGCGCTACCAGTCAGCTTCATGAAGTCGTACTCAGCCTACGCCGGTGTGCAAGACGCCATGGTGCAATGGTGGTACGGACACAATGCCGTTGGCTTTTTCTTGACCGCAGGTTTCTTGGGAATGATGTATTACTTCGTGCCCAAGCAAGCAGGTCGTCCCGTGTACAGCTATCGCCTGTCTATCGTCCACTTTTGGGCGCTGATTTTTACTTACATGTGGGCCGGCCCTCACCACTTGCACTACACCGCGCTACCGGATTGGACGCAATCGGTGGGGATGGTTTTCTCTTTGATTTTGCTGGCGCCTTCGTGGGGCGGCATGATCAACGGCATCATGACTTTGTCTGGCGCGTGGCACAAGTTGCGTGATGACCCAGTCTTGCGTTTCTTGATTGTGTCCCTGTCTTTCTACGGAATGTCGACCTTTGAGGGGCCCATGATGTCCATCAAGACCGTCAACGCGTTGTCTCACTACACCGACTGGACCATTGGCCACGTGCACTCAGGTGCCTTGGGCTGGGTGGGCTTGATCACCATGGGTGCGACCTACTATTTGATTCCTCGTTTGTTTGGTCAGACCAAAATGTATTCCGTGAAAGCGATCGAGGTGCACTTTTGGACTGCCACCATCGGTATCGTGCTGTACATCGCCGCCATGTGGATCGCTGGAGTGATGCAAGGCTTGATGTGGCGATCTGTGAACGCCGATGGCACGTTGACCTATACCTTTGTTGAGTCAGTGAAGGCAACTTTCCCGTTCTACGTGATTCGTCTGCTCGGCGGTGTCTTGTACTTGTTCGGCATGTTGGTGATGTTGTGGAACGTGATCAAAACCGCGTACAACGTGCCCGCAACTCAGGCATCCCCTGCCGCTGTGGCTCAAGCTTAAGGAGTGAGAACATGAGTCATCACGAAAAACCACAAGGTTTCACGCACGAGCGCATCGAAACCAACAATTTCCTCATGATCATTTTGACCACGCTGGTGCTAACCATCGGTGGTTTGGTGGAAATTGTTCCTCTGTTTTTCCAGCACAGTACGACTGAGCCGGTGCAAGGTTTGAAGCCCTACACCGCGTTGCAGCTCGCTGGTCGCGACGTATATCAGCGCGAAGGTTGTTATAACTGCCACTCCCAAATGATTCGCCCTTTGCAAGCGGAGACTCTGCGCTACGGGCACTACTCGGTAGCGGGAGAATTTGTATACGACCGCCCATTCCAGTGGGGCTCCAAGCGAACCGGCCCAGACTTGGCGCGAGTTGGCGGTCGCTATAGCGACGAATGGCATCGCATCCACTTGATCAATCCTCGCGATTTAGTGCCAGAGTCCAACATGCCCTCTTATCCTTGGCTGGCGACGGCGCAGGTCAATGGCCAGGATTTGCCCAAGCACTTGGCAGCCATGAAGACCTTGGGTGTCCCTTACACGGATGAAGAAGTGAAGGGCGCTACTGAGGCGGTCAGAGGCAAGACTGAGCTGGACGCCGTGATCGCGTATCTGCAAGTTCTTGGCACAGCTGGTCCCAAGTGATCGCAAACGACATCAAGGAGCCATCATGGATATCAATGACATGCGCAGTGCCGTCACAGTGGTGAGCCTGCTGATTTTTCTGGCGATTTGGGCTTGGGCGTGGTCTAAGCGAAACCGAGCCGAATTCGAAGACGCAGCCAATCTTCCATTCCAAGACGAGCAGTAATTTGCTGCAGTAGAGAGAACATCATGAGTGATTTCGTAAGTAACAGTTGGGCATTGGCCGTGACCATTGCCATCGTCGTGAGTATCACTGCCTGTGCTGTGTTGTTGTGGGTGAGTGGCTCGGTCAAAGTGCAGTCCGATGGCGATAACACCACTGGACACGTGTGGGATGGAGATTTGCAAGAGATGAACAACCCGCTGCCTCGCTGGTGGGTGGGGTTGTTCATCATCACGGTGATCTTTGCCTTTCTCTATGCCGCGCTTTATCCAACGTTTGGCAACTTCAATGGAAAGCTGGGTTGGTCTTCCACGGGCGACCATGCTGTGCAAGTCAAGAAATACCAAGATCGCATTGCACCGATTTATGCCAAGTACATGAGCATGCAGGCAGCTGATATCGCCAAGGACGCCAAGGCGATGGGCATCGGCGAGCGCCTGTTTATGAACAACTGCGCGCAGTGCCATGGTTCTGATGCGCGTGGATCAAAGTCGTTCCCCAATCTAACGGATAAAGATTGGCTGGGCGGCAATGGGGATGAGGCGTACATCAAAGCCACGATTGTGAATGGCCGTACTGGCATGATGCCTCCAATGGCTGCAGCAGTTGGTGGCGCGGCAGACGTTGACAACTTGGCCCAGTACGTCCTGAGCTTGTCAGGCAGCCCCCACGACTCAGTATCAGCGGCAATTGGCAAATCCAAGTATGTGGCTTGTGCGGCCTGTCATGGCATGGATGGAAAAGGCAATGCAGCTGTTGGCGCGCCCAATTTGACCGACGACATTTGGTTGCATGGTTGGGGTGCTGAACACATTGTCAACATGATCCAAAACGGCAAGACAAATGTGATGCCACCCCAGGGTGACAAGCTGACGGATGGGCAGATTCAAGTGTTGTCTGCCTACGTTTGGAGTTTGTCTAACGCGGTGAAATGATGCTCAACCCCTTTGTGGCTTTAGTCTGGGGCATGAGTGTATGAAGAGCAGCCGCGTCGGAGAGCCTTCTCTGAGCGGCTGTTTTGATTTGAATGGCGAGTTTCAGAGACAGCAGCGCGGCTGACAGCTGAACCAACTGAGCGATATATGAGCGAATCAACACAAGCTGGGACTGCGGTTGAAGAGAAGGTGATCTCACTTTACGCAGCACAAAAGAAAATCTATCCGCGCACCGTACAAGGTCTGTTTGCGCGCTGGCGATGGGTCTTTGTGTGGATGACTCAGATTGTTTTTTATGGCTTGCCGTGGCTGGAATGGAATCAACGCCAGGGAGTGCTTTTCGATTTGGAGGCACGTCGCTTCTACATTTTCAACTTGGTGCTTTACCCCCAAGATTTCATCTACCTCACCGGGTTATTGGTGATTTCAGCGCTGTCCCTCTTTCTGTTCACGGCTGTTGCTGGTCGTTTGTGGTGCGGATACGCTTGCCCTCAAACGGTCTATAGCGAAATATTCATGTGGATTGAGCGTCGTGTTGAAGGCGATCGAGGCGCTCGAATTCGATTGGATAAGTCCCCATTTTCGATAGGCAAAGTTAGCCGCAAGTCACTGAAACATGCTTTGTGGATCGCACTGGCACTTTGGACTGGTTTCACATTTGTGGGTTACTTCACGCCTATTCGCGAGCTGGCGACAGAAGTGGTGACCAATGCGCTAGGCCCGTGGCAAACATTTTGGGTTTTGTTCTATGGTTTTGCCACTTACGGCAATGCCGGCTTCATGCGTGAGCAAGTGTGCAAATACATGTGTCCCTATGCGCGCTTTCAAAGCGCGATGTTTGATCAAGACACCATGATCGTCACCTACGACAAGGACCGTGGCGAGCCGCGCGGAGCTAGAAAAAAGGGCGCTGATGCTCAGGCGTTGAATCTCGGCTCATGCATTGACTGCGGCCTGTGTGTCCAGGTGTGCCCGACGGGCATCGATATTCGCAATGGCTTGCAATACGAGTGCATTGGCTGCGGTGCGTGCATCGACGTCTGTGATGACGTTATGGACAAGGTGGGCTATCCCAAAGGCTTGGTGAAATATTCGACCCAACGTGGCATGGCACTCGGGTGGAGTCGCGCGCAGATTCTTCGCCACGCGCTGCGCCCTCGCGTGTTGATTTACACCGGCATTTTACTGGCGGTGACTTTGGCAATCGCGATCAGCGTGATGACCCGCCCACTTCTCCGAGTAGATGTGATTCGGGACCGCGGCGCAATCGCTCGCATGGTGGAGCGGGGTCAAATCGAGAACGTCTACCGGCTCAATTTGATGAACGCTAGCGAGCAGCCGATGGCGGTCTCGATCGGCGTAACAGGCGTCGAAAACATCGCCTTAGCCAGCGAGCCCAACTACACCATCGGATCCACCGAAGTGCGCGCTGTCGCGATCCGCGTTCGTGTTCCGCCCATGTCACTCAAGCCTGGCAGCCATGAAATTCAATTTGTGGTCAACATTGCGGGTTCGAGTACCCGCATTGAAGAAGCCTCAACATTTATTGTTCCTCGCTAAATATGGAGCGGAATATGCAGACCAATTCAAAACCTGGATGGTGGCGGGAGCCGATGATGTGGCTCGTTGTGGGCGGCCCCTTGGTGGTCGTCGTGGCAGGGTTGATGACGGTATGGATCGCTGTCAGGTCGGCCGATGAGGTCTTGCCGAAGCAGCAGATGAGCGCGCAAACGGCTCAGGAATTGCCAGCCATGCAGGGGCGAAACCATGCTGCTGCGCCCGATAAAGCACTGAAGTAAGCGGATAACGGAGACAGACCATGACACGATTCGGACAACGATGTATGTGCGTACTGTGGCCCTCTTTTTTGGCGGCCGCGATTTTGGAGATGATGGTGTTTGCTTTCGTGTCACCAGACGCCTTGAGTCTTGGACAATCGCACCTAGAAGCCAACCCTGCGGCTGTCTACACCGTGGCGTTTTTTATCTTTTGGGCGGTGACTGCGATTTCCAGTATGCTCACTGTGACCTTGTCGATCGGCCGCGAGGAGTTAAATAACGCTCGGCCGTAATCGCAAGCTGCTGTGCTTGCTGATCTGACTCACCTTGCTCAGACGCTGTCTTGTCCAAAGTGTATCCCAAGGAATCAAATCGGATCGGCTTGGGCTTGTGCCAGAGAACGCAAAGCGGCTTCGTTGACAATACTGATGTTGCGCTGTTTGACTTGAATGATGCCATCTGCAACAAATCGAGAAAATGCTCGACTCACAGTTTCTAGCTTCATACCAAGGTAGCTGCCAATCTCTTCGCGTGTCATTCGAAGCTGCATCTCTTTGCTTGAAAAACCTCGATCTTGAAGGCGCTGGATCAGATTCAAGATAAACGCCGCTAAGCGTTCCTCGGCTCGCATATTTCCTAGCATCATCATGACACCTTGATCCCGCACAATTTCGCGGCTCATGATTCGATGCACGTTGGTCTGCAATTGGCTGACCTCTCGAGAAATTTCCTCAATGCGGTCAAAAGGAAGCACGCAGACTTCTGCATCTTCAAGCGCCACGGCATCACAGGTGTGGTGGCTGTGCACGATGCCATCAAGCCCCAGAATTTCGCCCACCATCTGAAATCCGGTCACTTGTTCTCGCCCATCAGGCGCTGCAGTGGTTGTTTTGAAAAATCCAAAACGGACGGCGTACAAGTTGGCGAATGTTTCACCAGCGCTGAACAGGGTTTCCCCCCGCTTGATGCGACGTCTTCCACTCAACAATTGATCGACCTTCTTGAGATCTTCAGGTGTCAAGCCTACGGGGAGGCAAAGCTCTCTTAAATTGCAAGAGGAGCAGCTTTGCGCATGGATGGTCGGGATGGTAGCCATGGGAGATTTTGATGTCAAAACGTCTTGATTATTGACCAAAGTCAAAGTGATGTGGGTCCCACTCGCGCAAGATCTCGAACAACTGCCACGGACACACCATGAGCCAATCTGTTATCAGCGAAGAACTGCTGCGCCGCTTCGACGTCGCGGGCCCTCGATATACGTCATATCCGACAGCAGATCGGTTTGGGTCTCAATTCCAATCCAATGACTACATCAATGCACTGAGGAGCTGCCGTGGTGGGTCGATGAGTGCGCCATTGTCTTTGTACGCACACATTCCGTTTTGTGCGTCTCTTTGCTATTACTGTGCTTGTCACAAAATTGTGACCAAACACCACGAGCGTGCGCGTCAGTATTTGGATTATCTAAAGCTCGAATTGGATCTGGTTGCCGACATCCTCGGTCCAGGAAGAGTGGTGTCACAATTGCATTTGGGCGGTGGCACTCCCACGTTTTTGCACGACGATGAACTGGTGGAGTGGATGGATCATGTTCGCTCCCATTTCACTTTGATGCCCCACGGCGAATTCGCGGTCGAGGTCGATCCACGTACGGTTTCCCCCAAGCGACTCAGGGCCCTGCGAGATATGGGGATCAATCGGTTGAGCTTTGGCGTACAAGACTTTGACCCAGACGTTCAAGCAGCAGTGCACCGCGTACAGAGCGAAGAAAAGGTCTTCGCCTTGGTCGAGCACGCGCGAGAGCTGGGATTTGAGTCCATCAACATTGATCTGATTTATGGCCTTCCAAAGCAGACGCCTCAGACGTTTGTGAAAACCTTAGAGCGGGTTCAGGCTTTGCGACCTGACCGCATTGCTGTTTACGGCTACGCGCACTTGCCTCAACGATTCAAGCCTCAGCGTCGCATCTCTATTGGTGACATGCCGCTGGCTGCTGACAAGCTTCAAATGCTTGCGATTGCGTTGCAGATGCTCGGTGACGTCGGCTATGAATACATTGGTATGGATCACTTTGCTTTGCCTGATGATGCACTGGCAATCGCCAAGAGACAGGGCCGCTTGCACCGAAACTTTCAGGGCTACACCACGCAGCCTGACAGTGACTTGATTGCCGTTGGGGTGTCAGCCATTGGTCGCATCGGTCCAACATACAACCAAAATGTGAAAGCCCTAGACCATTACTACGCCCTGCTAGATCAGCACCAATTGCCCGTCGAGCGAGGTTTGAGTTTGACGCGAGACGATATGATCCGGCGGGCAGCGATTGCAGCCATCATGTGCGCCGGTCAGTTGCTGTTTGTGCCATTTGGTCAAGCATGGTTGATCGATGTAAAAAAGTACTTTGCCATTGAGATCGCGCAACTGAGCGGTTTGCAACAAGATGGGTTGGTTGAAATGGATGACCAAAGCATCACCGTTACTGCGACAGGGTGGTATTTGGTGCGCATCATTGCCATGGTCTTTGACCGACACCTACGAGAGCAGGCTGAGCCGCTGAAGTACAGCAAAGTGGTTTGATGCTAGGCGCTCGGCGTCTGCATTTTTGTGTCAACATCTCGTCATGATTTATTCGATGCTTTGGACCGGCCTATTGATGGGCTTAGTCGGTGGCCCTCACTGTGTGGCGATGTGTTCTGCAGCCTGCGCTGGCGTGACGCGCGCACCAACGACCGCACAAAGTAACCAACGGTTGGCCACCTTTCAACTCGGGCGCATCGCCGGCTATGCGTTGATCGGTGCCGTCGTGGCGGGATCAATACAAGGTGTGGCGTGGATGGCTGAGAACAGCCAGATGCTTCGGCCTGCGTGGACGATGTTCCATGTCGCGCTGATGGTGCTGGGCATCTCGCTTTTGTGGCTTGGGCGACAACCCTATTGGCTAGACGGATGGGGGCAATCGGTATGGCGCAAAGTTCGCACCTGGGCTGTGCCGTTCGGTCAAGCAGCTCCCGCATCAATAGGCGTGTTGTGGGCCCTGCTGCCTTGCGGGCTCTTGTACTCAGCCCTGATGGTGGCGGCGCTGACTGCAAATTGGATAGCCGGCGCTGGTGTGATGGCTGCATTTGCCGTAGGTAGCGGCATCAGCATGACTGCGGGAGCCTGGTGGTTCCAACGCATGGGCGGCTTGAGTGCAGGCAACTCGGCCATTCGGTTGGCTGGCTTGGCGTTGATGGCGACGTCCGGATGGGCGTTATGGATGGGGATAACGCAGCCGACTGGCTTATTTTGTGAGGTCCCTGCGGGCGCTTGATACACCTGTGATCAAGGCGACGCCGAGGAGCGCGACAACAAATGCCATGGCTTGTTCCGCTACCAAACGCTCGTGAAGGAACACCACGCCGATCAGGGCTGCTGAGATGGGGAGCATCACCGTATATACCCCAGCGTGGTGGGCAGGAATATCCCTCAGGCCCCTGACCCAAAGGACCACTGTCCAAACACTGGCCGCTAGGCCATAGAACAGCAGGAGCGCCCAGTCTTGCCAATCGACTCGCTCAAAGGCAAACGCAAATCCTGGTTGGATGGCCAAAGGCGTCATGAGCGCCAACCCCCATAGGTTGATGAGCGCACTCATGCGCTTGGCGCCGACATAGGGCGATAGCTTTTTAGCGATCACAACATACATCGCTTCACAGCATACGGCCCCGAATACGAGTGCGTTCCCCACCCAATGACCGTCGTTGGTGTTGGGTGTCCAAGCGGCAAATCCGCCGATACCCAAAACGGCCAATGCGATCGCAACCAATGCGCGCACAGACAATCGCTCTCGAAGCAGCAATGCGCTCAATAATGCGACCACTGCTGGCAGGCTGGACATGATGACGCCTGCTGTGCTCGCGTTGGTCCGCTGCACACCATAGAGGATGCATATCGAAAACAAAAAATTCCCAAAAAAAGATTGGGCAAACAACCAAATATGTTGGGTGCGCCCGAGAGGGAGTTCATCGGGCTTGCGCGCAACCCAGTTGACCATGGCCACTGCACCGATCGCAAAACGAAGCCATGCCAACAAAAAGATCGGGAACACAGTCACCAGCGGTTTCGTGAGTGCCACATAACTGCCGACCAATGCCATGCTGCTGGCCAGAGATACCTGTGCAATCCAATGAGCGCGCGTATTGAGTGAAATCACGATGTCCAGATTCTAGGACCGCGTGGCTGTGCCGCGCCGTGCACATGGTCGCGCCTAGGAGCGGCGAGCGGGATTCGCGTACCGTTTCAATCCACCTTGAGACTTTCATCAAATGAAAATTTAAATTCGTATTATGAAAAATGAAAATGGTGCGCCGCAATAGATTTTCTCATCACAAGAAATTATTTTTTGTATAGAGAAAAAATATATATAAATAGTTGATTTGAAACGATTTAATATTTTGTCTTATATAAGACATAAGACAAAAATAACTCTTATACAAGACTTATAGTTGATCCATGCTGCGTCGCAAGAAGCTTCATCAGAAGCAGGCTTGGGCGCCATTGGTTTCAATCGCTATTTTTCAGAGGTACACACCATGACACAAATGACTCGTGAACAACAAATCGCCGCACTTGAAAAAGACTGGGCGGAGAATCCCCGTTGGAAGTTGGTTAAGCGCGGTTACAGCGCGGCGGACGTGGTGCGCTTGCGCGGCAGCATGCAACCCGAATACACACTGGCCAAACGCGGCGCTGAAAAGTTGTGGGACAAAGTGAACGGCGGTGCCAAAAAAGGCTACGTGAATGCATTTGGTGCCATTACTGCAGGTCAGGCGATGCAGCAAGCGAAGGCTGGTTTAGAGGCTGTATATCTTTCCGGCTGGCAGGTGGCTGCAGACGGCAACACCTCTGAGACGATGTACCCAGACCAGTCTTTGTACGCATATGACTCTGTGCCCACGATGGTTCGCCGCATCAACAACACATTCAAGCGCGCAGACGAGATTCAGTGGTCACGTGGTGTGAACCCTGGTGACGAGGGCTTCATCGATTACTTCTTGCCGATCGTTGCCGACGCAGAAGCCGGTTTTGGCGGTGTATTGAACGCTTTCGAATTGATGAAGAACATGATTGCTTCGGGTGCAGCAGGCGTTCACTTTGAAGACCAATTGGCCGCTGTGAAAAAGTGTGGCCATATGGGCGGCAAGGTGTTGGTGCCAACCGGTGAAGCCATCGAGAAGCTGATTGCAGCGCGTTTTGCCGCAGATGTGATGGGTGTGCCCACCATTGTGTTGGCCCGCACCGATGCCGAGGCGGCCAATTTGATCACGAGCGATCACGACGAGAACGACAAGCCTTTCTTGACCGGTGAGCGTACCCAAGAAGGTTTTTATCGTGTCAAGAACGGCCTAGAGCAAGCCATCAGCCGCGGCGTTGCTTACGCGCCTTATGCTGACTTGGTGTGGTGTGAGACAGGTGTGCCAGACATTGGCTTCGCCCGCGAATTCGCGCAAGCAGTGCATGCAGCCTGTCCAGGCAAGCTGTTGTCCTATAACTGTTCGCCTTCATTCAACTGGAAGAAGAATCTCAACGACAGCCAGATCGCATCGTTCCAGGATGAGTTGTCAGCATTGGGATACAAGTACCAGTTCATTACCCTGGCTGGTATTCACATTAACTGGTACAACACCTTCAAGTTTGCCCACGGTTATGCGCGCGGCGAGGGCATGAAGCACTACGTCAACATGGTGCAAGAGCCCGAATTCGCAGCACGCGAAGAGGGCTACACCTTCGTGTCGCACCAGCAAGAGGTCGGTGCCGGGTACTTTGATGAAGTCACCACCGTCATTCAGGGTGGTACGTCTTCTGTGAAGGCCCTGACCGGTTCTACCGAAGAAGAGCAGTTCCACTGACCTTTGGCGATCGGTTGCCGCGACGAGCGGCAACGATTAGAAGGCCTCAACTCGAAAGGGTTGAGGCTTTTTGCTTGGGATGATCGGTACTCCATCCACTTCATAGCCGGGTGGATTCGCCAATCTCTTTGGGTTTGGCCAACAAGGCCCAGGCCATGCGTGTCAGCGTGTCTTGGAGAGCAGGGCTACCAAGCAGAGGAGACTTTTCCAGACTCGCGCTTCGCAACGTGCCGATCACCGAGCGTGTCAACACAAACATCTGCGCTGCGCTCGGCGTTTGTAGTGCAGGGTGGGCGATTCGCTCAAAAAACACAGCCAAGCGTTCCGAGACTTGCCTCACAGCATTGGCCGTCTCATCCGGTTGCTCCAACGTCCAGCAAAGCCGGATCAGAGTCTGACTCAGTCCATTGCCACTTGCAAAGCCTTTCAGCAAAATGGCCATGGCTTTGCCCAACAATTCGTGACCATCCATCTGCTGCGCACCATCGCTGGTTTCCAGCTCATGCAAATAACCCTCAAGCGCTTGTAGCACCAGATCCTGGCCTCTGGCAGACATGGCTCGCACCAACATTTCTTTGCTGGGAAAGTATTGGTAAAGCGTGCCAATCGAAAAGCCGGCGGCGGCGGCCACCTTGTTCGTGGTGAGTCCGGACTCTCCCTCTGTGTCCAAAATCTGAGCAGCTGCTTTGAAAAGGGTCTGGATCGTCTGCTGCGCACGCGCCTGTGTCGGCTGACGACGAACTGTCAGCGGGGCTTTCATGCTTGAAGAAGTGCGGGAGGAAGGCATGTTCTGACCTTGGAAAAATCTGAGCAAGTTGCGAGTTGCAACAGGTCATTCAATCTGAATAATACTCACATATTGATCAACATGAGAGAAATTCACGATGCCAGCCACTGACCCTGCATTGCAGGCGCCCACAGACTTGACCGTTCGTCGCCTGATGGTCGATCTCTCCCAAGGTTTTTCTCGACACTGGAATGGTGGCGATGCATTTTTGACGGCGTATGCCAATGCCTTGTCGATGAGCTTTCCAGTGGGCGAGCAATCGTTCATCGATGCGGTGAAAAATGGCGTCAAGGCTTTGCCCGATACTCCTGAAAATGCAGACCTCAAAAGTGTGGCGAAAGGTTTTATTGGTCAGGAAGCCACTCATCGGCACTTGCATGGTCTGTACAACGCGCATTTGGAAAAGCAGGGGCTGATCAACCACTGGGGACCGCGCGCGGCACGCCGATTGGAGAAAGGTCGTGAAGCTTTTATCAACAAAAGTGCCAGGGGCTACTTGCACGAATTGGCTATCACCGCCGCCTTCGAGCACTACACCTCGATTTTTGGTGATTTGACGCTGGAACGCATTGACCAGCCAGGGGACTGGTTTGCTGGGGCAGAGGAGCCTCTCAAAACGCTCTGGCGCTGGCACGCAGCCGAAGAGTCTGAGCACAAATGCGTGGCCTTCGATTTATATCAACGCTTAGGCGGCAATCACGCGTGGCGTATGCGTTGGTTTTGGTACGTCACCATTCAGTTCAGCACCGATGTGATCCGGCAAACTGTGAACAACCTCTGGCACGACAAAACGCTGTTCAAGCCCAGCACTTGGTGGTCGGCTGCCAAATTCCTGATCGGGCGACATGGCATGGTGTGGCGTGTCGCCGGACCCATCTGGGCGTACACTCGCAAAGACTTTCATCCCCTGCAGGTTGGCCACGCAGGTCAGGCCAACGATTGGTTGACAAGGCACTCTGACCAGTGGACTGCGGTGGGCAAACAGGCTTGAGTCATGGGTTAGGTTGGCGTGCATTTCAGTCTTGAAAGCAGGACCAACACACCGAATGCGCAAACAAAGGCGCCGTCAGTTCAAGGGTAATGGTCTGCTGCGAGACGCAATCTTGGGAGAGTTGTCGATCTCGACTGAGTCTGAATTTGAATCAAATTTAGAAGATTGCGCTGAATTCACTGTCGTCGGCTTGCGCTATCTGCGCTCGACCCGCATAGAGGCGTTGGTTCGCGTGTTGAAAGCGATCATTTCCCCCGTTTGGGCACCTCGACCAGTTACGGCACTGATCACCACTTGATGCGTCACCATGAGAGTCACGCCTGGTTTGATTGACGATAATTTCTGTCGAAGTTGTTTCAGGGTGGCGTTTTCATCCGCATAACCTTGAAAGAATGAATTGAGTCCAGAAAAGGTTTGCCATGAGCCAACATTCAGCAAGTCGGTTGTCTCTTTGCACCGGCACCACTCACTGGTGAGGATCTCCACGAATTTGACGCTGCTGGCCCTGAGCTGTTCACCCATTTTTTGCGCTTGTTTGCGACCTTTCTCATCTAAATTGCGTTGAGTTGAGCAGTCATGCAGCGCAAAGTTTTCGGGGTCACCAAAGCCTGGCGCATTCTCATGCCTCATGAACACAACATTGGCATCGATGGCGGATACCGCTTGTGCCAGATAGTCCATGGCATGGGCGAGTTGGATGCCCATGAGCATCGAGACACCCAATATTGGGCTGATCCACCTGTGACTCATAGAGTTCCTCAAACGTTGGTGAAGAGCTCGAATTTAACAAGGCGCCACACTGATTTACCTAAAGACCACATACCCCAAAGGGCAACCGCAGGCGTTGAGCGAAAAGCGGTTGCGGCAAGTGGCAAGTCATTCCTCTGCTATGGCTTGGGAGCCTGACCTTGGCTGATATTGAAGGCTGCCCCTTTCACGGTCAGTCCTTGATCAGACCATTTTTTTGCGGTGGCAGAACCGACGCCTTTGATTCGCGTCATCAAATCACTCCAGCTGGCGAACGGCTCGATCTTTCGGGCTTCTTGTATGGCCGTTGAGGTCATGGGCCCGATTCCCTTGATTGACTCGAGCTGTGAGCCGGTGGCATCGTTTACTTCTAAAGCCCAGGCGGAAGTGGTGATGATTAAACCAGCGATGATTGCAAGCAACATTTTCATAAGAACTCTCCTTGAAAGACACCCCAGGCCAATGCCTCGAGCGGATTGGTAAGCGCCAATCAAGTCCCATGAATTCAGAACCGGTGTTGCGGGTCAAGTGCGATCGAGCAAACCCTTGATTCCGTTATCAATTGCGTGGGAAAACGCACGTAAAAGTTCCGTACAGACGTGCGTTCTATTTCAAAGCTCTTCCACACGGCGACCTGGAAAGCTGTCCCAGGCCTGGCATCCCGGGCACTGCCAGAAGTAGGTGTGCGCCTCAAATCCGCACGCAGCACATCGGTACCTTTGTAAAGGAGACGACGCACGGTTGATGGTGTCAAGCACATGAGGTGGCAGGCTGGCGCGCAGTGATTGCAGCGATTGCGCCGCAATGGCCAGCGAGGGTTCCCGAGACAGATGGTCTGCCAGCAGGGTGTGAGACTGCTCGGGTTCCAGCGCTAGCTTGCTGAGTGTCACATCGGTACTCGGCAGGTTTTTGGGTTGCTGATTCAAGATATCCAGCGCCAAGTGCTTGAAGTCTGGGTGTGCAGTTCCCCAACTGGCGAGCAAGTGGCTCATCAGCGCCAAACTTGATGGTTGTCGCTGTGCTGCACGCTGCAATGTTTGAATGGCGTCGCTCACTTGGCCAAGATGCTCTTGCAATCTGGCAAGGTCGATGTGCGCGCGCACGTGCTGGGGATCGAGATGAAGCGCCGCGTGGACGTGATCTCGCGCTCCTTGGAAGTTTTCGCGCTTGGCTTCGACCGCAGCCAATTCACAGTGGTAGTGAGCCATGCGGGACTGCAAGCTGCCGTGAACGCCACCATCCAACTTTTGCGCTACTGCAATAGCCTTTTCCCAATCGCGCGCACGCTCATAAATCGATAGCAATGCAAGTCTGGCATCCGCTTCATGCTCTGTGCCATCCAGGGCTTGAAGGGCGTCTTCGGCTCGATCCAACAAGCCAGCCTTGAGGAAGTCTTGTGCCAGTTCGTGCTGTGCGCGCTGGCGGTCCGACAGTTTGAGGTCGCCGCGCTGCAACAAATGCTCATGCACTCTTACAGCCCGGTCATAGTCACCGCGCCGGCGAAACAAGTTCCCCAGGGCAAAGTGCAATTCTGAAGTCTCAGGGTCAAGCTGCACTGCTTCGATGAACGAGTCGATCGCCTCGTCGTGCTGTTCGTTGAGCAACTGGTTGAGGCCGCGGAAATGGGCTTGCGGTGAACTGCTTGCTGCGATGCGCCATTGCCGTTGCTCAAAACCCCGCAATGTCCAGCCGAGGCCAACCAAGACGACCACGCTCAATGGCACGGCCCACAAGAGCCACTGCAGATCAGATACCGAGTTCATCGTCGTGTCGGGAGGGGACAAGCACGGGAGCAGGGATTTTTTGCGCTGAGCGGATGGCTCGCCGTTGTCTGAATAAGGTTGGCATCAAGCCCAATGCGCCAATGCTAATCCCCAAGACAAGTGTGGCCAACAGCAGCCAAGCCATGGGCACCGACCAGGTGATCGATCCGACGCCGTGCAGAGGGACCGCTTGCTGGTTGTTGAGGGCGAATACCAACAGGACAAAAAATGTCGCAAACCGAGCCAACCATTTGAGTAATTTCAAAGCCATCGCTCCCTAAGATTCACGCGCTCGGAATACGCAATGCGTGCCGGCGTCGATCAATTGTAGACGCCTAAAGGATGATGTGAGTCAGTCGTTGGTGTCAGTCAAATCTGGCAATTCACCGGTGTCTACGGCGACGCGCAGTGCCTTACCGACTTTGAAGTGTGGGCTGCGCTTTTCGGGAACCATGACTTGCTCGCCAGAGCGTGGATTGCGGCCAACTCGGGCGGAGCGGCGATTGATCGAGAAACTTCCAAAGCCTCGAATCTCAATCCTATGCCCCTTGATCAGCGTATCACCCATGGCTTCAAGAATGGTGCGAGCAGCCATCTCCGCATCTTTGGGAGACAGTTGAGGAAAGCGTTCCGCCAGTGCGGTTACCAATTCGCTGCGTGTCATAAATCAGCACTACTGAAGAGAAAGCCCGCGATCACTTGGCGCAACCGCGGGCTGTATCGGTCAGATCAAAGATCAGCCGTTGTTGTCATCCAACTTGGCACGCAACAATGCGCCCAAGCTGGTTGTTCCAGCCGCTGATGAGCTGTTCAGGGTATCCAAAGCCTGCTGCTGATCGGCAGCGTCCTTGGCCCGGATAGACAACTGAATCGAGCGAGCCTTGCGGTCTACGTAGGTCACGACAGCGGTCACTTCGTCGCCTTCCTTCAACACTTCGCGTGCGTCTTCCACACGGTCGGCGCTGATTTCGCTGGCGCGCAAGTAACCGATCACATCTTCACCCAGCTCGATCTCTGCGCCCTTGGCATCAACCGTCTTGACCTTGCCGGTCACGGTCTGACCTTTGTCATTGATTGAGGTGAATGCGGTGAAGGGGTCATCATCCAGCTGTTTGATACCCAAGCTGATGCGCTCGCGCTCGACATCAATGCCCAACACGACAGCCTCAACGTCTTGACCTTTCTTGTAGTTGCGAACAGCGGCTTCGCCGGTTTCGTTCCAAGACAGGTCAGACAAGTGCACCAAACCGTCGATGCCAGCGGCCAAGCCGATGAACACACCGAAATCGGTGATGGATTTGATGGGGCCAGCCACTTTATCGCCACGCTTGTGGTTTTGAGCAAACTCTTCCCATGGATTAGCGCGACACTGCTTCATGCCCAAGGAAATGCGACGTTTGTCTTCATCGATTTCCAGAACCATGATCTCGACTTCATCGCCCAGAGCGACGATCTTGGAGGGAGCGACGTTCTTGTTGGTCCAGTCCATTTCAGAGACGTGCACCAAACCTTCGATGCCGGGATCCAACTCAACAAATGCGCCGTAGTCAGCGATATTGGTGACCTTGCCGAACATGCGAGTGCCTTGGGGATAGCGGCGTGCGACGCCCATCCAAGGATCATCGCCCAACTGCTTGAGACCCAAAGAAACGCGTTGACGCTCGACGTCAAATTTCAAGACCTTAGCGGTGACTTCTTGACCAGCTTGAACCACTTCGCTGGGGTGACGCACGCGGCGCCACGCCATGTCGGTGATGTGCAACAAGCCATCGATACCACCCAAGTCGACGAACGCGCCATACTCGGTGATGTTCTTGACCACGCCTTGGACCACAGAGCCTTCTTTGAGATTGTCGAGCAACTTGGCGCGCTCTTCGCCCATGCTGGCTTCAACTACGGCACGGCGAGACAGCACAACGTTGTTGCGCTTGCGGTCGAGCTTGATGACTTTGAACTCGAGGGTCTTGTTCTCGTATGGGGACAAGTCTTTGGTGGGGCGAGTGTCGACCAAGGAACCGGGCAGGAACGCACGGATGCCGTTGACCATGACGGTCAGACCGCCTTTGACCTTGCCAGACGTGGTGCCAGTGACGAATTCGCCAGATTCCAGGGCCTTTTCTAAGGACATCCAAGATGCCAAGCGCTTGGCTTTGTCGCGTGAGAGTAGGGTGTCGCCGTAACCGTTTTCGACAGAGTCGATCGCTACAGAAACAAAGTCGCCTACTTGAACTTCGAGTTCGCCTTGATCGTTCTTGAACTCTTCGAGGGGGACGTAGGCTTCAGATTTGAGGCCAGCGTTCACCACGACGTGGTTCATATCGATGCGAACGACTTCAGCGGTGATGACTTCACCGGTGCGCATTTCTGCACGTTGCAACGACTCTTCAAATAGGGCGGCAAAAGATTCAGACATGGAATTTTCCTAAACTGCAGGCCCGCGTATCTCAAGGTTTTGAGACGGCTCAACGAGGCAAATCGGAATGAACAGCAGTGATGGGTTGATGGCGAGTTGGCATCGCCGGTAAAAACATACACCCCAAGATTCGGTGCCAATGGCGGACGCGAATCAGGGGACCAAAATCGGCTTTAGCCTTTGCTAAAACCCGTTGCGCGATCCCACCATTCCAATACAGTCGATACCGACGCGTCGACATCAAGCACTGTGTTGTCTAAGAGGACCGCATCTCTGGCTGGCAGCATGGGCGAAGCGCTTCGGGTTTGATCCCTCATGTCTCGCTCTCGCAAATCTGCCAAGAGACCGTCGAGTGTAGCAGAAATACCCATTGAAATCAATTGCTTATGCCGCCGTTGCGCCCGCGCCTCAGCACTCGCTGTGAGAAACACCTTGAGGGGCGCCGAGGGGAACACCATCGTCCCCATGTCGCGACCGTCGGCGACAAGCCCTGGCAAGCGGGCAAATTGGCGTTGGGCATCCAACAGCGCGGCGCGGACTTCAGGCAAAGCCGACACGCGGGAGGCTCGGAGCCCTGCCTCTGAAGTGCGAATTTCAGTGCTGACATTCTCACCGTTGAGCCAGACGTGATCGCCCTCAAAACGCACATTCCAGCTCTCACAACAGGCTGCAATTTGGCGGGCTGCGCCCGGCTCGGCCAGTGCCTCTGCCTGGGTAGATAGTCCTTGGCGCTCAGCCGCGAGTCCGATCAAGCGATACAGCGCCCCAGAATCGAGCCAGTGGTAGCCGAGCGCTTGGGCGACTTTGGTGCTCAGTGTTCCCTTGCCGGATGCCGTTGGACCGTCGATGCAGAGCACCGGTACCTTGGCTGCATCGGTCATCGCAAAAAGCTGCTCGAAATAATCCGGAAAAGTCTTAGCCACACACTTGGGGTCGAGGATTCGGATCGTTTGTCCGGCGGGATTGAATGCGGCAAGAGACAAACACATCGCCATTCGATGATCGTCGTAAGTCTCGATGGTGGCCCGCTGCCAAATCACTGGTGGTGTGATGCTCAGGTAGTCCGCGCCTTCTTCCACGGTGGCGCCAACCTTGCGCAGCTCGCACGCCATTGCTGCCAGCCGGTCAGTTTCCTTGACGCGCCAGCTAGCGATATTGCGAAGCGTTGTGGTGCCTTCAGCGTAGAGGGCCATGACGGCCAAAGTCATGGCGGCGTCGGGAATGTGGTTGCAATCTAAGTCGATCGCTTTGAGCGGCCAACAGGCCCGTTTAACGATGAGCTCGTGACCATGGCCAGAGACCTCCGCCCCCATCGCTCTGGCGGCGTCAACGAACGCGATATCGCCTTGGAGTGCATTCAGGCCGATGCCTCGGATGGTCACCGGCGACGCTGCGTCGCGCGCTGGAGCAATCGCACCCAGCGCAATGAAGTAGCTGGCAGACGAGGCGTCGCCTTCGACATGCACCGTGCCCGGTGATTGGTACTTAGAGCCAGCTGGAATGACAAAGCGCGCCCACCCATCCTGTTGGATGTGGACACCAAATTGAGCCAACATCCCGATGGTGATCGCGATGTAGGGCTTAGAGATGAGTTCACCAACCACTTCAATCGTGATATCGCGCTCTGCCACGAGCGGCAAAGCAAGCAATAGCGCCGTCAAAAACTGGCTAGACACGTCGCCACGCACGCGGATGGGCTGGGTGAGGTGGAGCGCGTGGTTCGCGCCGTCGCCGATCCGCAGGGGTGGGTACCCTGCTTGGTTCAAATACTCGACGCTGCAACCGAGTTGCATCAACGCTTCAGCCAAATCTTTGATCGGTCTCTCGTGCATCCGCGCGACGCCGGAAAGTTCAAACTCACCCCGTTGCGTGCTGGCAATCAGCGCCAATGCGGCGGCAAGAGGCCGCATGGCTGTGCCAGCATTCCCTAAAAACAATGCCGCCTTCGCAACCACAGGAGTGCCGCCAAACCCCATGACTCTCAGCGCGCCGTCGCTCAAGCGCTCGATGCGGCAACCCAGCGTGCTTAGCGCCTCTAGCATCACTTTGGTGTCATCGGAATCTAGCAAATCATGGATGGTGGTTTCCCCATCGGCCAATGCCGCTAGCAACAGGACGCGATTGGAAATGCTCTTCGAGCCGGGGAGTTGCATCGCGCCACCCGCAGCAGTCAATGGAGGCACGTCTAAAAAAGAAGTCGAGTACATGAAACTCCGTTGGCTCAAGAGCCGTCACTGTTGGGTCAGGTCGTCTTTGGTTGGAATAACCGCGTTTAATCGCCATGGCGAGCGGATATCGCGCGAGCGCTCGACGAATTGCTCGAGCGCTGCGCCATCTTGCTGATCAAGCGCGAGTTCGAACTGGTTCAGCGCCTCGCGGAATTGATCAATCTGATCCTTGATGGCCACTCGGTTTGACTTGAATACATCTCGCCACATGTCCGGATTGGCTCCTGCGATGCGCGTGAAGTCTCTGAAGCCAGGACCGGCCAACGCCAAAAACAAGTCGCTGTCCGCTTGGTTGGCCAGGCCATTGATGTAACTGAACGCGAGCAGGTGAGGTAAGTGACTGACGGCTGCAAAGACGCGATCGTGATTTTGCGGCGTCATCGTGACGACATCTGATCCGCAGATTTGCCACATTGCCTGTACCGTCCCAATGGCACCGAGCGCATTGTGCGGCAGGGGCGTCATGATCACCTTGCGCTCGTCGTAAAGCGTTGCCTCAGCGTGCTCGACACCGGCGTGTTCTTTGCCCGCGATCGGGTGTGATGGTACAAACCGGGCCGCATGGCGCTCTAATTCCTGTTTGGCGATGGCCGCCACATCGCTCTTGGTTGATCCAACATCTGTCAGGATACAGTCACTGCTCAAGTGCGGTGCGATCAGGCGTAGGGTGGTTGCCAGAGCCCCCACCGGCGTGGCCAAGATCACCATGTCAGCGTTGCGAACAGCGGTGGCTATGCCTGCGGCGGCTTCGTCTATCACGCCCATTTGCAGGGCAGTCTGGAGTGTCTCAGCGCTGCGGCTGTAGCCAACCACATGTTCCACGCACCCTGCGCGTTTCAAAGCGAGGGCAACCGAGCCACCCATGAGCCCGCAGCCGATGATGGCCAAATGGCGAATCGAAAACGGCTTCGAGGCGTTCATGCGTCTGCGACGGGGAAGGTGCCCAACACTTTGAAAAAGCCGCACATGGCGCGCAGATCACTCAAGGCCGCTTGCACATTGTTTTGTGCTGGATGCCCGGCCAAGTCAATGAAAAAGAAATACTCCCACTGCGCCGAGCGCGCTGGCCTGGACTCAAACCGCGTCATCGAGACGCCATGGGTTTTCAGCGGCGTCAACAAATCGTGCACTGCTCCTGGTCGATTGGCAACAGACACCACCAAGCTCGTGCAATCGTGTCCGGAAGCGGCTGGAGCCTCCAGCGTTTGAGGCAAGCAAATGACGCCAAAGCGTGTGCGGTTGTGCGCCTGGTCTTGGATCGCTTGTGCCGCGGTGTGCAGGCCGTACTCTGAGCCAGCACGCAGACTCGCGATGGCTGCCCAGTTGTCATTTCCTTTGGCGAGGCGCGCGCCTTCTGCGTTGCTGCTCACTGCATGGCGCTCTGCGTGGGGCAGGTGACGCGAGAGCCACTCTTGACACTGCGCCAGCGCTTGTGGGTGTGCGGCAACCACATCGATGCCGTCTAAGCTAGCCGACTGCCTCAGCAGATGATGGCGAATCATCAAACTCGTCTCGCCGACAATGTGCGCGGGCGAGGTCAGCATCAAATCCAGCGAACGCGCGATCACGCCCTCGGTCGAATTTTCGAGCGGCACAACCCCAAAGTCGGCTGCGCCAGACGCCGTGGCATGAAAAACCTCATCAAGTGAAGCGCAGGGAATCTCTTGGATACTTGTGCCAAAAAATGACAGCGCAGCCTCTTGGCTGAAAGTTCCCGCAGGCCCGAGATAAGCAACCCGTTGCTGCGCTTCTAGCGCGCGGCACGCCGACATCACCTCACGCCAAATGTATCCAATGCTCTCTGGCTTGAGCCGGCGTGTGTTCAGTTCCTGAAGCTTGTGAATCACCGCAGCTTCGCGCTCAGGACGAAATACAGCCGAGCCCTCTGCCTTTTTGAGCTCGCCTACTTCATGTGCGAGATCAGCGCGATCGTTCAACAACGCCAGCAGCTGGCGATCCACTGCATCGATCGCATCTCTCAATTCCTGCAAGGTTTTCATAGCTGTCTCAGTGCTTTCTTTCAAATTCACGCATGAATTCGACCAAAGCCTCAACGCCAGCCAACGGCATGGCGTTGTAGATCGATGCGCGCATACCGCCGACGGACTTGTGACCCTTCAGCGAGAGCAAGTTTGCGGCTTCGGCCTGCGCGAGAAATTCACCATTGAGGCTTTCATCGCTGAGCAAGAACGGCACATTCATGCGCGATCGGTATTCAGGATCGATGTGGTTCGTGTAGAGGCTGGACTCATCGATGGTGTCATACAGTAGCTTGGCCTTGGCGATGTTGGCCGCTTCTATCTGAGTGATGCCACCTTGACTCTTGATCCACTCGAACATCAGGCCTGCCATGTAGATCCCATAAGTGGGCGGTGTGTTGCTCATCGATGCGTTGGCCGCTTGCCCTTGAAAATTGAAAGCGCTAGGACAAATATCCATGGCCAGGTTGAGCAAATGTTTGCGCACAAAGACCAGCGTCACGCCCGCTGGACCAATGTTCTTTTGTGCACCCGCGTAGGCCACGCCGATTTTGTCCCACTCCATCGGACGCGACGCGATGTGGCTCGAGCAGTCAACCACCAAAGGAGCGCTGCAGCCCAACGCCTTCAAGTCTGGCAGGGGCGTGAGCTCAACGCCATGAATGGTTTCGTTGCTGCAGACGTGGACATAACAGGCATCGTCCGACAGTTGCCACTGGGCGGGCGCTGCGATGGTGCGGAAGTCATGCAGCCTGCCATCGAACGCCAGATTCACGCTGGCGTACTTTTGCGCCTCAACCGCGCTCTTGTGGCTCCACGCGCCAGTGATGACAAAGTCGATGGCCTTGATCAGTTGCCCGCCACCGCATAGGTTCATGGGGACGATCGCGTTTTCACCTGAGCCGCCACCTTGCAAAAACAAGATCTCGAAATCCGCTGGCACTTGCAGCACCTCACGGATATCGAGCAGCGTCTTGTCGAGGATTTGACCGAAGTGCTTGCCGCGATGACTCATCTCCATCACGCCCATACCGCTGCCATGCCAATCCAGCATTTCCGCAGCTGCTCTTTGCAAAACAGACTCAGGCAGGGTCGCTGGGCCAGCAGAAAAGTTGTAGGGGCGTTGCATTGGGTTTGGGATTAGGCTTCAGGGGTGCTTGAGTCGTCGGCCGCATCTGGCGCGTTAGATGGTTCCGCATCGGACTCTGGGCCAGTTCCTTCGGCATCGTTTTCAACGATGCGCTGCAAACCGGAGAGCTTGGCATCATCATCCAAGTTGATCAGTGTGACGCCCTGAGTGGCGCGACCCATCTCCCGAATTTCTGCCACCCGTGTGCGCACCAACACGCCGGTGTCGGTGATCAGCATGATCTCGTCGTCGCTGTGGACCAGGGTGGCGGCCACGACCTTGCCGTTGCGCTCAGACTGCGCAATCGCGATCATTCCCTTGGTGCCACGGCCGTGGCGGGTGTACTCGGCGATGTTGGTGCGTTTGCCGTAGCCGTTTTCGGTCGCGGTCAAGACGCTTTGTTCGTCGTCTTCGGCTACCAGCAAGGCAATGACGTGCTGGCCCTCATCGAGGTTCATGCCACGCACACCCCGCGCGCTGCGGCCCATAGGGCGCACATCGTTTTCGTCGAACCGCACGGCTTTGCCCGCGTCAGAGAACAGCATCACGTCGTGTTCACCGTCGGTCAGTGCGGCGCCGATCAGGTAGTCGCCGTCGTCAAGACCGACCGCGATGATGCCGCCCTTGCGCGGGTTGGAGAAATCATCCAGCGGTGTCTTCTTCACTGTGCCGTTGTAGGTCGCCATGAACACGTAGCGGTTGGCTGGGAAGGTGCGGTTTTCGCCAGTCAGCGGCAGCACCACATTGATGCGCTCGCCCTCTTGCAGCGGGAACATGTTGATGATCGGGCGCCCGCGCGCGTTGCGTGAGCCTTGCGGAACCTCCCAAACCTTTAGCCAGTAGACGCGCCCGCGGTTAGAGAAGCAGAGGATCCAATCGTGTGTGTTCGCAATGAACAACTCATCGATCCAGTCGTCTTCTTTCGTGGCTGTGGCTTGCTTGCCGCGGCCGCCGCGCTTTTGCGCCCGGTACTCTGAGAGGGGCTGGCTCTTGATGTAGCCCGAGTGGGACATGGTCACCACCATGTCTTCAGGAGTGATCAAGTCCTCGGTGCCGAGGTCTTGTGCATCGTGTTCGATGAAGCTGCGGCGTGCGCCCAGCTTGGTCTGGCCAAACTCGCGCTTCACATCCTCGAGCTCTTCGCCAATGATCACGGACACGCGCTCGGGGCGCGACAAAATGTCCAAGAGGTCATCGATCTCTGCGATCACTTCTTTGTACTCGGCAACGATCTTGTCTTGCTCAAGCCCAGTGAGGCGCTGCAAACGCATTTGCAAGATCTCTTGGGCTTGTGTCTCCGACAGGTGATACAGGCCGTCATCCCCCAGGCCCAAGCCTGGCTCGATGCCATCTGGCAAGTAGTCGGACGCGTTCACCTGGGTGCCGTCTGCCTTGGCGCGGGTCAGCATGGCCTTGACCAGCTCGCTGTCCCAGCCTCGATTCATCAACTCTGCCTTGGCCACAGGCGGGGTGGGGGCGTTGCGAATGATCGCAATGAATTCATCGATGTTCGCCAGTGCAACGGCCAAGCCTTCGAGCACGTGGCCACGGTCTCTGGCCTTGCGCAGCTGGTACACCGTGCGGCGGGTCACCACTTCGCGGCGATGGGAGAGGAAGATCTCGATGAGGTCCTTGAGGTTGCACAGCTTGGGCTGGCCATCGATCAGCGCGACCATGTTGATACCAAAGGTATCTTGCAGCTGGGTTTGCTTGTATAGATTGTTCAGCACGACCTCAGGCACTTCTCCGCGCTTGAGTTCGATCACCACGCGCATCCCCGACTTGTCTGACTCGTCTTGGATGTGGCTGATGCCTTCGATTTTCTTTTCGTGCACCAGCTCCGCGATTTTTTCGAGGAGGTTCTTTTTGTTGACCTGGTAAGGGATCTCATCAACGATGATCGCCTCGCGCTGGCCCTTGTCGATCGGCTCAAAATGGCATTTGGCGCGCATCACCACGCGACCACGTCCCGTTCGGTAACCATCTTTGACGCCGGAGATGCCGTAGATGATGCCTGCCGTTGGGAAGTCTGGTGCAGGGATGATCTCCATCAACTCGTCGACCGATGCCTGCGGGTTTTGCAGCATATGCAAACAAGCGTCTACAACCTCGTTGAGGTTGTGCGGGGGGATGTTGGTCGCCATACCCACGGCGATACCGGCAGAGCCGTTGATCAGCAGGTTGGGGATGCGCGTCGGCAGAACGAGCGGCTCTTTCTCGCTGCCGTCGTAGTTGGGACCAAAGTCCACCGTCTCTTTGTCGATGTCGGCCAACAGCTCGTGCGCAATTTTGGCCAGGCGAATTTCGGTGTAACGCATCGCCGCGGCGTTGTCGCCGTCCACCGAGCCAAAGTTGCCTTGGCCGTCCACCAGCATGTGACGCAGCGAAAAGTCTTGTGCCATCCGGACGATGGTGTCGTACACCGCGCTGTCGCCGTGCGGGTGGTATTTACCGATTACGTCACCGACGATACGAGCGGACTTTTTGTAAGCCCGGTTCCAGTCGTTGTTGAGCTCGTGCATCGCGAAGAGCACGCGGCGGTGCACCGGCTTGAGACCATCGCGAGCGTCTGGAAGTGCCCGCCCCACGATCACGCTCATCGCGTAGTCGAGGTAGCTGCGGCGCATCTCCTCTTCAAGGCTGATGGGCAAAGTCTCTTTTGCAAACGATGACATAG
>CAYZHE010000021.1:0-20213 GCA_964478285.1 uncultured Burkholderiaceae bacterium
TCGATGAAGTGGTCTGGCAAGCCCAATTGCAGCACCGGGTGCGCGCAACCGCGCGCACTCAGCCACTCTGCAACTGCCGAACCAGCTCCCCCCGCACAGACACCCTCTTCCAAGGTGACGAATGCGTCGTGGCTTTGGGTCAATTCGCCCAACAGCGCGTCGTCTAACGGCTTGACCCAACGCATATCCACGAGCGTCAAATCCAACTGTTCCGCAGCATCTTTAGCAGCGTGCAAAAGTGTCCCAAACGCAAGCACCGCCACACGTTTGCCAGCTCGGCGAATCACCCCTCTACCCAATGGCAAGGAGTCTAGGTCTTTTCCAGCATCCACGCCGATACCAGTGCCCCTTGGGTAGCGAACGGCGACCGGGTGCGATTGTTCAAAGGCGGTACTGAGCAACTGCCGGCACTCTCGCTCATCTGAGGGTGTGGCTATGCTGACGTTGGGCACACAGCGCATGAACGGAATATCAAACGCGCCCGCGTGGGTTGCGCCATCGGCACCCACCAACCCTGCTCGATCAATCGCAAACACCACGGGCAAATTTTGAAGCGCCACATCATGAATGAACTGGTCATAGGCGCGTTGCAAGAATGTCGAATAAATAGCCACAATCGGTTTTGCGCCTTCGCAAGCCATGCCCGCAGCGAGCGTCACCGCATGTTGCTCGGCGATCCCGACATCAAAATAGCGCGACGGATAAGCCTGCGAAAAAGCCACCATGCCGGAGCCTTCGGCCATCGCGGGGGTGATCGCCACCAATCGCGCGTCAGCGGCCGCCATGTCGATCAGCCAATCCCCGAACACTTTCGAAAAACTTGGCTTGGCAGCCACCTGAGGCTTTTGCAAGCCCACCGCTGGATCGAATTTGCCAGGCCCGTGATAAGCGATGGGATCAGCCTCAGCGAGTTTGTAGCCTTGTCCTTTTTTGGTCACGACGTGCAAAAACTGCGGCCCCTCCAATTGCTTGATGTTTTCGAGCGTCGGAATCAAAGAATCCAAGTCATGGCCGTCAATCGGACCGATGTAATTGAAGCCAAATTTCTCAAACAGCGTCGCTGGCACCACCATCCCTTTGGCGTGCTCTTCAAAGCGCTTGGCCAACTCAAACAGTGGGGGCGCGTTCTTCAACACGCGCTTGCCTACGTCCTTGGCAGCCGCGTAGAACTGGCCACTCATCAGTTGCGCCAAATAGCGATTCAAGGCTCCTACGGGCGGCGAAATTGACATGTCGTTGTCGTTCAAAATCACCAGCAGTTTGCAATCCTCGACCCCACCATGGTTGAGTGCCTCAAACGCCATCCCCGCGGTCATCGCCCCATCGCCAATGACCGCCACACAATGCCTATCTGAGCCTTGCAACTTGGCTGCAAGCGCCATCCCCAAAGCAGCCGAAATCGAGGTTGATGAATGGGCTGTGCCAAATGCGTCGTACTCGCTCTCCGCACGCACAGGGAAACCGCTGATACCGCCGAATTGGCGCAGCGAATGCATGCGATCGCGGCGTCCAGTCAGAATTTTGTGAGGGTACGTTTGATGGCCAACGTCCCAGACGATGCGATCGTCAGGCGTGTTGAACACTCGGTGCAACGCCACCGTCAACTCAACGGTCCCGAGGTTAGAGCTCAAATGTCCCCCCGTACGAGAGACGCTCTCTAGAACATAAGCCCTGAGTTCATTCGCCAACTGTGGCAATTGGTCCTTGCTCAGCGCCCGCACATCCGCAGGAGATTCAATGCGCTTCAGTAATTCTTGATTCATCCAGATTTCTCTCAGTGTGTGCGAACAACGATTTGTTCAGCCAAGGCCCTCAGCGCCTTCGTTTCAGCCAAATCGCTTTGATCCAACACGTCTAATGCCTTGCTATGCAATGCGTAGGCATAGGCGATGGCAGCCTCAAGACCAAGCAATGAAACAAACGTCGGTTTGTCGTTGGCTGCATCCTTGCCTTTGGTTTTACCGAGCACTTTCGCATCAGCAGTGACGTCTAGCACATCATCAATGACTTGAAATGCCAACCCAATGTGTTTCCCAAATTGATCCAAAGCCGTCAGCTGTGATTGATTGGCTCGTGCCGCATGACCGCCGAGAGCCAAAGCACATCGGAGCAACGCCCCTGTTTTTTGGGCGTGCATCCTTTCAAGTTCGACCTGATTGAGAGCAACCCCCACAGCAGCAATGTCGATGGCTTGACCACCACACATGCCACCGGCTCCTGCTGCTCGAGACAGGGCTCGACACCACTGCACTTGAACTTCGGGGTGGGCGCCAAAATCTGCGCTAAGCAACTCAAAAGCGAGACATTGCAAAGCATCTGCGGCCAACAGGGCTTGCGCTTCACCGAACTTCACATGGGCTGTCGGGCGGCCGCGGCGAATTTCATCGTCATCCATGCACGGCAAATCATCATGAACGAGGGAATAGACGTGGACACACTCAACTGCAGCGGCGACTCGCAACACGTGCTGACGCAAGGCCGGGTTTTGTCGGTCCGTATCCAGCCCACTGACGGCTTCGCTGGCCGCAATCGCAAGCATAGGGCGCATGCGTTTGCCACCTGCGAGCGTCGCGTAGCGCATAGGCTCAAGCAGCGATGCGGGGGCATCTAGATTCAAAAATTGGTCCAAGGCCAATTCAAACTCGTCTAGGCGCCGCTGCCTCCACGCATTGAACTCCCAGACACTCATGCTTGTGATTCCCAAGCTTTCAACTGTCCTGCCTCGAGCACCTTGATCTGTTGCTCGACACTCTGCAAACGATTCTGACAATGAGCCAACAATTCAGCACCGCGGGAGTAACTCGTCATCAGCTCCTCGAGTGGCATCTGCCCTTCATTGAGGGAGTCCACCAAACGCTCAAGCTCTTCCATGGCTTGCTCATAGCTGAGCGTATCCACCGCTGCGGGTTCGGCTTTAGATTTTTTGGTCATCGCGTGGCATCCATCTAGACAGTCTGTTCAGTACGATTCATGCCCCCTATTCTAGGTGGGCGCCACGTTCCAACCAAGGTCAAGCAGAATCTCTGCCCGCGCCAATCAAGTCAGGGCTGTGTCAGTTGACGCCCTGAGACCACAGGGGAAAATTGAGAATTCATTCTAGGTACAATGCGCAGTTCATTTTCGCCAGTTAACGCCGTGGGGCACTGCCGCCGCGACCGTGACACTGTTTTACCGCCCTGCCCCTTCATAGGGGGAGACTTATCAGGATAACCATGTCTGATTTAAGCCTTCAGCTCCAGCAGGCCAAGAGCCAACTCCCTGTTCGGTCCTATTTCGACGACGCTTTGTTTCAGCGTGAGATGGAGACCATTTTTGCTAACGGACCTCGCTACGTCGGTCACGCGCTCAGTGTGCCCGAAGCGGGTGACTACCACGTGCTCGCCCACGAGAACAATGGGCGCGCGTTGGTCAGGACCGCCAGCGGCATCGAATTGTTGTCCAACGTGTGTCGCCACCGCCAAGCCACGATCCTGCAGGGCAGAGGCAATTTGCAAACGAGTGCTCCAGGACATTCCCACGGTCAAATCATTTGCCCTCTGCATCGGTGGACATACAGTGACAGTGGAAAACTCATCGGTGCACCCCATTTTGCTCAGGATCCCTGCTTGAACCTTCAACGCTACCCACTGCAGGAGTGGAATGGTTTGCTCTTTGAGGGACATGGCCGAGACGTACAAACCGATCTTGCCGGCATGGGGCCAGCTGGGACTTTGAGTTTCGAAGGGTTCCAGCTCGGCCACGTGGAAATGCATGAATGCAATTACAACTGGAAAACCTTCATCGAGGTCTACCTCGAGGACTACCACGTCGAACCGTTTCATCCTGGCCTAGGTAACTTTGTCACTTGTGATGATTTGCAATGGGAGTTCAAATCAGAGTATTCCGTGCAAACGGTAGGCATCACCAACCTCAAGCGTCCTGGCTCTCAGGTGTACCAGAAGTGGCACGACGTCCTGCTCCAGTACACGGGAGGCGAGTTGCCCAACCAAGGGGCAATCTGGCTGACCTACTATCCCCACATCATGGTGGAGTGGTATCCCCATGTGTTGACCGTTTCAACACTGCGCCCTGTCAGTCCGACCAAGACCATGAATGTCGTTGAGTTCTTCTATCCAGAGGAGATTTTGGCATTCGAGCCTGAATTCATTGAGGCGCAGCGGGCTGCTTACATGGAAACAGCAGTTGAAGACGACGAGATCGCTGAGCGCATGGACCAGGGGCGCCGAGCCCTGATGGATCGCGGTGATGAGGAAACAGGTCCGTATCAAAGTCCTATGGAAGATGGTATGCAACACTTCCATGAGTGGTACCGAGAAAAGATGGGAAATCTCTAACAGATCAAACCACACCAAAGGCGGCCAGTCGGTCGCCTTTTTTCATCTTATTCGTATGTCCAGATCTCAACCGAAACACGCCTACTGGTCGCTGCTCGGCGCACTCGCCTTTGCAACCATGGGTGTTTGCGTGAAGTTTGCTTCCGAGGGTTACCACAACTTCGAAATTGTGATGTATCGAGGCTTGATCGGGATGTTGTTCATGGGCGCTCTGATGCGTCGAACGAAGGTTGACTTTGCGACGGCCGTACCCCTCATGCATGTCTGGCGAGCTGTGGTCGGCGTGATCTCTTTGCTGTCTTGGTTTTATGCCTTGGCTCGCATTCCAATCGCCACCGGTATGACACTCAACTACATGAGCAGCGTCTGGATCGGTGTGATTTTGCTGACCACCGGATGGCTTTACCAAAGCAACCGGGGCCACGCCAAACGCCAACTGCCCTTGGTGTTGACGATCATCAGTGGGTTTGTGGGGGTCGCTTTGCTGCTCAGACCGACATTTGACAGCGATCAGTCCTTTGCGGCACTCGTCGGGCTGGGCTCGGGGCTCTTCGCATCGTTCGCTTATTTGCAGGTCAGCGCGCTCACAAAAATCGGCGAACCTGAGACGCGCGTCGTATTTTATTTTTCGCTGGCAAGCTTTGTATGTGGTGCCCTTGGCACGGTGTGGATCGGTGCCAGCGGTTGGTCTTGGCACGCAGTATGGCTGATACCGGTGGGCCTGCTGGCAACGCTTGGCCAATGGTGCATCACACGGGCCTATGGCAGCGGTGCAATGCTGCTAGTCGCCAACCTTCAATATGCTGGCATTGCGTTCGCGGCGCTCTATGGGGTTCTGATTTTTCAGGATGAGTTGCCTTGGTTCAGCTGGCTCGGCATGGGAATCATTGTGGTCAGCGGTATGCTGGCCACTGTGCTGAGGGCACGGGCACTACCTCAAACACCTCCTAAGGAGATCACGGCATGAATCAATCCCCCTTGATCAGCGCGATGGCGTTGAAAAATCGAATGGGTGTAGACAAACACCTGGTGGTCGTCGACTGCACGTTCCACCTCGACAACACAACCTTGGGACGCGAACAATTTGAAGCCGAGCACATTGCAGGGTCGATCTATGCCGACCTCGATGCTGACCTCAGTTCCCATCAGCCAGCGGAAGCACTGAACGGAGGCCGCCATCCGCTGCCCAAGCGGGAGGTATTTGCACAACGGCTTGGGCGACTCGGCATCACGCCTGAGTCAAATGTCGTGGTGTATGACAAAGTCGGAACTCTCGTTGCGGGTCGCCTATGGTGGATGTTGCGCTGGAGCGGCCATGCGTCGGTCAAAGTACTGGATGGCGGCTGGAGCGCCTGGTTGGGTGCTGGAGGCGCGACTGATTCAGGAAGACGCGAGCTCACCCCAGCAGCCCCCTACTCTCTCGGCGAGCCACTTGAGCATCTGGTCACTCAATCTGAAGTCCTCGCAAAGCTTGGCTCCGCAGAGCAATGCTTGATTGATGCTCGCGGCGGGCCTCGCTATCGAGGTGAATCTGAACCAATAGATCCCATTGCGGGTCACATTCCAGGCGCATTGAATCGCCCGTTCACGGAAAACTTCAACGCCGACGGTACATTCAAAAATGCGAGCACTTTGCAACAAGAGTGGCACGCACTTTTAGGCAAGCGGGACACTCAAAACGTAGTCGCCTATTGTGGCAGCGGCGTCAGCGCAGTACCCAATTTGCTTGGCCTGGCGATCGCTGGGCTACCTGCCAGGGGCCTGTACGCCGGAAGTTGGAGCGAGTGGTGTCGCAACCCCGACTTGCCGGTTGAAACCGGCTGAGTACTCAGTCGCCCGAAAAACGCGCTGCGTTGCCCGCCAACCTCAATGGGTGTGGGCTTTGGCGCTGGCAGCGACAATCAGCAAAACCCCAAGACCCAGCCAAACCAGCTGAGAAGCGGTCTGCCTAGCGCCGTGGTGCTTTTGAAGTTGAGGAATCAAATCCGCCAACGCCACATAAATAAAACTCGACGAGGCGAGCATCAGAACAATCGGCAAATACTGCTCGACTGTTGCCAGCATCCAGTAGCCAACGAGACCGCCGAATGCGGTTACCGTTCCCGCCATGGAGACCTTGAAAGTGGCAGCACGGGCACTGGGTGAGGTCTGTCGCACGACAGCCAAATCGCCCATGTGGTGAGGCACCTCGTGCGCAGCGACAGCAATGGCGGCCAGCACGCCCAAATGCCAATCGACCAGAAACGCCGACGCAATCAGGATGCCATCGCCAAACGCATGGATACTATCGCCGAATAAGACCACCCACCCCCCAGAGCGAAGGGTGTGGCTCCCTTTGGAGTGCACATGTTGATGAGCATGGTTATGAGCGTGGTGAGGCCCATGGTGATGGGCGTGATCGCCACTCGATGAGTGATCCTGACTGCCAGGCTCGACCGCATCGCTGTGCTCGTGACCATGGTGGTAGAGCTCGGCCTTATCGAGCACAAAAAAGAACACAAGACCAGCCAACAACCACGCCAACAACGTGTGCGCCTCACCACCTGCTTCGAGGGCCTCGGGCAACAGGTGTAAAAAAGCCGTCGCCAAAAGGGCTCCTGCCGCGAAACTGAGCATCCCTTGCGTGTGGCGCTGCATCACCCCACCAGCCAGCAAAGCAGCAAGCCACACACTACCCACTCCGGCGCCGATCGTGGCAACCAAAACCCAAATCAAAGTCATCAAATGCTTACCTCAGCGCCTCGGATCGTTGCATCAAACTGCTCCGTGCTTGGCGAACCACTGCAGGCAACGCTTCCAACCGTCCTGTGCAGCTTCTTGGCGATAGCTGGGCCGGTAATCGGCGTGAAAAGCGTGAGGGGCATCTGGATACACCACAAACTCAGACGCAGCTGCAGCCTTGTTACCGCCGTTGGCCGCATCGCTCAATAGCGATTTCATGCGACCGACACTCTCTTGGCTGATGCCTCTGTCGGCACCACCATACAAGCCCAGCACAGGCGCATTGATCTTGGCTGCGATTTGAACTGGATGCAATGGTGTGAAAGGCGTGGTTTCCCCCTCCAAGCGGCCATACCAAGCGACGGCCGCCTTGACCAGAGGCTGGCTTGCTGCGTACAACCAGACTTGGCGCCCCCCCCAACAAAAACCAGTGACGCCCAAACGAGAGACATCTCCGCCGTTTTGCTTAGCCCACGCCACACACGCATCCAGATCCTTTTTCACTTGCTCATCAGGCGTTTTGGCGATTACTTCACGCATCAAGTCAGCCATATTCGCGTAGCCCATCGGATCACCTTGGCGGATGAACAGCTCTGGTGCGAGAGCCATGTACCCCTCGCGCGCAAATCTTCGCGCGATATCGCAGATGTGTTCATGGGCACCAAAAATCTCTGACAGAACCAAAACCACGGGCATGCCAGTGGATTTTCCAGCCGGCTTGGCCATATACACAGGAACATCTTCGCCATCCACATTGATCTGTACTTCGGCGGTGTCGAGTCCTGTGGTCGGAGTGCTGATCGTGGCAGCGGACACGGGCAACACTGCTGCCGCAAAGCCGACTCCCAGCGCGCCCCTGAGGACGTCACGGCGCTTCGCACCTGTGTGCACCCTAGAGTCAACATCCACCAAAGACTGCATGTCGTCAATCCAGTTTTTGTCGGTCATCATTGGTTCCTCATTTCGGTTGATCGGTGAATAAACAAGTCTGTACCTCAGACCTTCAATATCGTGCCACAAGCCCACGGTCGACCCTGACACACCAGGCCATAGGCTGACAGTCAGTGGGCTTGTTCCCAATTGGCTCCGACTCCGACTTCAGCCAACAAAGGTACTGTCAGCTGCGCCACCCCTGCCATCAGCTCTGGAATACGGTTTTTGAGCCACTCGGTTTGGGAAGCAGGCAACTCAAACACCAATTCATCGTGGACCTGCATGATCATCTGTACGCCATTATCCAGTTGATTCAACTCCTGCTGAACGGCAATCATGGCCATTTTGATCAAATCGGCAGCCGTCCCTTGCATCGGCGCATTGATAGCGGCACGCTCCGCTCCTGCACGGCGCGGACCGTTGGGGGAATTGATTTCGCTCAGATATAGCCGACGTCCGAACACAGTCTGTACATAGCCCTGGGCCTTGGCGAGTGACTTGGTTTGCTCCATATAGGCACGGACGCCAGGGTAGCGTGCGAAATAGCGTTCGATGTAATTTTTCGCTGCGGTGTTGTCGATGCCAAGTGACTTGGCCAAGCCAAAAGCACTCATACCATAGATCAATCCAAAATTGATGGTCTTGGCATAGCGGCGCTGCTCCGAGGTCACATCGTGCACAGCAACGCCAAACACTTCGGCTGCCGTCGCTCGGTGCACATCCAAGCCTTGCTGAAATGCATGAATCAGAGCCTCATCACCACTCAAATGGGCCATGATCCTGAGCTCGATTTGAGAATAGTCTGCCGATGCGATGAGGCGCCCCTCTGGGGCAATGAAAGCCTCACGGATGCGGCGACCCTCTGCCGTGCGGATCGGGATATTTTGGAGGTTGGGGTCGTTGCTCGACAAACGGCCTGTCACTGCAACGGCTTGCGAGTATGAGGTGTGGACGTGGCCGTCTTTGGGATCAGCTAAGGCCGCCAGCTTATCGGTGTAAGTGCTCTTGAGTTTAGAGAGGCTTCTATGCTCGAGAATTTTGGCAGGCAACGGATAGTCTTCGGCCAAACGCTCCAATACCTCTTCATCCGTGCTGGGTGCACCCTTGGCGGTCTTTTTGATCACTGGCAAGCCCAGCTTGTCAAAGAAGATCTCACCAATTTGCTTGGGCGAGGCCAAGTTGAATACTTGCCCTGCGATGTCGTGTGCCTGCGCTTCCAAGTCAACGATCCGCCCACCCAAGGCGTGACTCTGCTGTGATAGAGCTTGTGCATCGATGAGCACGCCATTGCGCTCGATCTGACACAACACCTCGCTGGCATGCATTTCGAGTTGATAAATGCGCAAAAGGCCAGCGTCGCTTTGAATCCGAGGCCACAAGACACCGTGCACATCGAAGCAGTAATCTGCATCCTCGCAGGCATATTGCGTTGTACGCTCGATGTCAACCTGAGCAATCGAAATTTGATTGACGCCTTTGCCGCACAAGTCCTCGTAGGAAAGACCCGTTCGACCAAGGTGGCGCATCGCCAAACTCTCTAGCCCATGAGGGCGGTGACATTCGAGGACATAGCTTTGCAGCATGGTGTCATGCGCGTAACCGCGTACAAGAATGCCATGGTTCGCAAAGACATGTTGGTCGTATTTGGTGTTTTGTCCGAGCTTAGGTGCGCTCGGGTTCTCTAGCCAACCCCTAAGTCGCTCCAGTACCTCGTTCAGCGGCAATTGGTCAGGTGCCCCGGGATAGACGTGGGCCAGTGGAATGTAGGCGGCTTCTCCGGGCTGCACGCTCAGACTGATGCCAACCAAATGCGCCTGCATCGCGTTGAGGCTGGTGGTTTCCGTGTCTATCGCAGTCAGCCCACTGGCTTGTATCTTCGCCAACCATTGATCGAGTTGCGACCAGGTCGTCACGCACTCATATTTCACTGCTCCTTGCACCGCGGAGGTCGGAGCGGCACTGCCAAACAAGTCATCGGTCTGGACCTTTGGCGAAGGACCCGAGTTCGCGCCCGTCGCTGCATGAGGCTTTTTGTTGGTAAGGCTTTTGAAGCCAAATTGTTCATAAAAGGCCAACAGCTCTGCCTCAAGCGGAGAGCGCATCCTCAGTCCATCTAACTGTGGCCAGCTGGGAATATCACTACCCAACTCGCAATCAGTTTTGATGGTGACCAAGGCTTTAGATAAGCTCAGCTTCGGGATCGCATCACGGAGATTTTCACCCGCCTTGCCTTTGATTTGATCCGCAGAGGCGATCAACTGATCCAATGAACCAAATTCAATCAGCCATTTGGCAGCTGTCTTCGGGCCGACTTTATCAACCCCAGGGACGTTGTCTACGGCATCACCAACCAAAGTCTGAAAATCGATCATCAGCTCAGGGGGAACCCCAAACTCCTCGATCACTCCCTGGCGGTCGCGTCGCTTGCCGTTCATGGTGTCCATCACCATGACATGGTCTGTCACCAGCTGGCTCAAGTCTTTGTCGCCACTGGAAATGACCACGCGATAACCGTCCGCTTCAGCCGCCGTCGCCAAAGTACCAATCACGTCATCTGCTTCGACCCCCGGCACGGCCAAGACTGGCCAACCGAGCAACTCGACGACTCGGTGTACGGGCTCAATTTGCACCCGCAAGTCAGGCGGCATAGGCGATCGGTTGGCCTTGTAATCAGCGTACATTTCGTCTCGGAAAGTCGGTCCAGAGGCATCAAAAATACACGCGCCGAGCACCACATCAGGCCATTCCTTCGATAGCGCTTGCATCATGTTGATCATGCCGCGTACCGCACCGGTGGGCGCACTGCTTGGGTCGTTGCGATCAACCCGCAAATCAGGCATGGCATGAAACGCTCGGTACAAGTAGCTGGATCCATCGACCAGCACCATGAGGGGTTTGTTTTCAGTCATGCTGTTATTGTCCGACAGTTTGCAAGCCTACAATCGTGCTTGGTACCCTTCTCAGCAACCCCGACACTTTCTCGCAGCCTATGGCCGTTTTTACTGAAGTCACTCAGACAGATGCCCAAGCATTGCTCGACACATTGCATCTGGGGGATCTCGTCGCCCTGCGAGGCATCCAAGGCGGCATTGAAAACACCAATTATTTCTTAACCACCCGCAAGGACAATGAAGAAAAGGAATGGGTGCTGACACTGTTCGAGAGACTGAGCGCCGAACAACTGCCTTTCTACTTGGATCTGATGCACCACTTGGCCAGTGCAGGGATCCCCGTTCCTGACCCCTTCGCAGACCCACAAGGTCGCCATTTGCTCAGCTTGTGTGGCAAGCCAGCCGCATTGGTCAACAAGCTCAGTGGCAGCAGCCAACTCAGCCCCGGTCCTGAGCACTGCCAAGAGGTCGGTCGAACGTTGGCACAGATGCATTTGGCAGCAAGAGAATACTCCGGCAACCAGCCCAATTTGAGAGGCTTGTCCTGGTGGCAAGCCGTGGTGCCAGACGTTGTGCCCCACATTGATCCCTCGCAAGTCAAATTGCTGACATCCGAGCTGGCCTATCAAATCCATGTCCATCATTCGAGCGCTTATGCGGCGCTTCCCAGGGGGCCAGTCCATGCCGACTTGTTTAGAGACAATGTGATGTTCGATGGGGACAGGCTCACTGGAGTCTTTGATTTCTATTTTGCTGGCGTAGACACTTGGCTGTTTGATTTGGCCGTTTGTATCAATGACTGGTGCGCCGATCTGGACTCAGGAGCGCTTTCAACCGACCGGTTGCATGCTTTGCTAGGCGCCTATGAATCGGTGCGGCCACTCACGGCCGCGGAACACGCATTGTTCAACCCCATGTTGCGCGCCGCAGCGATGCGTTTTTGGACCTCAAGGCTCTGGGATTTTTATTTGCCACGCGAAGCCAGCATGCTTCAACCGCATGATCCAAAACGGTTTGAAAACGTGCTGCGTCAGCGCATTCATCAGCCATTTCACTTCAATCAAACCACTACCCCTGCATGAAACTTAACATTGTTCCCGCAACGCAAGGCGCCGCCTGGGTGAAGTCAGGCATCAGGATTTTTGTCCGTCAACCCTTGGCGCTGGGTGGGTTGTTTTTCTTGTTTATTGGCATGATGTCCGTTTTGTCGATCGTTCCGATCGTTGGCACCTTGGCTTCGCTGGTGCTTTTGCCAGCGGTCACGCTTGGCTTGCTGCAAGCCACCCGTTTGGTTGAAGCGGGCAGGTTTCCCATGCCAATCACCTTGGTCACAGCGCTGATTGAGTCGCCGCACAAGCGCCAGCAAATGATCAAGCTGGGGGCTTATTACGCATTGGCTTTTTTGCTTTGCTTAGGCATCACCGTGTTGATTGACGGCGGCATGTTTGCGAAGTTTTACCTGACGGGGGAAGGCTCTGATCTCGAAACGCTTCAGCAAAGCAATATCCAGCTGGCGGCTTTGATTGGAACCGTGCTGTACATCCCCTTGGCTTTGCTGTTCTGGCACGCACCCGCGCTGGTTTATTGGTATGGCGTCGACCCTGGCAAGGCAATGTTCTTCAGTCTCACGGCATGTTGGCGCAACAAGGCGGCGGTCTTGGTGTATTTCATGTCCTGGGGCGGTGTTTTCATTGCATGTGCCGTGCTTGTGACCATGCTAGGTTCCCTGTTTGGTCCGACATTTTTGCAAGTGATCTATATGCCTTTGATCCTGGTACTCGCAGCGATGGTCACGGTATCGGTGTACTTCAGTGTGCGCGACTCGTTTGCAGATGATTTGCCAGAGTTACCACCTTTGCCAGAGCAGCGGAAGTAGACCTCACTCTGGGCGAGTGCCGTTTTCACCGTCTCAATGCGGTCAGCGAGCTTGCCCTGACTGCGAGATCACAGATTGGCGCTTGAGCTGCCAAAGGAACGCCGTACTCACCACCCAAAAAACCGTCGGCGCGCCATACACCAAGTTGGCGCTGGTCAATCCCTCCACCCCGTAGACCCACCAAATTGCGCCCAAAGCAAGGCTGATCTCTGGCGCTTGGGCATATCGCTTGATCACCATGATCCAGAGACTGAATCCGAGTGCAGCACACGCAAACGCAGTCCATGCGACGCCCCCCTCCATCATCATCTCTACCCACATGGAATGAAAGTGGCGATGATTGAATGCACTGGGATCACCATTGAACACCACGGCGTACTCTCCCAATAAATAAGGGCGAACACCAGAACCATGGCCAAACCATGGGTTTTCCCAAAAGGCCTTCCACGCACGGCCATATATTTCGAGACGCGTATCAACTGAGCCTAAGGGCGAGGATGACATCTGAGTGGTCGCGAAAAATCGCTGGACTTCATCCACCGCGAGAGAAAATTTCGGCGCAAACTGAAACAACCCCCAGAGCGTCGCCAACGCCAAAGCCAACGCGATCAACAAAATGCGCCCACCGGAGATCCCGCGACCCCATCTCCAATAAGCAACCCCCGCCAATGCCCCCAACGCAGCGAGCAACTCGATGCGGCGGTTCATCCATACAATCAAGCCCATACCAGCCATCCAAGCCACCAGGTGGATGCCCTTGCGCGTTGCGCTTGCTTGAGGTCGAGTTGCTGCCAGCAACGCCCAGACCACAAGCACAGCAATCATTTGCGAGTAAACACCGGAATTCAGGTGAAATCGTCCCAAGGACATGGGGTTGGGGATGCCCAGCTGCAATTCACCGAGAATGGCCCAACTCGCAAGCGTCAGCAACAGAGCCGCTCCCAAATGATCGAACCACGCCAATGTCAATTGAACTCGCGATCGGGCGTAAAACAACAATACCAGTGGCCATAGCACCAAAGCCACATGCCAGCCCGCATTTTCTAGGCCTAAAGCCGGCTGCACAGACCAACTCGCCGCCAACAGTTTGAAGACAAATGGACTCACGAATGTGAGGGTCAACAACGTGTCTTCCCGTGTCCACGCCAGCCAATGCGGTGCGATGCTCCGATCTCTCAAACCCATGGCCAGTCCGACCAATGCGATAGCAACGGCGATCACCAATCCGATATCGTGCAGCATCAGAGTGATCGCAAAAAAAATGGCTGTGAGCACGCCCGGGTATGTGAAGCCCCAACGAGGGTCCTGCTTTTGCTCATCTAAGGTGGCGTGGGATCGCGTGTTGTCAAGATTCATTTGGACGTTTTCCACGGGACATTGTGTGCTGCTCGCTTGGTCGCGGTGGGGAGTTGGATTCATCAGGCTGCGCTCATTAGCTTTCGATGCGCTCGAGCTTGGCTACGCCCAGAGCCAGCCACTTGACCCCGTGGCGCTTAAAGCTCACCTGCGCCCTGGCATCCGAGCCCGAGCCTTCGATGGCCTTGATCATTCCTTCGCCAAATTTCGCATGAAAGACCTGGGTTCCTGGCGTAAACCCGCTGGCCTGTTGCTCTCGCGTGACGGGGATCGGCGCTTGTGGCTCCGAGCGCGCCGCACCATGCCAATTCGGCGACCACGCCGGCTGAGCTGCAGCTGATTGCCGTTGCCAGGAGGGCGCACCCAGACGGCTAGCGAATGTGGCCTTGGGTGGCGTGAGCCACTTCAAAGCGTGCTCTGGCAACTCGTCGAGAAATCGACTGGGTGCGTTATAGCGGGTTTGCCCATGGAGCATCCTTGTCTGCGCAAGGCTCAGATAGAGACGCTTGCGTGCACGCGTGATCGCAACATAAGCAAGGCGGCGCTCCTCTTCAAGCCCGTCAAAGTCAGCCATCGCATTCTCGTGCGGAAACAAGCCCTCCTCCAACCCGGTGATGAAGACGGCATCAAACTCTAAACCCTTGGCTGCGTGAACCGTCATCAGCTGTACAGCATCATCGCCCACTTGAGCTTGATTGTCGCCCGCTTCTAAGGACGCATGAGTCAAAAACGCCCCCAAAGGCGAAAGTACCTCGCCTGTCTCTGCATCGGGAGAGAGCTCGGATACTGCGTTGGCGCCCCACTCATCTGCAGGCAAGGCAACCACATCGCGGCCGAAACCCTCTTGCACCACAAACGACTCCCCTGCGTTTACCAATTCCTCCAGGTTCTCCAGCCGATCCTGACCTTCCCTGTCCTTTTGGTAGTGCTCTATCAGTCCGCTGGACTCTAGAACCTTCTCAATGATCAAACGCAGGCTCAAATTCTGCGTGACCTCACGCAGCACATCGATCTTTGCTACGAAGGCGCGAAGATTGACACCTGCTTTGCCCGCGATGGCATCGACCGCATCCACCAAGGCACATTGATGGGCGCGGGCCGCGTCTTGCAATTGCTCGATTGATCGCGAGCCAATACCCCTGGGCGGGAAGTTCACAACACGCAAGAAACTGGTGTCGTCGCGTGGATTCTCCAGCAACCGAAGGTACGCCAGCGCGTGCTTGACTTCCGCACGCTCAAAAAATCGCAACCCACCGTACACCTTGTATGGAATCGCGCTATTAAAGAGCGCCGATTCAATCACACGACTCTGGGCATTTGACCGATAAAGAATCGCCATTTCCTGCCGAGACATTCCATCTCGAAACAGATTTTTGAGCTCATCGATCAGCCACTCTGCTTCGGCAAAATCACTCGCTGCCTGCATGATGCGCACAGGCTCACCCGCTCCGGCATCCGTCCGCAGATCCTTGCCCAATCGGTGGCGATTGTGAGCAATCAGGGCGTTGGCCGTATCCAAAATATTAGAGACGCTTCTGTAGTTCTGCTCCAGCTTGATCTGATGGTGGACTGAAAATTCACGCACGAAGTCAGCCATGTTGCCAACCCGCGCACCGCGAAAAGCGTAGATGCTTTGATCGTCATCCCCCACAGCAAACACAGCGTTGTGGGGTCCAGCTAACATTTTGAGCCATTTGTATTGCAACTGATTGGTGTCTTGAAACTCATCCACCAAAATATGTCTGAAGCGTTCTTGGTAATGCTGACGCAGCGCGTCTTGGTCACGCAGCAGTTCAAACGATCGAAGCATCAACTCACCGAAATCAACCACCCCTTCACGCTCGCACTGCGCTTGATAGAGTCGATAGACTTCAACCTTTCGAGCAGTTTCAGCGTCGGGCACGTCGATGTCGTCGGGTCGCAGCCCATCTTCCTTGCACCCTGAAATGAACCACATCAAGGGTTTGGGGGGATAGCGCTCGTCGTCAAACTGATGCTGTTTGCACAGCCGTTTGATGGCAGACAGCTGATCCGCAGAATCCAAAATCTGAAATGTTGCTGGCAAATTTGCCAACTGGTGGTGTGCACGCAAGAGCCTGTTGCAAAGTCCGTGAAAGGTGCCGATCCACATCCCGCGCACATTCAAAGGCAGCATCGACTGTAGCCTCGTGGTCATTTCTTTGGCTGCTTTGTTGGTGAATGTGACCGCCATCAGCCCCCCCGGTGAGACCAGGCCAGACTGAATCAGCCAAGCAATGCGCGTTGTCAATACCCGAGTTTTACCAGAGCCCGCACCCGCCAAAATCAAGGCGTGTTCACCGGGCAGCGTCACCGCTGCTGCTTGTTCCGGATTGAGGTCATCGGTCAAATGTTGCATGCCTCGATTGTAGGGATGCCAATACCGAAAAGAAGACAAGAAAAACTTAGAACAAAGGATCTAAAACCGGATTGATTTTTTGCTTGGGCCCTGCCATTTTTACCGTACAATCAATCACCGGGCCCAAGTTTTCTTGCGTCCGGTTTTTTTTGCGCGTCGAATGACTCAAGTCTAAGTATGCAGCAGCAAACAACCGGGGCAAGACCAAGTGCCTTTCATTGTTTAACGCTTTTTTACTTTGATCAAGGACTTGGATCACCATGGAAATTTTTGACTACGACAACATCCTGCTGTTGCCCCGCAAATGCCGAGTGGAAAGCCGCTCTGAGTGCGATGCCAGCATTGAATTGGGTCGCCGCAAGTTTCGCCTGCCAGTTGTTCCCGCCAATATGAAGACTGTGGTCGATGAAGCCATCTGCAGCTGGATGGCAGAAAACGGTTACTTCTATGTCATGCACCGCTTCGATTTGGACAACGTTCAATTCGTCGCCGATATGCACGCCAAGGGCGCATTCGCCTCGATTTCTTTGGGCGTGAAGGCCGCCGATCGCGCAACCGTCGATGCATTGAAGTCCAAGGGCTTGACTCCCGAGTACATCACCATCGACATTGCACACGGCCACGCGGACAGCGTGCGCGACATGATTCGTTACATCAAAGACAACTTGCCTGACAGCTTTGTCATCGCTGGCAACGTCGCCACCCCTGAGGCTGTGATTGATCTCGAGAATTGGGGGGCGGATGCGACCAAAGTTGGGGTCGGCCCCGGCAAAGTGTGCATCACCAAGCTGAAGACCGGCTTTGGAACAGGCGGCTGGCAGCTATCGGCCCTGAAATGGTGTGCCCGAGTGGCGACCAAACCCATCATTGCTGACGGCGGCATCCGCAGCCACGGCGATATCGCGAAAAGCATCCGATTTGGGGCGTCTATGGTCATGATCGGTTCGCTGTTCGCCGGCCACGAAGAGTCGCCCGGTCAGACGGTTGAAGTCAATGGGGAGCGCTTTAAGGAATACTACGGCTCAGCTTCAGACTTCAACAAAGGTGAGTACAAACACGTCGAAGGAAAACGCATCCTTGAACCCATCAAAGGTCACTTAGCCGACACCCTGATTGAGATGGAACAGGACGTTCAAAGCTCGATCAGCTACGCGGGTGGCACCAAGTTGATGGATGTGCGCAAGGTGAACTACGTGATACTCGGCGGCGACAACGCGGGGGAACATTTGTTGATGTGAGCGAGTACTCAAACCCATCAACCAAAGGCGCCGCAGGCGCCTTTTCTCGTTTCAAGGTAGTGGCGGGCTGCCTTTAGTCCAGGCAGACCAGCACGCGATCCAACGCCACAGCTCAGCTTACTCGCTGCCGGCCATGGTCAACCTCGGCCTGCTGATGACCTTTAGGCGTCGGTCCATGCGGATACCCTCGTCTGATTCACTGGGCTAACCAAAGCACATCACTCGCAGATTTCTGTCAGCAATCGAGTAACGCCGGATTTCCAATCGGGAAGGACCAAGCCGAATGTGTTCTGGAGCCGCTGATTATCAAGCCGAGAATTCAATGGCCGCTGAGCCGCTGAGGGGAAAGCGGCGCTGCCAACCGGGATAAGTTCTTCTATCCGCCACGGCGCATCGGGTTTGAGGCGCCGCGCGGACTCAATCACAAGCTTCGCATACTGATACCAAGTCGTTTCCCCTGAAGCCACCAGGTGATAGAGCCCTAATGCCGTGTCATCTCTCGCGACCGAGCGAATCGCTTGAGCAGTCACATCGGCAATCAGATCTGCCCCGGTTGGCGCACCGAATTGATCATCGATCACGCTCAACTGGCTGCGTTCCTTCGCCAAACGCAGCATCGTCTTGGCGAAATTACCGCCGCGTGAGCTATAGACCCAACTGGTTCTAAAAATGAGATGACGGCAACCGCTTTGAACGATGGCCTGCTCGCCTTCCAGCTTGGTTTGCCCGTACACATTGAGAGGCCCCGTCATTGCATCCTCAGCTCGGGGCGTGCTGCCACTGCCGTCAAACACATAATCCGTAGAGTAATGCACCAGCAAGGCGCCTATCCTTTGGCAGGCCTTGGCCAGGGCTGCTGGGGCTAAGGCGTTCACCTGTCGGGCAGCTCCAATGTCTGACTCGGCCTGATCTACTGCGGTATAGGCCGCAGCATTGACCACGACATCGGGCCTGTGCTGGCACACCGTTTGGACCAACTCGTCGATGCGCCTCAGATCACCACAATCCGAAGAGCTGTGGCGATCAAGCCCAACGACTTCACCCAGTGGCGCTAAGCTCCGTTGGAGCTCCCAACCAACCTGGCCGCACTGTCCCAGCAACATCAGCTTCACTGGGGCGCCTCCGAGTACTGCTTTGCGACCCAAGCACGGTATGCGCCAGACTGAACATCTTTAACCCAATCAAGATGCGCGAGGTACCACTCAACCGTCTTGCGTATGCCGGAATCAAAAGTTTCCGCTGGCCGCCAGCCCAAATCGCGCTCGAGCTTGCTCGCATCAATGGCATACCTCCTGTCATGCCCAGGGCGATCCTTGACCATTTGGATTTGACGCGCATAAGGCATACCGTCTGATCGGGGACTCAACTCGTCCAGCAAAGCGCACACCGTCTGCACAATCTCGATGTTGGGCTTTTCATTCCAGCCACCTACGTTGTATGTTTCTCCTGGCGCACCAGCCTCCAGCACTCGACGGATGGCGCTGCAGTGATCCGTGACATAGAGCCAGTCACGCACCTGCATACCATCACCGTACACCGGCAAATCCTTGCCTGCGAGCGCATTCACGATCACCAGTGGGATCAACTTTTCAGGAAAATGGTAAGGACCGTAGTTGTTGCTGCAATGGGTCGTGAGGACGGGCAATCCATAAGTATGGTGCCAAGCGCGCACCAAGTGATCTGAGGCTGCTTTGCTCGCGCTGTATGGACTGTTGGGCTCGTAGCGATTTGTTTCGACGAATGCCGGAGCAGATTCCTCTAGGGAGCCATAAACTTCATCGGTTGACACATGCAAAAACCGAAACGCTGATTGCTGATCATCCTGCAAGTCGCGCCAATAGTTCAGCACAGATTGAAGCAGGTTGAAAGTCCCAACAATATTCGTTTGAACAAAATCCGCAGGTCCATGAATCGAGCGATCCACATGGCTCTCAGCTGCGAAATTGAGAACCGCCCTAGGTTTGTGTGCGCCCAACAACTCAGCCAGCAAAGCCGTGTCTCCAATGTCTCCTTGGACAAACACGTGCCGGGGATCCTGCTCTAGGGACGACAAGGTCTTCAGATTGCCGGCGTATGTCAACTTGTCCAGGTTGACAATCGGCTCACTGGACATGGAATGCCAGTCCAACACAAAGTTGGCCCCGATAAAACCCGCTCCACCAGTCACCAAAATCGTCATATTGCACTTTTCAATCGTGTCTCACTCACTTCGGAACGCCAGCATGGAACCTCATGAGTTGAGTGATGTTTGTCTTTGCATGATGGAGCTCTCCCGCGAGCCGTCGCAGCCTTAGACCAGCCGGCTCAGGTGCAAAAAGAACCTTCGATCCAGCAAGTGCCCATTGCTCAGCTTCTCCCAAGCGCTCTTCTCCAACCCGTGCGGATCGCCACCAACTTTTGTGCTGTCGTTTCGTCCTGGGCTCCGTTTCTGAGCGCCTGATCCAAATTTTTTTGCTGGGCTGCCCGGGTGCTTTCACGACTGAAATT
>CAYZHE010000021.1:20313-39555 GCA_964478285.1 uncultured Burkholderiaceae bacterium
GCGCCTGATCCAAATTTTTTTGCTGGGCTGCCCGGGTGCTTTCACGACTGAAATTCGTTCCATTGAGTCAGCAAAGCCGAACTGGGCGCAGCGGATGACCACGCACAAGACCCCAGCCAGATTTTACGTTCAATGGCTTCCATTAGACAATTCGCCATGCGATTGTCTATCAGTTTGATATTGGTTTTGAGCGGTTGGGCCAATGCCCATGCCCAGCAAGCCATTGAACGCAGTCGATTTGACATCCGACTTGGACAAGAGACTTGGGAGCTGTCTGCCAACGAGCGCATGGGTCTGACATCGATCGACCTGTATCAATCCCTCTCCCCTCAACTTAGCGCTGGTATAGAAGCGTTCACGGCCACCTCGGGCCGGCGAGGTGGTTTCATCACGCTAGGCCCCAGCGCGCGTGCGCGCCAATTGATTGGTGGGCCCGTCGGGGTGGAAGTAGCCCTGTTTGCTGGCGGTGGGTCTGGAGCTGGCGGGCTTGAACTTGCGGGTGGCGGTCTGATGTATCGGGGTGCCGTCGGCATGTATTTCGAGCTCACCAGCGGGACACAAATGGGGTTCGGTCACAGCAGAGTCAGTTTCCCCACCGGGACCATTGAGTCAACTCATCCCTATCTGAGCGTGGGCATCCCATTTGATCTGCTCACACGCGGAAGCTTGCGGTTTGGCGAAGCGCCCTCTTCACGGAACGACTCGTGGGTTGGAGTCAAGCACCGCAACCATCAACTGCTGCCGATCATCAAACGCACCCAGGTGGATGCCAACGTACCCACATCCCATGGACAACGCCAATCGGATTTGGGTCTAGTGGGCATTGAGTGGCGAACCTACATGGATCCGCATTGGTTTGTCTCCATGGCAACCCAGGCAGCGTACCAAGGCACCAGTGCAGGTTACATGGACATCATGGGGGGGGTTGGCCTAAGCACACAAGTGCAGCGGCGTATTTCTGTGTATGCGGACGTGATGGCGGGTGGTGGTGGTGGCGGCGCAGTCAACACAGGCAGCGGCAAGCTGCTTAGCACCCGGCTCGGAACGCAGTTCAACTTGGGTTATGGCTGGTTGGTCGATGCCTCAGTATCCCGGATGCGGGCGCTGGATGGTCGATTTGCTGCAAACGCATACGGCTTGGGACTTGGGTATCAGTTTGGAAACCACCTCGTGAGAGAGCCCGCGGGACGAGTTCGACACGATGTGCGGTTGCGTCTGAGCAGCCAAAAGTACCGTGGCATTGGCGCATGGCGCACCACACAGGGCCAGGACATTGGTCTACTTGGAGCGCAAGTGGACTACATGGTATCGCCCAACTGGTACCTCAGTGGACAAGCCATGGCGGCTGCAACTGGCGGAGCTGGTGCATACATGACTGGCCAGATGGGCGGCGGATTTCGAATGCATCTCAGCGGCAGGACATTTGCCGAGGCAGAGGCATTGGCTGGCGCTGGCGGGGGGGGAGGATTGGCCACTGGATCAGGGGCACTGAGCCAATTCAATCTCAATTTAGGCTATCGGCTCAGTCCCTCTGTTGACCTGATGGTGACGGCAGGAAGAGCCCAATCCACCAGCGGCAACTTCAAGGCCAATGTCGTGGGCATCAGTTTAGGATACCGTTTAGGCATCATCTCGGCCAAGTAAGTGCCCCAAGCACATCGCGCTTTACCCAGTGCGAAAGGTGGCGGGCCGTTCACACCCTCTGAGCAAAGGTTTTTGCCAAGCTGCTGGCGTGCTTCATCAGCAGTTGCGTGTCTAACCCAACGGCGACGAATTGCGCGCCCAGATCCAAGTAACGTCGGGCAAGCTCAGTATCGACGGTCAAGATCCCCGGTGCTTTGCCCGCACGAACGATCTGCTCAATAGCCTTTTCAATGGCGGCTTGCACATCTGGGTGGCTTGCATTGCCCACATGCCCCATCGATGCGGAAAGATCTGCGGGCCCGATGAAGACGCCATCAACCCCTGGCGTCGATGCGATGCCCTCGAGTTGTTCCAAACCCGCGACGGTTTCAACTTGGACCAACAAACACACTTCCCGGTTGGCCACTTGGTAGTAATCGCTGTATAAGCCCCAGCGCGACGCCCTGCCACCGGCCATGCCGCGGATACCCCCTTTGCCATCGTCTTGAGGGTACTGCATGGCGGCGACCAAATCCGCCGCTTGCTGCGCCGTATCCACCATGGGGACCATTACCGTTTGAGCACCCAAATCAAGTACTTGCTTGATGCGGCTGGGGCTGTGGTCCGTCACCCTCACCACCGCGTGGGTATATGGGTAGCCAGCGATGACTTGCAATTGCATCAACTTGGTATTGAGGTCCATCGGACCGTGCTCACCATCGATCAGCAACCAATCAAACCCCGCCGCCGCACAAATCTCCGTGCTGTAGGGGCTTGCCAGGCTGAGCCAAAAGCCGATTTGCGATTGTTTGTTGGCCAGCGCAGCCTTGAACGTGTTGGTCGGAGTATGCATCAATGCCCCTCATTGAAAGGTGAAGTGGAGTTGTCCCCAAGGACCATAGTCAGCCAGAAAGACATCGCCTAATTGGGCCGCAACGGGGCGAGTGAACGATCCTGCCAACACGATGTGACCGGGTTCGAGTCGCTCACCCCAGGGAGCCAATTTGTTTGCGAGCCACGCCACGCCGATAGCGGGGTCACCTTGAACACCAGCTGCCAAGCCCGTTTCCTCGACGGCGCCGTTTTGCCGAAGTACCGCGCCACACCAAGAAAGATCGACCGTGGTCGGATCGATGCGAGCCTCGCCAATCACAATAGCGGCATTGGCAGCGTTGTCACTGATGGTGTCATAGACCTTGCGCATGGAACCATCATGGCGATCGAATTGCTCGATGCGAGAGTCGATGATCTCCACCGCAGGTGTCACGTAATCCGTTGCAGCAATCACTTGCTCGACTGTGATGTTGGGGCCTTGCAATGGCGCTTTGAGCACAAACGCCAGCTCCACCTCAACCCTTGGCTTGATGAATGTCGACATCGGCAACGCCAGCAATTCAGAGCCCACACATCGAAACAACATGTGATCCAACAGCGTACCGTAATCTGGCTCATCAATTTGGCTGGCTTGCTGCATGGCTCGTGAAGTCAGTCCAATCTTGTGTCCGATGACCTGCGCACCTTGACTGACCTGATGAGCGACCCAAGCACGACTGACGCGATAGCCGTCTTCCACGTCCATATCAGGAAAACGCTTGGAGAAGTGCCGCACTTGCGAACGTGTGCGCTGGGCATGATCCAGTTCATGCGCAAGCTCAGTCCATTGCTGAGGTGTCAAAGCAGACATCATTGACCTTTAAAACTGGGATTAAACAAGGGGTGAAGATTGCTCAACTTGGCGTTGAAAACCTCTTCACCCACATCGATTTGCAATGTCACACCTACATGACGCTTATGCAGCAATGGCGTAAAAAAATCACTCGCACATGTTTTCAAGGTCTCACCGACCTGGTGTTGAACGGCCTCACTTCTACCCTGCCCCATGCGCAAGTTGAGATATACGAAAGCATAATCACCGCTGCCACCAGCGGCCTTGCCTGCCGCACCTCCGTCCGCAATCGCGTAATGCGGGGCGGGATATGCCAGCACCCTGGTTCCTCCGAGTGGGAAGACCGGCTGCCCCATTTCATCGACACAGGTCCCCATGGCCGTCGCCAAACATTGGCAAAGCTGAGTCATGTTGACCTCTTGATCCAGTTGGCCCGTGTACAAAACAACGAGGTGTGGCATAGGACTGTCTTTTGACTCAGAGGCGCGTGGCAATGGTGGTATAGCCGTCTGCACGACTGGCCACGGCTTCAGGCACCTGAGCACCGTCTTGCGGAGTGACTTCAAATATTGCATTCAACTGGCCGGTGCCAGACGCACCAAAGTATGGCGTCACGATATCAACTGCACCGTCATACGCGGTCCATCCTAGCGCCCCCATCAGCATAGCCGTATCGTGCATGAAGCCCTCGCCGTGCCCTTTGGCCGCATATTCGGGCAGCATTTCGCAAAACGCACGCCAATCTCTGCGGCGCCACATATCGATCACGTGCTGATCCAGTTGCTCCAGAAAAGGACTCCAAACTTTGAACGCGTACTCAGGCGCCAGTCCATTTTGAGCGAAACGATGGCTTAATGAGCCGCTCGCCAATAGCGCAACTTTGCCCTCGTATTCCTGTTCGATCGCACGGCGCATCTCCCACCCCAAACGCGCACTGTCGTTGAGATAGTGGGCCATACATAGCGCCGACACTGACACCACTTTAAAGTGCTGATCAGGATTCATGTACCGCAGCGGCACCAGCGTCCCGTATTCTGGGGCCAAGGAGGTGCGGTCGTGGGCCAGCGTTTCTACCCCAGCGCGATTGGCATACTTGGCCAGCAGATGCCCCAATGCAGGATTGCCAGGCGACTCGTACTCCATGAAATTGATGAAGTGCGGCAACTCATTGCTCGTGTAGTCACCCTTGAAATGCGGTGCACAGTTGATGTGGTAATTCGCGTTCACCAACCAATGCGTGTCGCACACCACCAGCGTGTCGACACCCAGCTCACGACACCGGCGACTGATCTCCAAATGTCCATCTATGGCATCTTGGCGCGTGCCTTGTCGAGGACCAGGCATTTCACTCAGATACATCGATGGCACGTGCGTGATTTTGGCTATCAGTGCGAGCTGTCCCATATTCAAACTCCCCAGTGCGGAATGTGATGACCACCCAACGACACTGCAACGTTCTTGGGCTCACAAAACACTTCGTAACTCCATGTGCCGCCTTCTCTGCCGGTGCCACTCGCTTTCGTCCCACCAAACGGCTGACGGAGATCGCGGACATTTTGGCTATTCACAAAGCACATCCCAGCCTCAATGGCTGCAGCCACCCGATGGGCCTTACCGATGTTCTCCGTCCACACATAGCTCGACAAGCCGTACGCTGTGTCATTCGCCAGTGCAATCGCGTGTGCCTCATCATCGAATGGAATCAAGCAAGCGACCGGACCAAAAATTTCATCCTGGGCAATTCCCATGCGGTTATCAACATCACCAAAGACCGTTGGCCAGACAAAGTTACCTTGCGCCATCTCAGGCGGCAAAGCCTCTGCATACGCAGGACGCTCAATACCGCCGCAGAGCAGTTGCGCGCCCTCCTTTTGACCGAGCTCGATGTAGTGTCTGACTTTGGCCAAATGGTTTTGAGAAATCATCGGCCCCACGGTCACAGCCTCGTCCATGGGGTTGCCAACACGAATGCGCATCGCGCGCTCGGTAAAGCGGCGGGAAAACTCTGCGTAGATCGAACGCTGAACCAATATCCGACTACCCGCTGTGCACCGCTCTCCGTTGTTGCTGAAAATCATAAAGATCGCCGCGTCCAGCGCGCGCTCAAAATCAGCGTCGTCGAACACCACAAATGGCGATTTTCCGCCGAGCTCCATGCTGAATTTTTTCAAGCCAGCGGCTTGGACAATTTTGTGGCCCGTCACTGTCGATCCAGTGAAAGAAACCGCTCTCACATCTGGGTGCGCGACCAAGGGCTCGCCCGCGTCTTTGCCGTAACCGTGGACCACGTTCAGGACACCTTCTGGAATTCCAGCCTCAAGCGCCAAGCGCCCCAAAATATCAGCGGTGATCGGCGACAACTCCGACATCTTGAGCACCGCCGTATTACCAAACGCCAAACAAGGCGCTGTCTTCCAGGTCGCAGTCATGAAAGGCACGTTCCATGGGCTGATCAATGCGCACACACCCACTGGATGAAACAACGTGTAGTTCAAGTGCGTCGGCGTCGGGTAAGTATGACCATCGACGCGGGTACACATTTCGGCGAAGTAATAAAAGTTGTCCGCAGCCCTTGGAATCAGTTGCTTGCCGGTCTGCGCAATGACCTGTCCAGTGTCCTGGGTCTCCCATTGCGCGATCTGGGGCGCTTCCTTGGCGATCAGATCACCTAGCTTGCGGATGAGTTTGGCACGCTCGGTGGCAGGCGTTGCAGCCCATTTCGGGAAGGCAGCCTTCGCAGCCGAAACCGCCGCGTTCACCTCTGCAGCACCTCCCGCTGCCACGCTCGCAATGCTGCCTTGCGTCGCTGGATTGATGGTTTCAAAGTGCTCGGCAGAATCGACCGATCGCCCATTGATCAAGTGTTGGATATTCATATTGGTGTTGAGATTTCTCGAATGGTGTTTTGTAAATCGCCAATGCCTTCAATGGATGTCACCACCACATCACCATCGCGACAGTCGATCACGCCATCAGGTGTACCTGTGAGGATCAAGTCGCCGGGATAAAGCGTCATGAATTGAGTGAAATATTCAATCAATTCCGGCACGCCAAAAATCATGTCTGCAGTCGATCCACTTTGTGTTACTTGACCATTGACCGTGGTTTGCAATTTCAAATTCATCGGGTCACTGATGTCCTCTGCATCTACCAACCAAGGGCCAATTGGCGTGCAGGTTGGGCGATTTTTCACTTTGAAATTGGGTCGATACCAATTCTCGAGGTAATCGCGAATGGCGTAATCGTTCGCCACGGTGTAGCCCCTAACGTAGTCGTATGCATGAGAAGCGGGGACATGTTTGGCTTCTCGCCCGATAACAACCGCGAGCTCGCACTCGTAATGCATGTTGGAAACCTCAGCAGGACGCAATGTGACGCCTCGATGTCCCATCAACGAGGCCTCACCTTTCAAAAAGGCCAAGGGCTCGGTTGGCGCCTTGAATGCCAGCTCCTTGGCGTGGTCACTGTAATTGAGTCCCAAGGCCAAGATGGTTCTAGGGCGATGGGCCGGCATGGGTGTCAGGGGTGGCAGCCACACCACCTCGTCCAATCCGACCAGGCGACCATTGCTCAAGCGCAGCGCTCCCGCTTCTTCGCACGCACTCAAAATTTGCCCTGACCACGCGACCCGTGCAGTCTTCATGCACTTCCCCCCAACACCGTTTGTTCCATGACCAAGCCACCGCGCGTCTTCAGCATCACCGTGTCCCCTGCGCGTGCCAGCGGTCTGACCCCGTCAGTCAAACAATCCAGGCCCAGCAGCAACACATCGCCGCCACGGAAATCAGTGAATTGGCGAAGCGCGTGAACCAACTCATTCACCCCGAGGTAAAGCCCACTCCAATCCACCTTTTGCACAAGCTGCTGGTTGACCATCACCTCAATGTCGAGCATCGCCAACATCTCGGGGCCCTGCCAAGTCAAGGCATCCGAGCCCACACCCAAAAATCCATCACGGTTTTTGTAGCGTACAGCTGGCCGATAAAACTGCTCATGCGGAATCGACCAATCCAAAAATGGCGCAACCCTTTCAACCAGCCCATCCTGGTCAAAAATCAGCCCCAGTGTGGCCCCTATTTCTAGGGCTGGTACGCCAGTCGGCAAAGCTACAGGGCTGCCGTTGGTACTGAAAGTATTGGCAGTCTTGATGTAAAGCACAGGCGCTTTAGGCATTCCCCCATAAGGCGCTTGTACCCCCCGCTCAGCCCATGCTTCGCGCTCACGCACAAAATTAAGCAAGACGCCATAAACCGTCCCCTCTGGCAAGTGGTATCGGTGCTTAAGATCCAGCGACATCAGCGCCCTCTTTCATTCCAATCAAGTTGTCGAGCATCTCGTAAAGCTGCCTCATTCGCTCAGCGCCAAGCAGGTCGGACACTTCCTGGTACTGAGACTCAATTTCAATCGACAGCGCACTGACCAGTGCCAGCCCTTTGGGCGAGGCCCCCACCCAAGAGCGCCTGCCATCGCTGGCCAAGCGCTGGCGCACGATCAGCCCGTCTCGCTCCATGCGCGCCAAAATCCCAGTCAAACTCGGCCCCAGGATAAATGCTGCTTTGGCCAATGCGCCGGTTTCGATACCACCCGCAACAACGCGACCAGCATCCCCATTTGATGCAACGCCATTGCCTGCTTGGTCCTGCTCTGCAACCTCGGCCAACACACGCAATACCCGCCACTGTTGATCAGACAAACCGCAGCGCCTCAGCGCGGGTCTTCGCCGCACCATCAACGCCTCCCTCGCCTGCAAGAGCAGCGCGGGTAAGTTGCGATGGGCGAAGGTTGTCATGGCTGGCAGGCTTTTATTTAATATATTAAATGAACCCTTTGAGACCCGCAAGTCCAAAATCATTTCGGATCACTTGGGCTGCCATGGCAGCGCGCCCCAACTGCCCAAACGCGTCCAAGGGCGGCGCGATCAAGGCCCTTGTCATCAAGTGCAGACGCGACACAGAACTGCCCTCGACTGCTGCTACCGCCTCTCAAAACCGTCATAAACTTGGATGCGATTGGGGTGGGACTACCCCACTTTTTCAACACATCACCTGGACAAAGACCAAGGACCACACATGAGCCGTTTACAGAACAAGGTCGCCATCATCACGGGTGCAGCCCAAGGCATCGGCCTCGCAACCGCGCAAAAATTCGCAACAGAGGGGGCGATTGTGATCGTCTGCGATGTGCGCCAAGAAGGTGTGGATGCTGCGCTTCAGGCCTGTAGAGCGTTGGGGGCACAAGGCGATGGATTTGTCATGGATGTGACGCAACGCCCCATGATCGACAGCGTGGTAAGTCAAGTCATCGAGCGATACGGGCGCATAGACGTGTTGGTCAACAATGCAGGCATCACGCAAGACGCGCGCTTGCAAAAAATGACTTCCGAGCAGTTCGATCGCGTGATCGATGTCAACCTTCGTGGCGTTTTCAACTGCGCCCAAGCGGTTGCGGACACCATGGTGGCTCAAGGCTCAGGCGTCATTTTGAATGCCTCCTCGGTGGTTGGTATTTACGGAAACTTTGGTCAAACCAATTACGCCGCTACAAAATTCGGGGTGATCGGATTCACCAAAACATGGAGTCGCGAGCTTGGCCCCAAAGGCGTTCGAACCAACGCGGTGGCTCCGGGATTTGTGCGAACACCCATACTCGATCCCATGCCAGAAAAGGTGGTCCAAGGTATGGAAGAAAGAGTCCCGCTCAAGCGCCTTGGCCAACCCGAAGACATCGCCAACGTGTATGCGTTTTTGGCCAGTGATGAAGCGGCGTACATCAATGGGGCTGTGATTGAAGTCACCGGCGGCTTAACCATCTAAAGCGATGTCGCACTCATCTGCCAAGAACGAGGGAGACGAGCCCTCGGCCCAAAATGCGCCCCGTTCTCGGGCTGATTTGTTTTGGTCATTCAATTTCTTGGCACTACAAGGCTTTGGCGGCGTATTGGCGATCATTCAGCGGGAACTGGTCGACAAAAAAAAGTGGCTTACCCTACAGCAATTCGCAGAAGACTGGGCGGTGGCACAAGTCTTGCCCGGCCCCAATGTCATGAATCTCTCGCTGATGATTGGTGGACGCCACTTTGGCTGGAGCGGTGCCGCCTGTGCGCTTGCGGGGATGATCACCGCACCAGTCATCATCGTTCTGCTGCTGGCAGCCCTAGTCGCACAGTGGGCCGACGCACCCGCCTTGCAAGGTGCCATGCGAGGATTGGCAGCAGTGTCCGCTGGCATGATCGCAGCGGTGGGCTTGCGTATGAGCTTTGCGCTCAAAACCCATGCACTCGGCCTCGCTGGATGCGTGGTTTTGGCCAGCTTGACGTTTGCCGCTGTTGCGTTGCTGAGGTGGCCGATGATCACCGTTCTGTTGGGCGCTGGCACCTTGAGCGTTTGGTGGACATACCGCCGCATGAGCTCAGCTCGGATTGAGTCATGAGCATTGCCGTCAATATTGCCCTCTGGGGGCCTGATGGTTGGGGGCTCTTTTTGCACATGTTGACCCTGTCGCTCATGGCGATTGGTGGCGCCATCGTAGTGGCGCCGGACATGCACCGCTATTTGGTGGATGACCACCAGTGGTTGAGCCACAGTGAGTTCAACTCTGCGATTGCTCTTGCGCAGATCGCACCCGGGCCTAACTTGACCTTTATTCCCGTATTGGGCTGGATGGTTGGCGTGCACAGTGCCCAAGCCATGCAATGGAGCACTGGCCACTGGATCATGGGCACTTTTGGCGCGATGCTTTGCTTGTTCGCGATGCTGCTGCCCTCGTCGATATTGACATACGCGACAACTCAGTGGGCACACAAGCACCGCAAAAATCTGACTGTGATTGCGTTCAGGCAAGGACTGCTCCCTGTGGTGTTGGGGCTCATGATTTCTACTGCATATCTCATGAGCGCCCACTTGGTTTGGACGGACGGATGGCGCGCCTGGCTGCTCTCAATTGGGGTTGCACTTGTGATTTGGCGTACCAAAGTGCACCTACTGGTCCTGCTCGCATTGGGTGCTGTCATGGGCGCATTGGGCTGGATCTGAGGGACCGCCTCAAGGCTTGGGCCTCGCACCTGCGGGACAGCTCGGCGAAATCGTCGGCCACACACTGGCCTTCTGAATTGCAGGAGTGAAGCCATGGCGAATCGATGGAAAAATGCCCCACCTCACAGCAATTGGGGTCAATTCGGCGAAGACGATCAACTGGGTCGCATGAACTGGGTAGACGCTAATAAAGTGCGCCAAGGCGCTGCAGAGGTTCAAGCTGGCATCTGCTTTTCACTGTCCTTGCCCTTGGACTTTCCGGGCGGGCGCAGTTTGAACCCTTCGCGGTTTCCGCCACAACTCCTATCGACACGGCGAGGCGGTCCGCAAGGACCGGAAAACTACGCCCTGGCCTTGAGCGAAGTAGAGCCCAATGCAACGGACGTGGTGTGCGATGACATCGCCATTTTGGCCACACAGTATTCAACCCAGTGGGACAGCTTTGCGCACATTGGGAGTCGCTTTGACGCCGATGCCGATGGCGTCGCCGAAAAGGTCTTCTATAACGGTTTCCGCGCAAACGAACACATCAAACCCGCACTCGACGTGGACCCGAGTCATGGCGATCAGTGGACTTACCGCAACCCCAAGGCCACGGCTCTAGGCATAGAGCATCTGGCTCGACATGGCGCACAGGGTCGTGGCGTCCTGATCAATTTGCACGCCCATCTCGGTCGCGATCGTGTGGCCGTCGATTACGACCGTTTGATGCGGATCATGGAACATGATGGCGTAGAGGTCGAGCAAGGAGATATGGTGTGCCTCTACACAGGCTTCGCGGACGTGGTGCTTGAGATGAATCGGGAGCCCGATGCCAAAGTGCTTCACAGCACCTGCTCGGGCCTCAACGGCGAAGACCCCAAGCTCCTCCAATGGATCACTGACAGCGGCCTATCTGCCCTTATTGCCGACAACTATGCTGTTGAATTGATGTTGCAGCGCTGGATGGAACCCATTCAAAAGCCGAAACTGCCTTTGCATGAGCATTGCCTGTTTAAAAACGGAATTCACCTAGGTGAGCTTTGGTACCTCACAGAGTTGGCCAATTGGCTTCAGACCCACCGCCGCTCGCGTTTTATGCTGACAGCGCCTCCATTGCATTTGCCTGGTGCTGTGGGTTCTCCTGTGAACCCGATTGCGACCGTCTAGAGGGTTTGCAGCGCTCAGACGCTCCATTTTGAGGGTCAATTGGCCACCAACGGACACGCAAGCTTTCTTGTCAGGAGAATCAGCCCCATTTAAAAATCGATACGATTGGCGCGCGATGTTATTTGGTCAATCAATGGAGAAAAGCGATGCGAGTAGCTGTCATGGGCGCAGGGGCTGTGGGCTGTTATTACGGGGCTATGTTGGCGCGTGCTGGACACTCTGTCACTTTGATCGGTCGGCCCATCCACGTCGAGGCGATGAATGCCCGTGGCCTGCGCCTCCAGACCCATGCGTTCGACACCTTACTCCCGGTGCAAGCGAGCACGGATGCGCAAGCGATCGCCGACACTGAAGCGCTGCTGTTTTGTGTCAAGTCCAGTGACACGGAGGGCGCAGGAGCAACTTTGAAACCTCACCTGCCCAGAGGTATTCCAGTACTGAGTTTGCAGAATGGTGTGGACAACGCGGATCGCCTCAGCGATGTTTTGCAACAGCCCGTGATTGCCAGTGTTGTCTATGTCGGCACCGATATGGCAGGCCCTGGCCATGTGCGCCACCACGGCCGAGGTGAGCTGGTGCTGGGTGACAGTCCACTGAGCTCAGAGTGCTCTGCTTGGCTGACCGCTGCGGAAATACCAAACACCGTGTCAGCCAACATCCAAGGGGCACTTTGGACCAAGTTCATCATCAATGGGGTATACAACGCCCCTTCTGCGATCACTCAATTGCCATACGGCGAAATGGTCCAAGTGCCTGGCATGTGGACTTTGATGCGACAAGCCTACGATGAATGTATGGCCATCGCGCACGCAGCCAATGTCAAACTCGATCAACCGGTTTGGCCAATGATCGAAGCGATTGCTCAAACCATGCAGGGCCAGTATTCATCGACCGCCCAAGATTTGCAGAGGTCCAAGGCGACAGAAATCGACCACCTCAATGGCAAATTGGTCCGTCTTGGAGAGCAATTCGGTGTGCCTACGCCAACGCATCTCAGCTTGTGGTCAATGGTCAAGGGACTTGAGCGCAGAAACTGAGCAGCCCACTCAGGCAGTCCAGACGCCATTACAGCCGGTCCTTCCCCCCCTTTCAGCGTCACCGAACTGTTGATTCAAGCCATTAAAATCAAGCGGTATGCCGAGCCTCGCTGAGGCCCGGATAGAACAACCAAGGTCCTAGCAGTCCACACAGGTTGTCCAACTTCCCTCAAAGAAAGTACAAGCATGCAATACGACATCTGCGCCATCGGGAACGCACTGGTCGACCTGGAATTCAATGTCACGGATCAAGAGCTCAAAGACTTGGGCATCCAAAAGGCGCAAATGACGCTGATTGATTCGGATCGCCGTCTCGAACTGCTTCATCGACTACAAGACCAAACGCCCCGGCGCACCGGCGGCGGATCTGCTGGCAACACGATCGTGGCACTGCAACAGCTGGGCGGCCAAGCCTACTACTCGTGCCGCGTCGCCGATGACGCCTTCGGCCACTTTTACGCTGAAGACCTTGAGACTCATGGCGTACACAGTTGCATCCAGGTGTCGAAAGCCAGTGGCCATACAGGTACATGCCTAGTGATGATCACCCCGGACGCAGAACGCACGATGAGTACCCATTTGAGTGTCAGCGCTGAATTGGACACTTCAGAGGTCGATGCCAACGCCATTGAAAACAGCGCAATCTTCTATATGGAAGGGTATCTTGCAGCATCCCCAACTGGCTTACAGGCGGCCATGTTAGGAAGAGCGCTGGCTCTCAAGGCCGAAAGACAGCTGGCATTGACACTCAGCGATGTCAGCATGATCCAGTTTTGCAGAACTGGACTGCAAGACATGTTGGGCGAAGGCGTTGACTATTTGTTCGCGAACGAAGCTGAGATCAAAGCCTGGTTTTCAGCCACTGATTTTGAAGAGGTCGTGTCAAAGGCCGCCCAATTGGCTCGCACAGTTTGCATCACTCGAGGAAACTTGGGATGCGTGGTGCTCCATGCGGGCGAAGTTCTCAACATCTCTGCGCCCCAAGTGACGCCTGTCGATACCAATGGTGCTGGCGACATGTTTGCTGGTGCATTTCTGTATGCCGTGCGGCGCGGCCATAGCCTGATGCGGGCTGGCACATTGGCTACGAAGGCGGCCTCAGCAGTGGTGGCTCAACATGGGAATCGGATGGCAACAGAGGCCTTACAGAGTATTCGAGACGTCTGGCTCGCTGAAGGTTAATCGGCCCCTAGGCAGGCAAGACGGCTTTTGACCCGCACCATCCGGTTGACGGAGACGCTGATGGTCCCCTTCGACTTGCCCCTGTCATCGGTCACGCGCAGGTTGGTCAAGCAGGCCTGATCAGTTGGGTGTCGCACGAGCGATGGACGGCCGCTGGCGGCTGAGTAGCATGGGGCATCTTTGCAAAAGTAGGATGACATGTACGCATCAGACCTGACAGCGTTGGGCGCCGTCGATCTCAGCCAACTGATCCATTCAAGACAGGTCACCTGTGTTCAGGTGATGGCTACGTTTCTCGAACGCATAGACGCGTTGAACCCCATCTACAACGCCATCATATTGCGCCAGGACCATGACGCACTGATTGGAGCGGCACAGGTGTGTGACCAAGAGTTGGCGCATGGTTCCAGTCGAGGTTGGTTGCACGGCATCCCAATGGCCATCAAAGACACCGCCAACGTCGCGGGGATGCCAACTACCTTGGGACACGCCGCCCTCACGTCCAACGTCGTGAGCCAAGACAGTCCGATGGTCGCCAGGCTGCGGGCCGCTGGTGCCTTGTTCATTGGCAAGACAAACATCCCTGAGTTCGCCCTAGGATCGCACACATTCAATGGCGTATTCGGAACGACCCTCAACGCCTACAACCCCAAAATGTCTGCGGGTGGCAGCAGTGGCGGCGCCGCCTCTGCTCTCGCTTTGCGGATGCTGCCTGTAGCAGATGGCAGTGATTTCATGGGGTCACTGCGCAACCCAGCTGCGTGGAACAATGTGTTTGGAATGCGGCCTTCCCAGGGCCTTGTTCCGTTTGCACCGGGCGCTGATGTGTGGCTTGATCAATTGGGCACCGAAGGGCCCATGGCCAGGCATGTTCGCGATGTGCGCGCGCTGCTCTTGACCCAAAGCGGCTATGACGAGGGTCGCCCCCTGAGCTGGAGTTTGGTCAACAAGGACCTGGTACACCAGCCGATGAAAGACCTTTCTCAGGTTCGCGTCGGTTGGTTGGGTGATTTAAATGGACACCTGGCTATCGAGAACGGCATCCTGGAAGCCTGTGAAGCGGGACTTGATCACCTGCGTGCGGCTGGCGCACAGATTGAAAAGATGAGCTTACCCCTCAACTGGAACGACACTTGGAAGGCCTGGCTGATCTGGCGCAGCGCACTGGTTGGTTCTAAAGTCAAAGCAGTGATGCAAATCAGAGGCGCCGCCGAACTGACCAAGCCTGAAGCCTTGTGGGAAGTGGCACAAAGCGAAAAGTACTCCCTCCAAGACTTGCTGTGGGCCAGCGCGGTTCGCACGCAGCTTTATAACGGGCTACGGCAGGCTCTCCAGACAGTGGATGTGTTGGTGTTGCCCAGCGCTCAGGTGTGGGCCTTCGGCGTTGAGAAGCGCTGGCCAGAGCACATCGGAGAGCGAGTGATGGACACCTATCACCGCTGGATGGAGGCCACCATCTACGCCACATTTGCTGGCTTGCCTGCCATCAGCCTGCCCGTCGGATTTCACTCCCAAGCGCGCACAGGCATGGGGATGCAGTGCATCGGAAAGCCCAGGGGTGATCTAAAATTGCTAGACATAAGCGAAATATACGAAAAAAATATCACATATTTGCTAGATATTTATCCTAATACTGGATTAAATTAATGATAAATAACTGATTTTGGGTTGGCGCAAGTATCATGCGCCGATGCCACACCTTGCCGAATGGAAGGCCGCCTTTCAACAATACATCGATGCACTGTTGAACGCTGATCGCGAGACTGCCACCTCGTTTTATCTGCATTTGCTTCTCATCACGAATTGTCTGTTGTGGCTGATTAGCCCAACTGAGCACCTGCAGCCGGTTTACTCATTCCTTGTCCCTGCGCTTTTGCTGCTGGTCATCCTCAACCGCCAAAAGTGGTTCCCCAGAGGCCTCGCAGCATGGACCATGATCACCATGATCTCTGCGGCAATTGCATATGGCGCCATGAAAGCAGGTGGCCCATCCAGCCTGTTTTTGTTGGTGTTCGCTGCTATCCCCGCCCCCATTTTTTGGATGCTAGGACCACGCGCCCTTTGGCCGATGGTCGTCTTATTTGTAACTTGTATCGCCGCCATCGTGGTTATCTACGTTGAGCTGGGCTTTCCCGCGCCTATGGAACGCCGGGCGGGTACAGCCATTCTTGTGATTTTGATTTCGGGGCTGAATTTGTTCGCGTTGCCCTCAATTGCCCAATCACAGCTCCAGCGCATAGTGAAGGATTCGGAGGTCAACAACTTGGCCTTAAAAAACGCAGAGGCCTGTTTGCTGGATCAACAAACGCGGCAAGACATATTTGTCGCCTCCGTGAGCCATGCCCTGCGTACGCCGATGCACGCCATCATGGGAATGCTTCAAACCAGTGACCACATGTGGCCCAAACAGGCGCGCGAGAACAAAGCACTCTATGAGTCTATGAGGCACTCTGCGCGGCATTTGATGACTGTGATCAATGACTTGCTGGATTTTTCTCAAATTCAATCCGGACAACTGCGCATCCATCCAAGACCCATGCCATTGCGCCAGCTTCTATTCGATCTGAAAAAAATGTTCGAAGACACCTTGGAGATCAAAGGTGTTGCAATGCACCTGGAAGTTGAATCATCTGTTCCTGATTGGATCGTGGCTGACAGCGATCGTCTGACGCAAGTGATCATCAATATTTTGGGCAATGCAGCGAAGTTCACTCAAGAAGGAAAAATTGAACTTGCTGCAAGCTACACGCCAACGAAAATCCTGTGTGTCAGCGTGTCTGACACAGGCCTAGGCATCCCAGCGAATCAATTGCACCAAGCTTTTGAACGCTTTACTCCGCTTGCCGATAAAACACGCCATCAATACGGCGGCACAGGTCTTGGTTTGTCCATTTCTAGAAACATCATCGAGTTGATGGGTGGTGGGTTACATGTCACCAGTGAATTGGGGCATGGAAGCCGATTTTGGTTCGAAGTTCCGGCTCAGCCACACCTCCCACCCCACTCTGTCGAAGGAGCTAAAAATGCCAGCGGATGCGAGGAGATCAGAGCACGCATATTGATTGTTGACGACAGCGAGATCAACCGCTTGGTGGCCAGGAGAATGCTGAGCCAGGCGCTGCCCATGCTCGAGATCCTCGAGTGTGCGGATGGTCTCGCAGCCGTGCGCCTTTCAACGCTCAGCTCCATCGACTTGATCCTGATGGATGTGGTGATGCCTGTCATGGATGGCATTGAGGCCACCAAAATCATCCGAGCGAGATCTGATGCGCCCACGGTCATTGCACTGACCGCAGACATCTCCGCGTCAACGAGAAACGAGTGCGCTGAGGCTGGGATGGAGGGCATCATTTTCAAGCCCTATGACACCAAGCTGCTGATTGATTCCGTTGTCGCAAGCTTACAAAAAAGACGCGTCGGTGCGGCGCAAAGTCCAATGTCATGTACCTGAAGTCGATACCCACGAGGACAAAAAATTGGCTATGCGAATGGACAAGGCAGCTGCTGCTCGCGCACCCGGATCGCCAATTTGAATTGGTATTGCTGATGAGCCTGGCGATCCTGGGAGTCACTCTCTTGTGTGCGCCCATTCTCCTTCTCAAGCAAGTGAGTTTGGCTAGCTTTATTGCATCTGTCTTTATTGCAGTGGGCTATTTTTTTGCGCCCCGGAAGAAAGTCCTTTGGATTGTTGTGTTTTGGGCGCTGTGGCAAATGCAAGCCACTGTTGGGGCTTACCTGCAAGGTGGCATATGGTCACCCTACGTGGGTTACTACTTCATTTGCAGCATGTCTATTTTGATTACGATGGGCTGGCGCTGGGCATTGACAACGATGGGCTTCACCACCCTCGCGATCGCCGGACTGTTTGGTCTGGAGTTCAAGTCTATGATCCCGCAGTCGCAGATACCTCGCTCTGATTGGCTGTGGCCGACCATATCCTCCAGCATGTTGATCATTGCGTTGGGCGCGTTACCCATCCTCGCTTACGGTGGTCGGGTCAGACGCATCCGCAAACTCAACGAAGACAGCCACAGACTTCGCATAGCCCAAGCTAAATTGAGAGAGCATCAGGTTCAACAGCAGCAGTTTGTCGAATCGGTCAGCCACGAACTGCGCACACCCATGAATGCCATCATGGGATTCTTGCAGTCGATTGATCGGACCCAGGTGGCATCAGCCGAGGAGCAAGCACAGTTTGAAATGATGGAGCGAAACGCTGCCATCTTGCTGGATCGCATCAACGCCCTCCTCGATTTCTCCAAGCTCTATGCCAATCAGCTTGCTCTTCAAATCAAGCCCTTTGATCTCAACGAATGGATTGAAAGGCTTGACCGGCGATACCAAAAAGAAGTGGAAAGCAAAAATCTGGAATGGCAATGCAGTGCCGATCGTCGTCTCCCATCTTGGACCACGGGCGATCCGCACCGCATTGAACAAATTTTGAGCATCGTGCTTGGCAATGCGATCATGTACACAAAGCAAGGACGGATTCAATTGCGTGTCGAATACCTGAACGGCGCTAAAGTTCGGTTCACCGTATCTGACACCGGCATTGGCATAGCAGAGCCGGATATTCAAGTTCTGTTTTCACATCTCGCGAATCGCTCGGATCGCAAAAATCGAGCGCATGGCGGCACCGGCATTGGCCTCAGCACTGCTCAGGCACTGTTGGATCTCATGCAAGGCAGCATCCAAATCAGTAGTTCCCCCGGCACGGGAACTCAAGTCGCCATCGAGATTCCACTGGCTCCGATCGGCCGCCCAACATCCATTCCAACTCTCACTCCAACGTTCGACCCAAACATCACGGGAACAATTTTGTTGGTCGATGACAGCGAGGCCAATCGACTGATCGCACGACACCTCATCCAGAAGCACATGCCGAACGTCAAAATACTGGAGGCGGCTTGCGGCGAGGACAGCATTGCGTTGGCGAAGGCTCATCAGCCGCAGGTCATTTTGATGGATTTGCGATTGCCAAACATCAGTGGATCGCAAGCCACCGCCACAATTTTGGCTTCCCAAGAAAGCGCGCAACCTTGGGTTTTTGGTTTGACGGCGGACCCGGGAGAGGCGGCGATCGGAGATGCGTATGCAGCAGGGATGCGTGGCATCATCATGAAGCCTTTTGATGCAGCCGATCTGGCAACTTGTTTGGCACAAGCGATACAAGAGGCCACGGAGGCCCGGATAACCCGCTTAACTTAGGTCATCACCCTGAACTGCTGTCAACAATGCTCAAGCGGGCTAGACCCCGCGCCAAAGCGCAACGCTCAGGGACACCCCATACTGCCATCGCAATTGCCGCAGCAGCGATGCAGAGCAACTTCATCATCGCCGACGATGCCTTAGGCCAGCCTCTGCCGCAATATTTGACTCTTACCGACCAGAAAACTTGCGCTCCACCATTTCCGACATGGCGGCTTTTGCAACAAGCTGACGCTCCCAAATCGAACGGATCCACAAAAAAACCCCTGACCATTGCTGATCAGGGGTTGTATTTGGCGGAAGCGGTGAGATTCGAACTCACGGAGGGCTCTCACCCTCGCCGGTT
>CAYZHE010000022.1:0-39399 GCA_964478285.1 uncultured Burkholderiaceae bacterium
ACCCGTCGCTTGAAAAGTTGCTTGGGATCGAAGCTGTGTCATTCCATCAAAGCGTTTTGCGTTTTGATGGAATGGCATCGTGTTCCGCTAAGCATGCAAACTTTTTAAGCATCACTGAGGTATTTTTGCCTCGCTATGCGGCTGCCCAGGTGGGCGGCTGTGCAATCAGGAGCATCGAACATGACCATGTTCAATAAAGTGACTAAATCATTTCAGTGGGGCCAACACACGGTCACCATGGAAACCGGCGAAATCGCCCGCCAATCCAGTGGCGCTGTGCTGTTGGATGTTGACGGAACCACCGTTTTGGCTACGGTCGTTGCCCGCAAGGACGCCAAACCTGGCCAAGACTTCTTTCCTCTGACGGTCGATTACCTCGAAAAGACCTACGCAGCGGGCAAGATTCCCGGTAGCTTTTTCAAGCGCGAAGGTCGTCCCAGTGAGTTTGAAACGTTGACTTCGCGCTTGATTGATCGACCCATTCGCCCCTTGTTCCCCGAAGGATTCTTCAATGAGGTGCAGGTGGTGATCCACACTGTGTCATTGAACCCTGCGGTTGACGCTGACATTCCTGCGATGATCGCCACCAGTGCGGCATTGGCAATTTCTGGTATTCCATTCAATGGCCCTATCGGTGCTGCCCGCGTCGGTTACGTGAACGGCGAATACGTACTCAACCCCAACCCTGATCAGCGCGCACAGTCCTCAATGGACTTGGTCGTCGCCGGTACCGAAACCGCTGTTTTGATGGTGGAATCAGAAGCCCAACAACTCAGCGAAGAGATCATGTTGGGTGCAGTCGTTTTCGGTCATCAGCAAGGTCAGACCGCTATTGATGCCATTCATGAATTGGTCCGCGAAGCTGGCAAGCCCGTGTGGGATTGGCAAGCTCCTGCTCGCGACGAAGCCTTGATCGCCAAAGTGGAAGAGCTAGGTCGCGAAAAATTGGTCGCTGCATATCAAATCCGCTCAAAGCAAGCGCGCACCCAAGCATGCCGTGAAGCCAACGCAGCTGTGAAGGCTGGCCTGAGCGAAGCAGGTATCGAATTTGATAGCGTCAAAATCGACGGTCTGTTGCACGACATTGAGGCGCAGATTGTTCGCAGCCAGATTTTGGCTGGTGAGCCACGCATCGACGGCCGCGATACCCGCACGGTTCGCCCTATCGAAATTCGCACAGGTGTTTTGCAGCGCACCCACGGCTCTGCTTTGTTCACCCGTGGTGAAACCCAGGCGTTGGTCGTCACGACCTTGGGCACCGAGCGAGATGCACAGCGCATTGACGCTTTGCCCGGCGAATATGAAGACCGTTTCATGCTGCACTACAACATGCCTCCGTTCGCGACCGGCGAGACAGGCCGTGTGGGCTCGCCCAAGCGCCGCGAAATCGGTCATGGCCGCTTGGCCAAGCGCGCACTGGCGGCCGTGTTGCCTGCCAAAGAAGACTTCCCATACACCTTGCGTGTGGTGAGTGAAATCACCGAATCCAACGGCTCTTCCTCCATGGCTTCTGTCTGCGGTGGCTGCTTGTCAATGATGGACGCAGGTGTTCCGTTGAAGGCACACGTGGCAGGCATTGCGATGGGTTTGATCAAAGAAGACAACCGTTTTGCAGTGTTGACCGACATCCTGGGTGATGAGGATCACTTGGGCGATATGGACTTCAAGGTGGCTGGCACGACCGATGGTGTCACAGCATTGCAGATGGACATCAAGATTCAAGGCATCACCCAAGAGATCATGCAAGTTGCATTGGCCCAAGCCAAAGAGGCGCGCATGCACATCCTTGGAAAGATGCAAGCGGCGATGGGTGAAGCGAATACTGAAATCTCTTCATTTGCGCCGCGTCTTTACACGATGAAGATCAATCCAGAAAAGATCCGCGACGTAATCGGCAAAGGTGGCGCCACGATCCGCGCTCTGACCGAGGAAACCGGGTGCACCATCGATATCGGCGAAGACGGCACCATCACCATCGCTTCCAGCGATGGTGATAAGGCCAAGGAAGCACAGCGCCGCATTGAGGAAATCACTGCGGAAGTGGAAGTGGGCCATGTCTACGAAGGTCCGATCACCAAGATTTTGGACTTCGGCGCGCTGGTCAATGTGTTGCCAGGCAAGGATGGCTTGTTGCACATCAGCCAGATCGCTCACGAACGCATCGAAAAGGTGACCGATGTGCTGCAAGAAGGCCAAGTTGTGCGAGTCAAGGTACTTGAGACGGACGAAAAAGGCCGCATCAAGTTGTCCATGAAGGCGCTGATTGAGCGCGATAACGGTGCCGCTCAAGAACAGCAGCAACAGCAATAATTCGCTTGGCTAAAACCATGAAGGCCATTGAAATCACGCAGCCCGGCTCGCCGGATGTCTTGCAGCTGAGAACGCGTGAGCGTCCTGTTGCTGGGGTAGGCGAGATCTTGGTGAAGGTGAAGGCCAGCGGCGTCAACCGTCCCGACGTCCTTCAGCGAAAGGGAATGTATCCGGTGCCCCCAGGGGCTTCGGATATCCCTGGTTTGGAAATCGCCGGTACTGTTGAGGCCGGGGATGAAGTAGCCATGGCAGCCGCCGGTTTGCGCGTCGGCGATTCAGTGTGTGCGCTGGTAGCCGGAGGCGGTTACGCCGAGTGGTGTGTGGCACCCGTCGGCCAGTGCTTGCCTTATCCCAAGGGTTTTGATGCTGTGCAAGCAGCAGCTTTGCCTGAAACGTTCTTTACGGTGTGGAGCAACGTGTTCGATCGTGCGCACCTGGCCAGTGGTGAATGCTTGTTGATTCAAGGTGGTTCGAGTGGCATCGGTGTGACGGCGATTCAATTGGCCAAAGCAGCGGGTGCCAAGGTGATCGTGACTGTTGGATCTGAAGCAAAGGCGCAAGCGTGCCTGGACTTGGGTGCGGATCACGCGATTTTGTATCGCTCACAAGACTTTGTGGCTGAGATCAAGCGCCTCACAGACGGGCGGGGTGTCGATGTCATTTTGGATATGGTGGCAGGTGACTACGTGGCGCGCGAGGTCGAATGTTTGGCAGAAGACGGGCGCCTCGTGATCATTGCGGTGCAAGGGGGTGTCGATGCCAATTTCAATGCAGGCATGGTCTTGCGCAAGCGGCTACATATCACTGGTTCGACGTTGCGGCCTAGGTCGGTGGCGTTTAAAACTGCCATTGCGCAGTCCTTGCGCGAGCAGGTGTGGCCCCATTTGGAAGCTGGACGGGTGCGCCCCGTAATTTTTCGGACATTCGACGCGAGCCAAGCGGATCAAGCACACGCATTGATGGAGAGCAATGCTCATATCGGCAAAATCATGCTGACTTGGGGCGAATAAGGACTGAACAATGGGAAAGAAGTTAATCGCGGGCAATTGGAAAATGAACGGCAACAAGGCAGCCAATGCTGCGTTGTTGGCGGACGTGCTCCAAGGCTTGGATGCCACGGTGCGATGCGAGGTGGCGGTCTGTGTGCCCGCGCTGTACCTCGACCAGGTGTCTCAGGTCGCTGTCGGGAGCGCGTTGCAGTGGGGCGCACAAGATGTGTCATCGCACGATGTGGGCGCTTTTACTGGTGAAATCAGTGCATCGATGTTGAAGGATTTTGGTGTGCGTTACGCCATTGTTGGGCATTCTGAGCGCCGCCAATACCACGGAGAGACTGATGCGGTTGTCGCTGCCAAGGCCCAAGCGGCCTTGTCTCAAGGCATTACGCCGATTGTCTGTGTGGGCGAAACCCTTGAGCAGCGGGAGGCAGGTGCCACTGAAGAAGTGGTGAAGCGTCAACTTGCGGCGGTGATCCACACTGTTGGGCATTGTGTGAGCGAAATCGTTGTGGCTTATGAGCCTGTTTGGGCGATTGGGACTGGCAAAACAGCGACCCCTGAGCAGGCGCAGTCTGTTCATGCGGTTTTGCGCGCGCAGCTACATGCGGCAACCGAGCACGCCAGCGCGATGAAGATTCTGTACGGGGGCAGCATGAACGCTGGCAACGCCGCAGATTTGCTCAAGCAACCAGATATCGATGGAGGCTTGATTGGCGGTGCTGCTTTGAAGGCGGCAGACTTTTTGACAATTATCCGGGCTGCGGGCTAATCGCCCTGAGCCTTTTGTTTTTTGGGAGCACTTGGTATGGATTTCTTGATCCGAATTTTGATGGCCGTGCAAATATTGTCTGCACTGGTCATGATCGGTTTGATATTGATGCAGCACGGCAAGGGTGCAGATGCAGGTGCCGCGTTTGGCGGCGGTGCCTCGACAAGTTTGTTTGGTGCAACGGGCGGTGCTAACTTTTTGTCGCGCACCACGGCAGTATTGGCTGCGGTATTTTTGGGAACCACTCTGTTTCTGTCTTATGTCGGTTACCAGAAGCCCGCGCCTGCTGCAGGCAGCGTGCTTGAAACCACCAAGTTGCCAGCCGCCCCAGTTGCTCCTGCGACTGGCAAAGACGCCATTCCGTCAAACTAAAGATGCGATGGATTGATCATGGTACCCTAGGGGGTATCATGATCGCTCAAGTCCCTATTTATGGGGCTTTCAGCCAGATAAAAACTGGCGATACTCTCGATTTCAAGGCTGAATTCGAGGTAAACTCCTAGGGTTTTTGCGGATACTTCACCAAGCCTCAGAAGTAATTGCGAACCCACAAAATGCCGACGTGGTGAAATTGGTAGACACGCTATCTTGAGGGGGTAGTGGCGAAAGCTGTGCGAGTTCGAGTCTCGCCGTCGGCACCAACATGACCAGACCTGCTGAAGCAGGGCGTGGTCGCAGCTATGACCATGAGCCTAGAGCAATACCTCCCCGTCATTCTCTTTATCTTGGTTGGCGTTGCTGTCGGCGTCGTCCCCCAAGTGATCGGTTACATCTTGGGACCGAACCGTCCGGATGATGCCAAGAACTCCCCTTATGAATGCGGATTTGAAGCGTTTGAAGACGCACGCATGAAGTTCGATGTGCGTTACTACTTGGTAGCGATCCTGTTCATTTTGTTTGATTTGGAAATTGCGTTCTTGTTTCCTTGGGCGGTAGCGCTCAAGGACCTGGGGCCGGCTGCATTCTGGTCGGTTGTTGTCTTCTTGGGCATCTTGGTCGTGGGCTTTGTCTACGAGTGGAAAAAAGGTGCATTGGACTGGGAATGATCCCCCTGTCGCGCCAAATAGACAACCAATTCACACAAAGAGGTTATGACTGCCATGGGACTTGAAGGTGTAATGGAAAAAGGCTTTGTGACGGCGAGCTATGACTCAGTCGTCAATTGGGCGAAAACCGGTTCTCTCTGGCCCATGACCTTTGGGCTTGCGTGCTGTGCAGTTGAAATGATGCATGCTGGAGCGGCCCGTTATGACTTGGCCCGCTTTGGGGCTGAAGTGTTCCGAGCCAGCCCTCGTCAATCGGACTTAATGATTGTTGCGGGGACCTTGTGCAACAAGATGGCGCCGGCATTGCGCAAGGTTTACGACCAGATGAGTGAGCCACGGTATGTGATTTCGATGGGCTCATGTGCCAACGGTGGTGGCTATTATCACTACAGTTACTCAGTGGTCCGCGGGTGCGATCGTGTGGTGCCTGTCGATGTGTATGTGCCTGGGTGCCCCCCCACAGCGGAAGCGCTCTTGTATGGATTGATTCAACTCCAAGGCAAGATTCGTCGCACCCAGACGATCGCCAGAGCGTGAGGTTGTCATGAGCGCGTTGGAAAACATGCAATCTCAAGTCGCTGCTGCTTTGGGCGACTCCGTCGTCGGTTTTGTTCAGGCGCTGGGTGAGCTCACCGTCATCGTGAAGCCAGGCGGGTATATGCCCGCGATGCAAGCATTGAAAGTTGCCCCTGGTTGCCAGTTCGAGCAACTGATTGATTTGTGCGGCATTGACTACAGCGAATTCAAAGAAGGTACTTGGGAAGGCGCTCGCTACGCAGTGGTCGCACACCTGCTAAGTGTGTCGCTCAATCAGCGATTGCGTGTAAAAGTTTTCTGTGAAGACGACGCGATGCCCATGGTGAGCTCCGTCACCTCTGTTTGGGCAGGTGCGAATTGGTTCGAACGCGAAGCGTTTGACTTGTTCGGCATCTTGTTCGATGGTCACAACGACCTGCGCCGCATCCTCACTGACTACGGTTTCATCGGGCATCCCATGCGCAAAGACTTTCCAGTTAGCGGACACGTGGAGATGCGCTATGACCCCGAACAACGGCGTGTGATTTATCAGCCGGTCACGATCGAGCCGCGTGAGATCACGCCTCGCATCATTCGTGAAGAAGGATACGGAGGCTTGCAGTAACCCGCAACGGTCACTGAAGTACACACATGGCTGAAATCAAAAATTACACACTGAACTTTGGACCTCAGCATCCGGCTGCGCATGGCGTGTTGCGTTTGGTGCTAGAGATGGATGGCGAAGTCGTCCAACGCGCTGACCCCCACATCGGGTTGCTGCACCGCGCGACCGAAAAGTTGGCAGAGAGCAAGACTTACATTCAGTCTTTGCCCTACATGGATCGGTTGGACTACGTATCCATGATGTGCAATGAGCATGCCTACTGTTTGGCTATCGAAAAAATGCTTGGCATTGAAGTGCCTGCGCGTGCGAAGGTCATTCGCGTGATGTTTTCTGAAATCACGCGCATTCTCAATCACTTGCTTTGGTTGGGCGCTCATGGCCACGATTGCGGCGCATCGACCGCGCTGATTTACACATTCCGTGAGCGCGAAACATTGTTCGACGCATACGAGGCAGTTTCTGGGGCGCGGATGCACGCGGCTTATTTCCGACCTGGCGGTGTGTACCGTGATCTGCCGGACACCATGCCTCAAATGAAGCCCAGCAAAGTTCGCAATGCGCGGGCGGTTGCAGCGTTCAACGAAAATAGGCAGGGCTCTTTGCTTGATTACTTGCAAGATTTCTGCGACAAGTTTCCAAAGCACATCGACGAATACGAAACCCTGCTCACGGACAACCGGATTTGGAAGCAGCGCACTGTAGGAATCGGTGTGGTTTCGCCTGAGCGCGCCCTAAATTTGGGATTCACCGGCCCCATGTTGCGTGGTTCTGGCATCGCTTGGGATCTGCGCAAAACGCAGCCCTATGATGGCTACGAGAACTACGACTTTGATATCCCGTTGGGCACTAACGGCGATTGCTATGACCGCTATCTGGTTCGTGTCGAAGAGATGCGCCAGTCCAACCGCATCATGCAGCAGTGCATTGCTTGGTTGCGTCAAAACCCAGGACCGGTCATCACTGACAACCACAAGGTGGCGCCTCCAGATCGGGAGTCGATGAAGTCCAATATGGAAGAGCTGATCCATCACTTCAAGCTTTTCACCGAGGGTTTCCGTGTGCCTGAAGGCGAAGCTTACGCGGGTGTTGAACACCCCAAAGGCGAATTCGGTATTTACATGGTGAGCGATGGTGCCAACAAACCCTACCGCTTGAAAATCCGAGCGCCAGGCTTTGCACACCTGTCTGGTTTTGACGAAGTAACTCGTGGCCACATGCTGGCTGATGCGGTGGCCATCATCGGCACCATGGACATTGTGTTTGGAGAGATTGATCGATGATCTCTGAAGAAATTCGCGCGCGATTTGATCGCGAAGTCGCCAAGTACCCTGCTGAGCGAAAGCAATCGGCTGTGATGGCGTGCTTGAGCATCATGCAAGACGTAGACGGGTGGGTCAGCCCCGAAGCTGAACGTGCCGTGGCCGATTATCTCGGCATGGCGCCTATGGCAGTGCATGAAGTGACCACGTTCTACAACATGTACAACCAACAGCCTGTGGGCAAGTTCAAGCTGAATGTCTGCACCAACTTGCCTTGCCAGTTGCGCGGTGGATACAAAGCGCTCGAGCACTTGCAAGCGCAGTTGGGTATCCGCGCCGGACAGACTACCAGTGACGGTCTGTTTACTTTGCAAGAGTGTGAGTGCTTGGGAGCCTGTGCTGATGCTCCCGTGATGCTTGTCAACGATCGCAAGATGTTGTCATACATGTCGCACGATAAGCTTGATGGGCTTGTCCAAGATTTGCGCATGGTGGCCGAGGGAGACCGCTCATGAATCTGGACTCGATCCTGAGCAAATACCAAACGTCAGGCGATGAAACGTGTTTTCATGGTCGACACATCAATGCCAAGATTTATGCAGATCTCAATGGTAAAAACTGGCGCCTGAAAGATTACGAATCGCGCGGCGGCTACCAAGCCCTGAAAAAGATTTTGGGCAAAGGCGACGGGGCAGGTATGACGCCTGACGAAGTGATTGCCACGGTCAAAGAGAGCGGTTTGCGTGGTCGAGGCGGCGCTGGCTTTCCAACGGGGTTGAAATGGAGCTTTATGCCCCGGCAGTTCCCAGGTCAAAAGCACCTTGTCTGCAATTCAGACGAAGGTGAACCAGGGACATGCAAAGACCGCGACATTTTGATGTACAACCCGCACATCGTGATCGAAGGCATGGCGATTGCGGCTTATGCCATGGGCACTTCGGTTGGATACAACTACATTCACGGTGAGATTTTCGAAGTCTATGAGCGCTTTGAAGAGGCGTTAGAAGAGGCTCGTGACGCTGGTCTGTTGGGGACCAATGTATTGGGTTCTGGGTTTGACTTCCAGCTTCATGCATTCCATGGTTTCGGCGCATACATTTGCGGCGAAGAGACTGCTTTATTGGAGTCCTTGGAGGGCAAAAAGGGCCAGCCGCGATTCAAGCCACCTTTCCCGGCTAGTTACGGGCTGTACGGCAAACCCACGACCATCAACAACACGGAAACGTTCGCTGCAGTCCCGTGGATCATCCGCAACGGGGGTGAAGCCTATTTGAACTTGGGCAAGCCGAACAACGGCGGGACTAAGATCTTCTCCATGGTTGGCGACGTTGAGCGTCCTGGTAATTATGAAGTACCCATGGGCACGCCGTTCTCTGAGTTGCTGGCTCTAGCAGGTGGTGTCAAGGGAGGCAAAAAGCTCAAAGCGGTGATCCCCGGCGGCTCGTCCGCCCCCGTGTTGCCTGCGGACATCATGATGTCGATCACGATGGATTACGACGCCATTGCCAAAGCGGGCTCCATGCTGGGCTCGGGTGCGGTCATCGTGATGGATGAAACGCGATGCATGGTGGAGAGTTTGTTGCGACTCTCCTATTTTTATATGCATGAAAGCTGCGGTCAGTGCACGCCGTGCCGTGAAGGCACAGGTTGGCTTTGGCGCGTGGTGCAGCGCATTGAGCACGGTCAAGGCCGTCCGGGTGATTTGGAGTTGCTGGATTCAGTGGGGGAGAACATCCAAGGGCGCACGATTTGTGCGTTGGGTGATGCTGCCGCGATGCCAGTGCGCGCCATGATCAAGCACTTCCGGCCTGAATTTGAATATCACATTGAGCACAAGACCTGTTTGGTCAGTGCCCAAGCTTAAGAGTCGAACGCGTCTATGTCTACAGTAGAAATCGAACTCGACGGGAAGAAAGTCCAAGTCCCACAAGGCAGCATGGTGATGCATGCGGCTGAGAAGGCGGGCGTCTACATCCCGCATTTCTGTTACCACAAGAAGCTGTCCATTGCCGCCAATTGCCGCATGTGCTTGGTGGACGTCGAAAAGGCGCCGAAGGCGATGCCAGCCTGTGCCACACCAGTTACCCAGGACATGGTGGTGCGGACCAAGAGTGACAAGGCCATCAAGGCGCAGCAATCGGTGATGGAATTTTTGCTCATCAATCACCCGTTGGACTGCCCTATTTGCGATCAAGGTGGTGAGTGTCAGCTGCAAGACTTGGCGGTTGGCTATGGTCGCGGCGAGTCTAGATACGAAGAAGAAAAGCACGTCACCATGCCCAAAGACGTGGGCCCGCTGATTTCTATGGAAGAAATGAGCCGGTGCATCCATTGCACACGCTGTGTCCGCTTCGGTCAGGAGATTGCTGGCCAGATGGAGTTGGGCATGTCCAATCGCGGGGAACACTCCGAGATTGAAACGTTCCTGGGTGAAAGCGTTGACTCTGAGCTCTCTGGCAACATGATTGATGTATGCCCAGTGGGGGCCTTGACGAGCAAACCTTTCCGTTACAACGCCCGGACTTGGGAGCTGTCGCGCCGCAAGAGCATCAGCCCTCATGACAGCACCGGGGCCAATTTGGTCGTGCAGGTCAAAAACCACCGGGTGATGCGAGTTGTGCCTTTTGAAAACGAGGCGATCAACGAATGCTGGTTGGCGGACCGAGATCGTTTCTCTTATGAAGCGTTGAACTCAGAAGAGCGTTTGACTCAACCGATGTTGAAGCAAGGCGGCGAGTGGAAAGAGGTTGAGTGGGCAACCGCGCTTGAGTACGTCGCCAATGGCATGAGACAGATTCAACAAGAACATGGCGCTCAAGCTTTGGGCGCTCTGGTCAGCCCTCATGCGACCACAGAAGAGCTGTACTTGGCTGCTCAGTTGGTTCGCGGTTTGGGCAGTGACAACATCGATCATCGAATCCGCCATGCTGAATTTGGACAAAGCGAAGGCGTGCGTTACTTGGGTATGCCCATTCAGGCATTGAGTCAACTCAACCATGTGTTGGTGGTTGGTAGCCGTTTGCGCAAAGACCACCCATTGTTTGCAGCGCGCATTAGACAGATCACCCGCCGTGGCGGTCATGTCGACGTGATTGGCTCAGCTCGTGAATTCAAAGGACAGTCCGATTGGGCCATGCCCGTGCGCCATCACCTGAGTGGACCCGCTGCCCAGTGGGCAGAGTTGCTGGGACAAGTCGCGAGTGCCGTCGCTCATATCAAAGGAGTCGCAGCACCAGTTGTCGTTGAACCTGGCGAAGCTGCTCGGGCTGTAGCCAAGAGTTTGATTGATGGTGAGCAGACTGCAGTGCTGTTGGGTAATGCTGCAGCACACCATGCCAACGCCAGTTCGCTGCTTGCTTTGGCGCAATGGATCTCGATACAAACCGGCGCCAAATTTGGATACCTCACTGAAGCTGCCAACACCGTTGGTGCGCAAGTGGCCGGTGCTCAGCCCAGGGCGCAGGGCCTGAACGCTGAGCAAATGATCAACGGTGGCACCAAAGCCCTGATGCTGCTCAATGTTGAGCTGGGGCTGGATGCGGGTCACCATGTGGTGCTCGCAGATCGCTTGGCTGGCTGCGAGATGATTGTGAGCTTGAGCCACTTCAAAGATGGGAACATGGCTTACGCCGATGTGATGTTGCCCATTGCGCCATTCACAGAGACCTCTGGTACGTTCATTAATGCAGAAGGCCTCGCTCAGAGCTTTCACGCCGTAGTGAAACCTCTTGGCGAGACCCGCCCGGCGTGGAAAGTTTTGCGAGTGCTTGGCAACTTGCTGGGTATTCAATCCATGAGCCATGACTCTTCGCAAGACGTGTTGGCAGCGGCGGGCGTGACTGCAGGTAGCTTGGTTAATGGTCTGTCGAACGCGACCCAGGCGCCGATCAAGATAGAGACACTCGATCACGTTCCTTGTGTTGCCGGCATTTATCAGCTGGATGGAATTGTGAGGCGTGCGCCGGCTCTCCAACGTACCGTCGATGCGCTTCAGGAGGTCTCAGCATGATCGAAGCCATGTACAACTGGGGTCTTGGTTTGAGCCAGGCTGGCTGGTGGGCCTCGTCTGCCTGGCCGGTGATTTGGAACTTGATCAAAATCGTGGCACTGTTGGCGCCCTTGATGGGGGCAGTCGCCTATTTGACGCTGTGGGAAAGGCGCTTGCTGAGTTTCATGCAAGTGCGATTGGGACCTAACCGAGTTGGTCCCTTTGGTTTGCTCCAACCGATTGCTGACGCACTGAAGTTATTGACCAAGGAATTGATTCAGCCTACTGCTGCGAGCAAGGGGTTGTTCCGCCTCGGTCCTGTCATGGCCATCATGCCGGCGTTGGCTGCATGGGTGGCAGTGCCGTTTGGACCTGAGGCTGTGATTGCCAACGTAAACGCAGGTCTATTGCTGATTATGGCGATCACATCGATCGAAGTTTACGGTGTCATCATTGCAGGCTGGGCATCCAACTCCAAGTATCCTTTCCTGGGTGCGCTTCGAGCTTCTGCCCAAATGGTCAGTTACGAGATTGCAATGGGTTTTTGTTTGGTCGTGGTCATTATGGTCAGCGGCAGCATGAATCTCGGAGAGGTTGTCGCCTCGCAAGGGCAAGGTTGGTTCAGTGATCGCGGCCTCGGCATCTTGTCTTGGAACTGGCTGCCACTTTTCCCTATCTTTGTGGTGTACATGATCTCGGGCGTCGCTGAGACCAATCGACATCCCTTCGATGTGGTTGAGGGTGAATCCGAAATCGTGGCTGGACACATGGTCGAGTACTCGGGCATGGGTTTTGCCATCTTTTTCTTGGCGGAATACGCAGCGATGTGGCTGGTCTCCATTTTGGCCGCACTCATGTTTTTGGGGGGCTGGTTGCCACCCTTTGATTTCGCACCATTCACTTGGATTCCAGGCTGGATTTGGTTGGGAATCAAGACGTTTTTGATGGTCTCCATGTTCATATGGGTGCGAGCAACGTTCCCCCGCTATCGCTATGACCAAATCATGCGATTGGGTTGGAAAATTTTCATCCCAGTGACCTTGGTGTGGTTGTTGGTTGTGGGTCTGTGGATGCAGACGCCATTCAATATTTGGAATTAAGCCGACATGTCCGCTGTGATTCATTCCCCAAACTCAGGCTCTTCCAAGGCGGCATTCTCATTCCGCGACTTCTTCTCGAGCTTCATGCTCTTGGAGTTGATCAAAGGCATGGCGCTAACTGGAAGGTATTTATTCGCTCGCAAAGTCACGATTCAATATCCAGAGGAAAAGACGCCTTTGTCTCCTCGCTTTCGTGGCTTGCATGCTCTGCGCCGTTACGACAACGGCGAGGAGCGTTGCATCGCGTGTAAGTTGTGTGAAGCGGTTTGCCCAGCCATGGCGATCACGATCGAGGCCGGTGAGCGCCAGTCGGACGGTTCCCGCCGCACAACTCGCTATGACATTGACCTGACGAAGTGTATTTTTTGCGGCTTTTGCGAAGAGAGCTGCCCAGTGGATTCGATTGTTGAAACACAAATCTTCGAATACCACGGTGAAGAGCGGGGCGACTTGTATTTCACCAAAGACATGCTCCTGGCGGTGGGTGACCGTTACGAAAAAGACATCGCATCAGCCAAAGCGGCTGACGCGAAATACCGCTGAGGACAGAAGGACTAGGCCATGGATTGGATCACTGGACTCTTTTATCTATTTTCTGCAGTGCTGCTGTTGTCCGCGTTCCGTGTGATCACGGCGCGTAACACTGTTCATGCCACTTTGTTTTTGATGCTGGCCTTTTTTCAGGCGTCCATGATCTGGATGCTGTTGCGTGCTGAGTTTTTGGCCATCACTTTGGTGTTGGTTTACCTCGGTGCGGTGATGGTACTTTTTTTATTCGTTGTCATGATGCTTGACATCAATGTCGACGCGATGCGCCAGGGGTTCTGGAAGAATCTGCCACTTGCAGCTCTGTTGGGTGCTTTGATGGCGGGTGAAATTGCGATCATTTTGCAAGGTGATTTTGGTGACGTCACTGAAGCTGTTGTGATGGATGGCTCCAACACCAAAGCCTTGGGGATGTTGCTTTACACGCAGTATCTGTACCCACTGGAGATTGCTGCGGTGTTGCTGTTGGTGGCCATCATTTCGGCCATAGCGCTCACGCTCAGACAGCGCAAGGACAGCAAATTCATCCATGCATCTGAACAGGTCTTGGCCAAGAAGGCAGATCGCCTGCGCGTGGTGAAGATGGATGCTGTTGTGCCACCCAAGTCTGCAGCTGGTAGTTCTGAGGAGGCCTCATCATGACTCTGAGTTTGGGACATTACCTGACGTTAGGGGCAGCACTTTTTGCGATCTCAATCGTTGGCATTTTCATGAATCGCAAAAATTTGATCGTGCTGCTGATGGCCATCGAATTGATGCTGCTGGCGGTGAATACAAACTTTGTGGCGTTCTCGTCCTATCTGGGCGATATGCATGGCCAAGTTTTTGTCTTTTTCATTCTGACGGTGGCGGCCGCCGAATCTGCTATTGGCCTGGCTATTTTGGTTTTGCTGTTCCGCAACAAGTCCACCATCGACGTGCAAGAGCTCAACGAGCTCAAGGGTTGATTCTGAGAGAAGCATTCGCATGAGCACCACTTTGTCAGCCAGCACACTGCTGGCCATTCCTCTGGCGCCCCTGTTCGGCTCCATCATTGCCGGCATCTTCGGGACCAAGATGGGCGGTAATTTGGTTGGGCGCAAGAGCGCACATTCCATAACCATATTGGGCGTGGCGATCGCGTTTGTTCTCTCTGCGATGACCCTCATGGCTGTCGTGCAAGATGGGGCTCGCTTCAATGAGACGATCTATGCGTGGATGGTGATCGGCGATTTGAAAATGGAAGTCGGATTCTTGATTGATCCATTGAGCGCGATGATGATGTGCGTGGTCACATTTGTATCTTTGATGGTGCACATCTACACGATCGGATACATGCAAGAGGATGAAGGCTACAACCGCTTTTTCTCTTACATCTCTTTGTTCACGTTTTCGATGTTGATGCTCGTGATGAGCAACAACTTATTGCAATTGTTCTTTGGTTGGGAAGCGGTTGGTGTTGTCTCTTATTTGCTGATTGGCTTCTGGTACACACGGTCGACAGCTGTGTTCGCAAACATGAAAGCATTTCTAGTGAACCGCGTGGGAGACTTTGGATTCATCTTGGGCATCGGGTTGATCGTGGCGTATACCGGGTCACTCAACTACACCGAGGTGTTTGGACAAGCTGGGGCACTCAGTTCATTGACATTCCCAGGTTCAGACTGGATGTTGGTCACCGTGATCGGTATTTGTTTGTTCATCGGTGCGATGGGCAAGTCAGCGCAGTTCCCTTTGCACGTGTGGTTGCCAGACTCGATGGAAGGTCCGACACCCATCTCTGCCTTGATTCACGCTGCGACTATGGTGACCGCTGGTATCTTCATGGTTGCTCGCATGTCTCCCCTCTACGAGTTGAGCGATGCCGCGCTTAATTTCATTTTGGTGATCGGCGCGATCACCGCTTTGTTCATGGGCTTCATGGGCATCATTCAAAACGATATCAAGCGGGTTGTCGCCTACTCCACACTCTCACAGCTTGGCTACATGACGGTCGCGTTGGGCGCATCGGCCTATTCGGTTGCTGTGTTTCATTTGATGACCCATGCATTTTTTAAGGCCTTGCTTTTCCTGGCTGCGGGTTCGGTGATTATTGGCTTGCATCACAACCAAGATATTCGCTACATGGGGAACGTTAAGAAGTACATGCCGATCACATGGTTGACTTCACTTTTGGGCTCTCTGGCGCTGATTGGCACGCCTTTGTTTTCAGGCTTCTACTCCAAAGACTCGATCATTGAGGCGGTGCACGCGAGCCAATTGCCTGGCGCCGGATTTGCCAACTTTGCCGTGCTTGCCGGTGTGTTCATCACCGCTTTTTACAGCTTCCGCCTTTACTTTATCGTGTTTCACGGCAAGGAGCGCTACGACCAAAATCCGGATGCACATCATGGCCACCATGATGACCATGCGCACCACGGTGATGGCAAGCCGCACGAGTCCCCGTGGGTGGTGACGCTGCCACTGATTTTGTTAGCGATTCCGTCGGTCTTGATAGGGTATTTCACAATCGAGCCGATGCTGCATGGCGGTTTCTTTGAGGGAGCCATCTTTGTGGATGCTGCCAAGCATCCTGCGATGGCTGAGTTGTCCGAGTTGTTCCACGGCCCCATGGCCATGGCATCGCACGCGTTGACGACGTTGCCCTTCCTGTTGGCTTTGGCTGGCGTGGTTTCCGCCTGGTACATGTACATGATCAATCCAGCGCTACCCGCTGCGTTGGCGAAGTTGTTGCGTCCTTTGGTCGTGATTCTGGAAAACAAGTACTACATGGATTGGTTCAATGAGAAGGTTCTTGCGCGTGCTGCTCGAGGGTTGGGTTTGGGCCTCTGGAAGGTCGGAGACCAAGGGATCATCGAGGCAGGCGTTGTGAATGCAAGCTGGAAGCTGGTAGGGCGTTTAGCCGCTTGGGTGCGAGGAATGCAAAGCGGATTGATCACCCACTACGCGTTGACGATGCTACTGGGTATCTTTGCGCTTTTGACAGTGTTTGTCTGGTTGGCGAAATAAGGAGTACGAGAACATGGGCTTGTTGAGCCTCACTATTTGGGTTCCCATCGTTTTCGGAATCCTGCTGTTGGCCCTTGGGAGCGACAGCAACCAGACTTGGGTACGCCGTGTTTCTTTGATAGGTGCATTGGTCAGCTTGCTGGTGACTTTGCCTTTGTTCAGTGGTTTTGAGGTCGGCGCTGCCGGCATGCAATTTGTTGAAAAAGCGAATTGGATCAGCCGCTTCAACATGCACTATCACTTGGGCGTGGATGGCATCTCGTTTTGGTTAGTTATCCTCACTGCCTTCATCACGGTCATTGTTGTGATCGCCGGGTGGGAGGTGATCACCGAGCGAGTGCACCAATACATGGGCGCTTTCTTAATTCTGTCTGGCTTGATGATTGGCGTATTCACCAGCTTGGACGGCATGCTGTTCTATGTGTTCTTTGAGGCGACTTTGATTCCGATGTATCTCATCATCGGCATCTGGGGCGGCCCTAATAAGATTTATGCCGCTTTCAAGTTTTTCTTGTACACATTGTTGGGGTCGTTGCTGATGCTGATCGCGTTGATTTACCTCTACAACGCGTCAGGGAGTAGTTTTGATTTGGCAGCTTGGCACGCTCTGCCTTTGGGAGCTACAGAACAAACACTGTTGTTCTTTGCATTTTTTGCGGCGTTTGCGGTGAAGGTGCCCATGTGGCCGGTCCACACTTGGCTGCCTGACGTTCACGTGGAAGCGCCGACTGGCGGCTCCGCGGTACTTGCTGCCATCATGCTGAAGTTGGGCGCCTATGGATTCTTGCGCTTTTCACTGCCCATCGCTCCTGATGCATCTCATGAATGGGCAGGCCTCATGATTGGACTGTCTTTGGTGGCTGTGATTTATGTTGGTTTGGTGGCCATGGTGCAAAGCGACATGAAGAAGCTCGTGGCGTACTCGTCGGTCGCTCACATGGGATTTGTGACACTCGGATTTTTCATTTTTTCGGAGATGGGCGTCACGGGTGCAGTGGTACAGATGATCGCGCACGGTTTCGTTTCGGCAGCTATGTTCCTGTCGATCGGTGTCTTGTACGACCGCGTGCATTCGCGTGACATTGCGGCTTACGGTGGTGTAATGAACACGATGCCGAAGTTCGCAGCCTTCGCCTTGCTGTTTGCGATGGCGAACTGCGGTTTGCCCGGGACCGCTGGGTTTGTGGGCGAGTGGATGGTGATTTTGGGCGCGGTTAAGACGAATTTCTGGTTGGGTCTGGCGGCAGCCACTGCCTTGATTTTTGGTGCTGCCTACACCTTGTGGATGTTCAAACGTGTGTACCTTGGCGCTGTGGCCAACGATCACGTGGCCAAGCTCACTGATATCAATGCGCGTGAGATGACTGTCATGGTGTTGCTCGCTGTTGCAGTGTTGGCTATGGGGGTCTATCCAAAGCCCATGACTGACATCATCAACCCCTCGGTCGCCGAGCTATTGGCACACGTTGCCAAATCAAAACTGAACTGAGCGAAAGATATGGATCAAATCAGCTGGGTGGTTGCATACCCCGAAATCTTTCTTTTGGTAATGACTTGCGTCATTGCCTTGGCCGACGTCTCTTTGAAAGCGACTTCCCGCCCGTTGACTTTTACGTTGACGTTGCTGACGCTGGCTGGCGTCGCCGCTATCCAGGCCTTGTATGCAACGCAAGGTGAAGTGATGTATGGCTTTGGCACGATGGTGGTCTCGGACCCAATGGGCAACTGGCTCAAGTGCTTTGCGGCGCTGGCTGTCATGCTGACTTTAGTATACGGACGCAGTTATTCCAAGGCCCGCGATATGCTGCGCGGTGGCGAGATGTATACCCTCGCGTTGTTCGCGCTGCTGGGCATGTTCGTCATGATTGGCGGCCACAATTTCTTAGTGCTGTATCTTGGCTTAGAGCTCTTGACCCTGTCTAGCTACGCCATGGTTGCGCTGCGTCGCGATCACACGCGTGCGACAGAGGCTGCGATGAAATATTTTGTGCTGGGAGCGATGGCCAGCGGCTTCATGCTTTACGGGATGTCGATGCTCTATGGTGCGACCGGCTCATTGGACCTGGCTGAGGTGGCTGCCCGCTTGGCTCGACCTGAGGTTGATCACCGTGTTTTGGCGTTGGGTGTGGTGTTCATCGTTGCTGGCTTGGCATTCAAGCTTGGTGCTGCGCCTTTCCATTCATGGGTACCTGACGTGTACGACGGTGCGCCGACATCAGTCACCCTGCTGATTGCTGGCGCGCCGAAGTTGGCAGCATTCGCGATCGTCATGAGACTTTTAGTTGAGGGCATGTTGCCCATGTCGACCGATTGGCAACAAATGGTTACGGTACTCGCAATCGCGTCGTTGTTGGTGGGTAACTTGGCTGCCATCATGCAAACGAGTTTCAAGCGCATGTTGGCGTTTTCAACCATTTCTCAGATGGGGTTCGTCTTATTGGGTTTGGCTGGAGGCGTCATCGGCTTGGACATCAGTAACGCTGAGAACGCGTACAGCGCCACCATGTTCTATGTAGTGACCTACGTGTTGACCACCTTGGCCACCTTCGGTGTCATGCTGGTGATGAGTCGGCAAGGTTTTGAGGCTGATCAGTTGGATGACCTGGCTGGTTTGAATCGCCGCAGTCCAATGCTGGCCGGTATTCTGGCGGCGTGTATGTTCTCTCTGGCCGGTGTACCACCCTTGGTTGGCTTCTACGCCAAGTTGGCTGTGTTGCAGTCGTTGCTTGCATCAGGCAGTGAGGTGTTGTTGTGGGTCGCGGTGATTGCTGTATTGCTGTCATTGGTTGGCGCTTTCCCTTACCTGCGTCTCATCAAGTTGATGTACTTTGACGCCCCAAAAACCCAAGAGCCGATCAGTGCGCCACTGTGCGTGCAGCGTGTCCTTTCCTTGAATGTTTTGCTGATGTTGGGCTTGGGACTCTTGCCAGGCGGTTTGATGGCCTTGTGTGCTCAGGCCATTGCCCGCGTACTCGCCTGATTAAGGCGCATTGCTATGGACCTCAGTCAACAAGTCGGGCTGGTTTTGGTTTTGGCGGTCATCGGCGCGAACTGGCCGTTTGTCACCAACCGATTGTTTGTCGTGATCCCTAGGTCTGAGAAGACTATGGCCTGGCGGCTGCTGGAGTTGATCATTGCCTATTTCTTGGTGGGCGCTGTGGCATTGGCTTTAGAACATGCTGCGGGTCAAATCTATCCCCAGCGTTGGGAGTTCTACGCGACCACGGCGTTTTTATTCATGACCTTGGCGTTTCCAGGCTTCGTCTATCGTTATCTCTGGCGTCGTCATCACTGATTTCAACATGTCAGACATTCGCCCCTTGATGGAAGTCTGGAGACGGGATCTCAGTCACCTGCAAGAGACCTTTCGGGAGCGCTCTGACATCTATCGGGGCGATCTGCTGCACGTGGTGAAAGATTCAGTGAGGTTGGCAGGGGGTCTCTGCGCAACTCGAGAGATGATTCTTCACCCAGGCGCAGTCATGGTCATTCCGTTTCTGCCCGATGGCCGGGTATTGGTGGAAATTCAACATCGCTATCCTCTGGGTGAAACCATCATTGAGTTTCCAGCTGGCAAGGTGGATTCTGGTGAGGAGAGATTTGACGCTGCCCAGCGTGAATTGCGCGAGGAAACTGGCTTCACCGCTCAAAGGTGGGCCTACGCTGGCAAGGTAGCGATGGCTGCTGCCTATTCCGATGAGCGCATTGACATGTGGCTGGCGTCTGATCTGCGCGCCGGAAGCACAGATCTTGATGATGGAGAGCTTCTAGAGTTGTGTGCAGCAGAGATTGATGAATTGATGGCGCTGGCTCAGCAAGGTGTGATCACCGATAGCAAAACGTTGGCTGGTCTGTGGTGGTTGGCTAGATGGCAATCTGGTCAGTGGCAACCTGAATGGCGATAATTCAGTCATGAAAGTGTTAGATCTACAGTGTGCACATGGGCACGTTTTTGAAGGCTGGTTTGGAAGCCAAGAGGACTATGCATCCCAACGGGATCGGGGGCTCCTCAGCTGTCCCATTTGTGGTGACACGCGCGTTGAAAAGAAACTCAGCGCCCCTCGCTTGAACCTCAAGTCATCAGCGAGGTCCACAGCACCTGAATCCGCCCTTGGAGAGTCCGATCCCCAGCAGCCCGAGGTTCCGGTCTCCATAGCCGACCTGACACCTGCCCAAATTCAAGCTGCATACACCCATGTGGTGCGCGAGATGCTTCGGCAGACCGAGGATGTTGGTGAGCGCTTCGCAGAAGAAGCCCGAGCCATTCACGCCGGCGATGCGCAAGAGCGAGGTATCCGCGGGCAAGCAACACCAGAGCAAGCGCAGCAATTGGCAGAGGAGGGCATTGCTGTTATGGCTTTGCCCGTGCCGGATTTCGCTAAATACACACTGCAGTGATCGATTAGGGGTAGAGCCCGCGAAGCTGTCGGGCACGAAGAATCCGTTCACAAGCGATCACGAATGTCGCTGTACGGAGCGAGATTGTTCTGTCTTGGGCCAGCTTCCATATGGCGTCAAAGGCCCCAAGCATGATGTGCTCTAAGCGCTGGTTGACCTCTTCCTCGGTCCAAAAGTAGCTTGCAAAGTCTTGTACCCACTCGAAATAGCTGACGATCACGCCTCCCGCGTTGGCCAGGACGTCCGGCACGACGGTCACCCCCTTTTGGGCCAATACATCATCGGCTGCCGTTGTGGTGGGTCCATTGGCACCCTCAACGATCAACTTGGCGCGAATGCTGGATGCATTTTTTTCGGTGATCTGATTTTCAAGGGCAGCGGGGATCAGCACATCACAGGGTGTTTCCCAGAATGCGGCGGCGGTGATCGGCTCACTTTGCGGTGAATTCGCGACTGAGCCGGTCGCCTTCTGGTGCTTCGACACTTCGGCAAGGTCTAGGCCTGTAGGGCGGTAAATCGCGCCGCCGTGGTCAGCCAGAGCGACGATCAACGCGCCGTGGGAGTGCAGCAGCTCAGCAGCAACTCCACCGACATTGCCAAAACCTTGGATGGCAATGCGACAGCCTTCAAGAGTGAGTCCTTGCCGCCTCAGGGTTTCTCGAACAGCGATGAACACTCCCATCCCTGTGGCCTCTCTGCGACCCTGTGAACCACCGAGGTCGACAGGCTTGCCAGTGACGACGCCGGTCGAGTTGGCGCCTTGGTTCATGGCATAGGTATCCATCATCCACGCCATGACCTGTGCGTCGGTATTGACGTCTGGCGCCGGAATATCAATGTGTGGACCTATGAGTCCACCGAGCTCGCTGGTGTACCGCCGCGTTACCCGCTCTAACTCAGAGCGGGAGTGCAATTTGGGATCAATTCGAATACCCCCTTTGGCACCGCCAAACGGCAAATTCACCGCCGCGTTTTTGATCGACATCCAAGCGGACAGCGCCATCACTTCTGACAAGCACACGTCAGGGTGAAATCTCACGCCACCTTTGCCCGGGCCGCGCGATGTGTTGTGCTGAACCCTGTAGCCCTCAAAATGGGCCATCGTGCCGTTGTCAAGCCGAATAGGTACGTCGACCACGAGGATGCGCCGAGGTCGCTTGAGGGTCTCGAGCAAGTGTTGAAGCTCGCTCAGATGCGGAGCAACGCGGTCGACCTGTGACAGGTAATTGCCCCAGGGACCAAGCTCATCGCTGTTGAGATACGAGGGGAGGGCTTGACTCATGGCGTGCCTTGGAAGGGGATGAAGGCTTGCACTTTAGTTTGGGGGAGGTTTCTGGTCCAACGTCGATTCAGCATTACCCCATGATCTCCTTGCATGGCCCCGATCAGTCTGGGGCGACTCAGCGTCTCCTGAGATCTGGGTCGCGTTGAGGCAATTATTTGCGCATCCCGCGAAGGCGCCGGTAAACCGTGGCGCGCCCGATGCCCAATCGCTTGGCCGCAAGGGTCACGTTGCCCTTGGCATCCTCAACGGCGCGTTTGATGGCGGCATCCTTCAGCGTGTGCAAAGGTGTTCTCTCCGCGTCCACAGCCCTTCGCGGGCCAGTTGCGTGGCACAAGGCACTCAAATGGAGCCCATTCCAGGTCGGCAAGGTGCGAGGCACCGGCTGACCGATCATGTCAAACAAGTGTTCAAACGGGAGCGCCCAGATATCTGAGGCATGGGTACTCTGGGGCCTGGCGCCCATAATGGTGTGACCTAGCATCTGCCGCGCCGGTGAGTTGGCGCCGACAACATAGCCATCGACATCGAGCAGGAGCAGCCCATCCCCCTCGTGACCCAAGCTTTCACCTGGCCAATTGAAACGCACAACGAGTGAGTGCGTGGTGGCGAGGGTCAAGGAGTTTTCGATCTGTCTGGCCGAGCGGGAGACCAAGTGCTTGAGCTCTTGCCGCTCTGGTGTTTCGATGCCAGTCAAATCAAGCATGCCAATACAGTCGCCTGTTGGCCCAAACAAAGGCGCACCCGCGCAGCTGAAGATGCTGTTGTCTTGAAAAAAATGTTCGCCCTGATGCAACCAGACTGCGCTGCGCTCATGCAGCGCTGCGCCAATCGCAGTGGTGCCTACCGCGCGCTCAGACAGATCGACGCCGATGCGAGCCAAATCGCGCGCCCGCCGATCCTGCGCCAATGCAGCACCATGGGCACCGATGACGACGCCATCTGCGTCAGTGAGGACCGCGAAATAGCGGCGGTCCGCAATGGTCTCGACCAAGCGGGTCATGATGGGTTGCGCCACTTGGACTATGTCTCTGTGCGCATCGGTTCGGCGTTGAATTTCTTGTCGAGAAACTGGATTGAATACCACTTGCTGGCCAGTTTGAAGGCCCTGCTCCATGCATCGCTGCCAGGACGCAACCAACCAAGGTGACATGCCTATGCCCTGGGCAGAACGCGGCTGACCGCTCAGACACAGCTCTCTCGCCTGCTGAATTTGGATCTGTCGGTCTGAGGGATGGAGGTGCGGCATGGTGACTAGTGTCTCAAATTGAGATTTTTATAACAGAGTCTCAGGAAATCGGGGTTATCCCTAGTGATCACAACCCCGAGAAATCTCAAGATGTCTCTTTGCGTTCAACGAACAAACAAGAGGAGTCACCTAGCATGCAAGTGGAATTGAAAGTCAATGGAAAGGCGCGTTCAGCCGATGTGGCAGGCAACACGCTGCTGGTTCAGTTGTTGCGAGACGAGTTGGGTTTGACTGGCACACATGTGGGCTGCGATACGTCACAGTGCGGGGCTTGCACAGTGATCATGGACGGCCGCGCAGTCAAGTCTTGTTCCGTCATGGCTGCGCAAGCGCAAGGTGCAGAAGTCACCACGATTGAAGGCTTAGCCAAGCCCGATGGGACCTTGCACCCCATGCAAGCAGCATTCAAAGACTGCCATGGATTGCAATGCGGCTTTTGCACAACCGGCATGGTCATGAGTGCGGTCAATCTGGTGGAGCGCAGCCCGTCGAAGCTAGATGAGGCGGCCGTTCGAGATGGATTGGAAGGTAACTTGTGCCGTTGCACCGGATACCAAAACATTGTCAAAGCTGTGCTGCAGGGCCAAGAAGCCATGCGCGGTGCGTAAACCAAGGAGAATGCCATGGGTGCAACAGATTTAGCGAACCTGCCGCATATCGGCGAGGCCGTCCGACGCAAAGAAGATGTGCGTTTTTTAACTGGCGCTGGCAATTACACCGATGACATCAATGTTGTCGGTCAAACCCATGCTGTGTTTGTGCGCTCACCGCACGCACACGCGACGATCAACCGTGTGGATGTATCCGCGGCTGAGGCCATGCCTGGGGTGGTCAAGGTATTCACCGGCGCTGACCTTGAAGGCCAGATGGGCGGATTGCCCTGCGGATGGTTGATCACTGACACAGACGGTCAGCCCATGAAAGAGCCGCCCCACCCTGTGCTGGCCCAAGGCAAGGTCCGTTATGTGGGCGACCACGTGGCGATGGTCATCGCTGAAACGCTGCAGCAAGCCAAAGATGCTGCTGAGGCTGTTCAAGTCGACTACACGCCGCTTGCCGCCTCCGTCACTTGTGCGCAAGCCAAAGTGTCAGAAGCTCTTCACGCAGAAGCGCCAGACAACCACTGCTACAAGTGGGCCATCGGGGACAAAGCGGCGGTGGACAGCGTGTTCGAAAAGGCGGCGCACATCACCAAACTTGACTTGGTGAACAACCGTTTGGTACCCAATGCGATGGAGCCTCGCGCCGCGTTGGCGCAGTACAACCGTGCGTCAGATGAGTACACCTTGCACGTGTCCAACCAAAACCCGCACGTTGAACGTTTGTTGATGACGGCGTTCGTGCTGGGATTGCCAGAGCACAAAGTGCGGGTGATCGCACCTGATGTTGGCGGTGGCTTCGGCTCGAAGATCTATCTGTACGCCGAGGACGTGGCATTGACTTGGGCATCCAAGCAACTGAACCGCCCGATCAAGTGGAACTGTGAGCGCGGTGAGGCATTCTTGAGCGACGCACATGGTCGCGATCATGTTTCCCAAGCTGAAATGGCCATGGACGCCAACGGCAAGTTCCTCGCGTTGCGCGTGCATACGGACGCCAACTTGGGCGCTTATTTGTCAACCTTCGCGACTGCAGTCCCAACCATCTTGTATGCGACGCTGTTGGCCGGGCAGTACACGACGCCGCAAATTTATGTCGAAGTGGATGCTTGGTTCACCAACACAGCGCCCGTCGACGCCTATCGCGGTGCAGGTCGTCCAGAGGCGACTTACTTACTGGAGCGGTTGGTGACGCGGTGCGCTTGGGACATGGGCTTGAGTCAAGCTGAAATCCGAAAGCGCAATTTCATCACTGAGTTCCCGTACCAAACGCCTGTTGCGTTGCAATACGATACCGGTGATTTTCATGCCTGCATGGACCAAGCCCAGGACTTGGCAGATGTGGCCGGTTTTGAACAACGCAAAGCGGCCTCTGCTGCCAAGGGACTGCTGCGCGGGATTGGGTATTCAAGCTACATCGAAGCTTGCGGCATTGCGCCATCCAACATCGCAGGAGCCTTGGGCGCACGCGCTGGCTTGTTTGAGTGTGGTGAGGTGAGGGTGCACCCCACGGGGAGCGTCACGGTATTCACAGGATCTCACAGCCACGGCCAAGGGCACGAAACGACTTTTGCTCAAGTGGTCGCTGCCCGCCTGGGGCTGAGTGTGGATCAAGTGGATGTGGTGCATGGAGACACGGGTCGCGTGCCCTTTGGTATGGGAACTTATGGCTCTCGCTCCATCTCTGTCGGAGGTGCGGCGATCATGCGTGCTCTCGACAAAATTGAGGCAAAGGCCAAGAAAATCGCCGCCCACCTGATGGAAGCGAGTGATGAAGATATCGAATTCGCTGACGGTAACTTCACCGTCAAAGGCACCGATAAGACCATACCGTTCGCCCAAGTCGCATTGACGGCCTATGTGCCCCACAACTATCCCTTGGATAAGTTGGAGCCGGGACTGAATGAGACTGCTTTTTACGATCCAACCAATTTCACTTTCCCTGGCGGCACTTACATTTGTGAAGTCGAGATTGACCCCAGCACGGGCGTGACACGGGTGGATCGATTCACCGCTGTCGACGACTTTGGCACCATCATCAATCCTATGATTGTCGAGGGACAAGTGCACGGGGGGTTGGTGCAGGGGATAGGCCAAGCATTGATGGAAAACTGTGTTTACGACCCAGAGTCAGGGCAGTTGCTGACCGGTAGTTTCCAAGACTATGCGATGCCCCGTGCCGATGATTTCCCAGAGTTCAAACTGGGCCATGTGTGCACACCATGCACTCACAACCCATTGGGAACCAAGGGCTGTGGCGAGGCGGGTGCGATTGGTTCGCCGCCGGCTGTAATCAATGCCGTCTTAGATGCACTTGCACCGGTCGGTGTCAAAGATTTTGATATGCCCGCAACCTCTGCTCGAGTATGGGCAGCGATTCAAGCGGCCAAAGCCTAAGCGGTAAATATCAAGGAGAAATACAAATGTACGCATGTGAATATGAACGCCCCACATCAATCGATCAAGCTGTCGCATTGATCAACAATGGGGGGCAAGCCTTGTCTGGGGGGCAGACTTTGATTGCCACCATGAAGCAGCGCTTGGCGGCGCCGGGCACCTTGGTTGACTTGGGCGGCATCAAGGATCTCAAGGGCATCCGTATGGATGGCGACAATTTGGTCATCAACGCCATGACTTGTCACGCCGATGTCGCCGAGAGTGATCTGGTTAAGAAGGCCATTCCAGCTCTGGCGGAACTGGCTGGAGGCATCGGAGACCGTCAGGTCAGAGCCCGCGGAACCATCGGCGGATCATTGGCGAACAATGACCCGGCGGCGTGCTATCCATCCGCGGTCTTGGCTTTGGGGGCAACGGTGATAACCAATCGGCGCAGTATTGCAGCGGATGACTTTTTCTTGGGCATGTACGCGACCGCGCTTGAACCAGGTGAGATCATCACGGCGGTGTCCTTTCCAAAGGCTCAGGCAGCTGCATACGAAAAATTCAAGCAGCAAGCATCGCGCTTTGCGCTCGTCGGTGTGTTTGTGGCGAAGACATCGAGCGGTGTTCGAGTCGCTGTCACAGGTGCCGGTTCGGGGGTGTTTCGATGTGCTGAAATGGAGGCTGCGTTGAATGGCAATTTCAGTGCGCAAGCTGCCTCTGGTGTCAAAGTGTCTGCGGATGGTTTGAACAGTGATATCCACGGAAGCGCTGCATATCGCGCCCATTTGATTGGGATCATGACGCAGCGTGCTGTCGCGAAAGCCTAATCAGGTGCAGCACCTGTTGCCCGGTGGTTCCATCGAGCAGCGGGTGCGGCATCGTGGGGCACGGGAGTGCCCCATTTTTTTTATTTGAGTGCTTTGTGTTGAATTCCATTGATGATGTGATCTCAGCTCTCCAACGAGAGGGTTACTACGCCGATCGCAAGCTGGCAACCTCCGTGTTTTTGGCGCTGAAGTTGCAAAGACCCCTCCTCCTTGAAGGGGAGCCCGGCGTGGGCAAAACTGAGTTGGCCAAAGCCTTGGCCAGTGCTCTGCAGCGGGCCTTGATTCGACTTCAGTGTTACGATGGTTTGGAGCAGCGCGAGGCGCTCTACGAGTGGAACTATGCGGCCCAGTTGCTTCACATGCGTGCCGCAGAGGCACAGGGGCGAGTGCAGGGCAACTTGAACGTCACAGTGGTCGAACAAGAGGTTTACCAAGATCAATACTTGATTCACCGCCCTCTGCTGCAAGCCTTGCAGGCGCCCGCTCCTGGTGCGGTGTTGCTGATCGATGAGGTAGATCGTGCTGACGAACCATTTGAGGCGTTTCTTTTAGAGTACTTGGGTGAGTTTCAGATCACGATTCCTGAGTTGGGTGTGATGAAGGCTGAAGTCCCGCCAATCACGATTTTGACCAGCAACCGAACTCGAGATTTGAACGATGCTGTCAAGCGGCGTTGCCTCTATCACTGGTTGGACTATCCGGACCGCGAGCGAGAACTGGATATTGTGCGCACCCGTGTGCCAGAAGCCAGCGACACGTTGGCTCGCCAGGTGGCCGATTTTGTGAATCGCTTGAGGACTCGGCCAATGGCTACGCAATTTGGGCGTGCGCCTGGCATCGCGGAGAGCGTCGACTGGGCTAAGGCCCTGGTTGCGATGGACACCTTGATCGTTGACCCTGAGGTGTTGACACAAACCGCTGGGGTCCTTTTCAAACAGCGCGAAGATGTGGCGGCACTAACGCCTGAGGTCTTGGATCAATTGTTCAGCGAACCTGAGTCAAAAAGTTGATCGATCGCGGACGCAGCCATGGAACTAGGTGACGCTCGGCGGGGTAAATTGGCTACGAATTTGGTTGGGTTCGGGCGCGCTTTGCGCCGTGCTGGTATGCCGATTGACAGCGAGAGAATTGCAGTGGCAACCCAAGCACTAATGCTCACTGGCATGGACTCAAAGGCTGACTGGAACAGCGCGTTGGAGGCGACTTTTGTCAGCGATCCAAGTCAGCGCGTGGTCTTCCAAGAACTGTTTGATGCCTACTTCCGAGACCCTGAGGTTGCCAACAAATTGTTGGCACAGCTGTTGCCACAATCCCAGGGCAAGGCGAATGCAAACAAACAGCGTATGCGCACGCAGGATGCCCTTCGTCCCGTAACTCAGACGCAATCGAAGACCGAAAAAAAGCCAGACGACTCTCTGCGGTTTGACGCGGCGATGACCGCTAGCCAAAACAAGCGGTTGCATCGAGCAGATTTCAATACTTTGTCTGCGAGTGAGTTCGCACTGGTACAACAGCTGGTGCGGGGTATCCCGTTGCCGTTTCCCAAAATTGCGGCCCGCCGATACGTACCCAAGCACCAATCCGCTCAGCTTGACTGGTCCCGCATGGTGAGTGCGACTGCTCGCTTGGGGGGCGAGTGTGGGCAACTACCCTACATGGGAAGGGCCCAGGAGGTGCTCCCTTTGCTTGTTTTGGTGGATGTTTCGGGTTCGATGGAGCGGTACGTGCGGATGCTCCTGGCGTATTTGCATGCAGCATTGCAACGCGGTGCTGCTCGAGGCAGAGCATGGCGTGTTGGGCGGCGCGATGTGTTCGCCTTTGGAACTGGACTCACGGATTTGTCACCAGCATTTGCCTTACCTGACACCGATGACATGTTAGATAACGTGCAGGAGTTGGTACGCGATTTTGCTGGCGGTACGCGGCTGGGTGATTCACTGGCGCAATTGCGCCTGGAGCACGCCCGCCGCCTGGTTGGTAAGCGCACAGTGGTATTGTTGATCAGTGACGGCTTAGATACCGGTGATGCAACCACGTTAGATGCAGAGCTGATGTGGTTGAATCGGCATACGCGCAAATTGTTATGGCTGAACCCGTTGTTGCGATTTGATGCATACCAACCTGTGGCGACTGGCGCGCGTGTCTTGCATCAGCGAGCACACGCAAGCGTGGCCGTCCACAATCTTGAACATCTCAAAGATTTGGCTCGCAGTGTCGAGCGCGTCCTCAAGGAGTAAATGCGATGGAAATGCAAGGTAGCCGAGATCTCGGCGTGACTCAACAACAGGCTTGGGATTCTCTGAATGACCCTGAGGTCCTCAAGGCTTGTATCCCTGGCTGTGAAAAAGTCGAGCCGAATGGTGAGAATGCCTACACGGTAGGGATGGCCCTGCGCATTGGCCCTGTGGCTGCGCGCTTCACTGGTGCAATCACGCTCACGAATATCCAGGCGCCGAACAGTTACGAGTTGAATTTTGAAGGGCAAGGTGGCCCTGCCGGTTTCGGTAAGGGGGGCTCAAAAGTCACCTTGACTCCCATCGAGGGGGGGACGCGGTTGGACTATGCGGTTTCGGCTCAAGTTGGCGGCAAAGTGGCGCAACTGGGTCAGCGCTTGATCGATGGTGCCGCGCGCTCCTTGGCAGAAGATTTTTTCAAGCGCTTTGATGCAGAGATGGGGCGTCGATATGGTGAGTCTTCGGGCGTAGTCGCAGGAAGTTCAGCGCCCAAGACTGCTGAGGCATCAGTAGCTGACCCCTTGGCCGCCTTCTGGGCGCCATTGGGCTGGGGTGTTGCGTCATTTGTGTTGATGTCGTTGATCGTTTGGTTGTCTTGATCGCACGAAGGGACTTGCTTTGGAAAATTTAGATGTCATGGTCTTGCGCACGCTGTTGAACTGGCGGCGAGCAGGCAAGCGGGCGTTGATGGCCACAGTGATCAGGACTTGGGGTTCATCCCCTCGTCCAATTGGCTCGATCATGGCGTTGTGCGAGGACGGCTCGGTTGTTGGCTCAGTCAGCGGCGGATGCATTGAAGATGACTTGATTGACCAGTACACCCGGGCGTATGCACAACATCAAACCGGTAACAGTGCAGCACAGGAGCGCAGCATCCCCAGCGGACCTCCCAAAAGCATCAAGTACGGCATCACAGCTGATGAAGCCCATCGCTTTGGTCTTCCCTGCGGTGGCACCTTGGAGCTGTTGCTCGAATTTGATCCTGACGCGGAGACGTTGGCCGCGTTGATTGCTGCCCTCGACAAGGGACAGCTCATGAAGCGCACAGTGGCGTTGAGCGATGGCAGAGTGACTTTGAGTCCCTGCGATGCTCCAGAGGCCTTGATGTTGAGCGAGGCAGAACTGGTCAATACCTTTGGTCCGGAGTATCGGATGCTATTGATTGGAGCTGGGCAGTTGAGTGAGTACTTGGCGACTATGGCGTTGTTTTCTGGTTTTGCTGTTACCGTTTGCGATCCCCGTGAAGAGTATCGAGGCGCGTGGGCAGTCCCCGGTGCCAAGGTGGTATCAGAGATGCCTGACGATGTGGTGCAAGCCTTTGCGCCGGATCACCGGTCTTGCGTTATTGCCCTCACACATGATCCCAAATTAGATGACTTGGCGTTGTTGGAAGCCCTTGAGACCGCTGCGTTTTATGTGGGCGCGATTGGTTCACGTCGCAATCACGCCGCACGGCGCGATCGCATGATGGAGCACTTCGACAAAACTGAGGCTCAACTTGAGCGGCTGCGCGGGCCAATTGGGATATACATTGGAAGCAAGACCCCTTCAGAAATTGCGGTCAGCATCATGGCTGAGGTGATGGCCGTCAAGAATGGAGTGACATTGCCGCGGGACATGGAGGTCGGTGTTGCCAAAACGCTCCGCGATACGCCTCACAATGATCCTGGTGAAATGGTTTGCGGCGTGAGATGAGCTAATGCCTTTAGCCCAGCCGGTGAGACTCGACCCACCACTCACCGCTGATCAAGCCCAACCACGTCAGCGACAAGCTGCCGACCAAATGCATCATGGCGTTGCCTATGGCAAGCCCCGGCTTACCAACGCTGAAGAGGCTGACTGTTTCAATCGAGAAGGTTGAAAAGGTGGTCAGCGCGCCCAAAAATCCGGTGATCAACATCAGACGCCACGTGGGGTCAAGTTCCGGGTTGTTTTGCAAGAGTGTGACGCCAAAGCCAATCAAGTACGCGCCGATGGCGTTGGCAGTCCAAGTCCCCCAAGGAATTTGGTGTGGATGACCTGAATTCAGCCACAAGCTGAGCTGCCACCTCGCGATCGCTCCGAGGCTTGCTCCGCTAGAGATTGCAATGACTTGTGTCCACATGCCCGAATCATAAGCAATTTGTGTCTATTTCCAAGTCATACAGCGGTTTGCGTTGAGCCCGACCTCCGAAGGCCTGGGGTTCCGGCTGGTAAACTTCAGGGTTGATCTCAAATGAGCGTGCAGTGGGCGGTATGCCGGTTGCACTGACCCCTCCAAGACACACACTTTTTTTCTGGTGCCTTCGCGCACTTAAGATGGATTGAGGAAAACAGCATGATCCACATCACCTTGCCCGATGGTTCACAGCGTGGGTTTGACGGCCCAGTGACCGTGGCCGATGTTGCGGCATCGATCGGTGCTGGTTTGGCCAAGGCAGCGTTGGGTGGAAAGGTAGACGGCCGTTTGGTCGACACTACCCACTTGATTGAGACTGATGCCGCTTTATCGATCGTTACAGCCAAGGATGCTGATGGCTTGGAGATGATTCGACATTCCACAGCCCACTTGTTGGCCTATGCGGTCAAAGAATTGTTTCCAGACGCTCAAGTCACCATTGGCCCGGTCATCGAACACGGGTTTTATTACGACTTTTCCTACAAGCGTCCATTCACGCCAGAAGATTTGGTCGCGATTGAAAAGCGCATGACTGAGTTGGCGAATAAAGACGAGACTGTGCACCGCCGGGTTGTACCTCGTGACGAGGCGGTGGCTTACTTTAAAGGGCTTGGGGAGCATTACAAGGCTGAACTGATTGCGAGCATTCCGTCCAATGAAGATGTGAGCCTGTACCGCGAGGGGGCGTTTGAAGATTTATGCCGCGGGCCTCATGTTCCGAGCACTGGCAAGCTCAAGCACTTCAAGCTGATGAAAGTCGCGGGCGCTTACTGGCGAGGGGATCACCGCAACGAGATGTTGCAACGCATTTATGGCACGGCATGGGCCACGAAGGATGAACTCCAGCAATATCTCACGATGCTGGAAGAGGCAGAAAAGCGCGATCATCGCAAGCTAGGCAAAGAACTCGACTTGTTCCACATTGATGAGCACGCACCAGGTGTTGTGTTCTGGCATGCCAAAGGTTGGACGGTTTGGCAGGAGGTCGAACAGTACATGCGCCGCGTGTACAGGGATAACGGCTACCACGAAGTCAAGGGCCCGCAGTTGCTGGATAAAACGCTGTGGGAGAAGACTGGTCATTGGGACAAATACCGTGAAAACATGTTCACGACGGAGTCGGAAAAGAGAGACTACGCGCTTAAGCCGATGAATTGCCCTGGTCACATTTTGATTTTCAAGCAGGGCATTAAAAGTTACCGCGATCTCCCCTTGCGCTTCGGTGAATTCGGGCAGTGCCACCGCAATGAGCCTTCTGGTGGGCTCCATGGCATCATGCGAGTGCGCGGCTTCACACAGGACGATGGACACATTTTTTGCACAGAGGATCAGATCCTCCAAGAGTGTGTTGACTACACAGCTCTCTTACAGAAGGTGTACACCGATTTTGGGTTCACTAATATCATTTACAAAGTCGCAACCCGTCCAGAAGCGCGCATCGGCTCCGACGACAGCTGGGACAAAGCCGAAGCAGCATTGATTGAGAGTTTGACTCGGGCGGGCTGTGAATTTGAGATTTCCCCGGGCGAGGGCGCCTTTTATGGTCCGAAGATCGAGTACACGTTGAAGGACGCCATCGGTCGCCATTGGCAATGTGGGACCATCCAGGTCGATTTCTTTATGCCCCAGCGCCTGGAGGCTGAATATGTGGATGAAACTGGACAACGCCGCACACCAGTGATGTTGCACCGAGCCATCGTGGGCAGCCTGGAGCGTTTCATCGGCATTTTGATTGAAGAGCACGCGGGAGTACTGCCCACTTGGCTTTCTCCCACCCAAGCGGTGGTACTAAATATCACCGATGCACAGGCCGAAACTTGCGAATCTGTGGCTAAAACGTTGCGCAATCAAGGGCTTAGGGCACAGGCTGACCTCGCAAACGAGAAAATTACGGCTAAAATACGAGGTTGGTCGCTGCAAAAAGTACCTTTCATCGCCGTTATAGGCGAAAAAGAGCGAGAAGCAGGGACTGTGGCTGTCAGAGGTCGTGGCAATAAAGACTTAGGGGTCATGTCTGTGCAAGCGTTTGCCGATTTGGTCCAACAAGCGATTGCTGAGAAGGCATGACATCCGCGCGGTGTGCTGTTGACAGCTTTTATTTGTTTTTGCTGGATGCCCCAGCCAAAGGATTGAACTATCACTACTGATTTTCGTGACCGTCGCCGTCGAGAAGAGCGCAAACACAAGTTGAACCGAGAAATCATGGCTCCTGAAGTGCGGGTCAATGGACCGGACAACGAGCCATTGGGTGTGTTACCTATTCAAGAAGCCTTGCGATTGGCAGGTGAGTTGGATGTGGATTTGGTTGAGATTTCAGCCACCGCAGTTCCGCCAGTTTGTCGCTTGATGGACTACGGTAAGTTCAAGTACCAAGAACAAAAAAAGGCGGCAGAAGCCAAAGCCAAACAAAAAGTCATCGAGGTCAAGGAAATTAAATTCCGCCCTGGCACCGATGACGGGGACTACAACGTGAAGATGCGCAACATTCGCCGTTTCATTGAAGACGGCGACAAGTGCAAGATTACGCTGCGGTTCCGTGGTCGAGAGATCACGCACCAAGATCTAGGTGCAGCCTTGTTGGAACGCATTCGCGACGACTTGGGTGACACCATCACTGTCGAGTCTTTCCCAAAGATGGAAGGACGGCAGATGATCATGATGATTGCGCCAGGCCGTAAAAAGCCTGGTGGACAAGCCAAGGTGTCGAAAGACGCTGAGGCGGAGACAACCTGACCCTCTGGGTTGTTTCCAAAAGAATTGCAGATGGGGCCTAGGCCCCATTTGCATGACAGTGTTTCGGCACTGGAACGACGGCGCTACTTCGGTTTTGTCGTTGATTAAGAAGTGTCTCGGGGCCAACAAGTGGTGAAAGTCGTTTTCACTCGCCTCACGAGCACAATGTAATAGGAGCATTTCAATGCCCAAAATGAAGACCAAGAGCGCGGCTAAAAAGCGCTTTCGCGTTCGTCCAGGCGGCACCGTTAAACGCGGTCAAGCCTTCAAACGTCACATCCTGACCAAGAAGACCACCAAAAACAAGCGTCACCTGCGTGGTGCTGTGAATTTGGCCAAGTCTGATTTGGGCCACATCGCCGCCATGATGCCCATGGCTGGTTTGTGATCAACGACGAACAAGGAGTAAACATATGCCTCGCGTCAAACGTGGTGTAACGGCTCGCGCCCGCCACAAAAAAGTTCTCGCCCTCGCCAAAGGTTTCCGCGGTCGCCGTGGTAACGTCTTCCGCATCGCCAAGCAGGCGGTGATGAAGGCTGGTCAATACGCTTACCGTGACCGTCGCGCTAAGAAGCGTGTATTCCGCCAGTTGTGGATTGCACGTATCAATGCGGGTGTTCGTGAGCTCGGTATGACTTACAGCCAATTTGCAAACGGCCTCAAGAAAGCCAGCATCGAGATCGATCGCAAAGTGTTGGCCGATATGGCTGTGCATGACAAGGCGGCCTTTGCCACCATCGTGGATCAAGTGAAGGCCAAACTGGCCGCATAAGATGCACGGTATGCGCCCGCTGCGCTTGCAGTGGGATCACGCACTCTCAGGGCTAGCGGCTTCATGGTCACTAGCCCTGTTTTGTTTTTGAATTTCCTCGAGATACCAACGCTATGTCAGAGTTGAGCCTACTGGTAGAGCAAGCGAGAGCCGCATTTGCCCAAGCCAAACATCCTGCCGAATTGGAAGATGCCAAAGCCGTCTTTTTGGGCAAGGGTGGTCGCATTACGGAGTTGATGAAGGGGCTGAGCTCACTCGGCGTTGAGGAGAAAAAGACCCAAGGTGCCGCGATCAACGAGGTGAAGCGAAGTGTTGAAGCACTTTTGCAGGAAGCGCGCCAAGCGATGGCAGATGCCGCTTTGGCCAAGCAGCTGGCGGCCGAAGCGCTGGATGTCACGATGCCTGGACGTCGTCGCAGCGGTGGGGGCTTACACCCCGTCAGTTTGACCCTGGAGCGGATTGAGTCAATTTTTGGTTCCATGGGTTTTGATGTGGCAGATGGCCCTGAAATTGAAACCGACTGGTTCAATTTCACGGCGCTCAACACGCCCGCGGACCATCCTGCTCGGTCAATGCATGACACTTTTTATGTTGAGGGTGGGAGGCAAGACGCTCCGAATTTGTTGAGGACTCACACCAGTCCGATGCAGATTCGCCATGCTGTTCAGCATGTGAAACGCTACCAAGCGGACATTGAGGCTGGAAGAGGTATGCCAGAAATTCGAGTGATTGCACCCGGTCGAACCTATCGCGTGGACAGCGATGCAACACACTCTCCGATGTTCCACCAATGCGAAGGGCTATGGATTGGTGAAAATGTTTCCTTCAAAGATTTGCGAAATGTGTTCACACGCTTTTGTCAAACATTCTTTGAAAATGAAGAACTGGTTTTGCGTTTTCGTCCCAGCTTTTTCCCTTTCACTGAGCCCAGTGCGGAAATTGATATTCAGTTTCCATCAGGGCCACTTGCTGGTCGCTGGCTTGAAGTCGCTGGCTCGGGTCAGGTTCACCCGAACGTCGTTCGCAACATGGGACTAGATCCAGAGAAGTACATTGGATTTGCTTTTGGCATGGGGCCAGATCGATTGACCATGTTGCGCTACAACATTGGCGATTTGCGGTTGTTCTTTGATGGTGATCTGCGCTTTTTGCAGCAGTTCAACTGATTCCAAGTACAAGCTGTTCATCTGAGAAAGAACCCATCGATATGTTGTTCCCTGAATCCTGGTTGCGTGAATTTTGTAATCCACCCCTAAATACCCAAGAATTGGCTGACACTCTGACCATGGCTGGCTTGGAGGTCGAGTCTTTGCGCCCTGTGGCACCTGCGTTTAACGGTGTTGTTGTTGGTGAAATCGTGGCCGCTGAGCAGCACCCCAATGCGGATCGCTTGCGGGTTTGCCAGGTGAACGCCGGCGGTGACGCGTTGTTGAATATCGTCTGCGGTGCGCCGAACGCTCGAGTGGGTATCCGCGTCCCGTGTGCGATGGTTGGCGCGGAGCTTCCGCCATCCGAATCTGGTGGGCAGCCTTTCTTGATCAAAGTCGGTAAGCTGCGCGGTGTCGAGAGTTTTGGCATGCTCTGCTCTGGCAAGGAGCTTGGTATTGACGCTGATCACAGCGGCCTATTAGAGCTGCCAGATGATGCTCCCATCGGGCAGGACATTCGAGAGTTTTTGGCACTCGACGACACGGTTTTTGAGCTCAAACTGACTCCTAACCTGGCTCATTGTTTGAGTGTGTATGGCGTTGCGCGCGAGTTGAGTGCGCTGACGGGCGCTCCGCTTAACGAACCAACGATTCGTTCCATAGAATCGACGGTTCAAGACCGCTTGGCAGTGACCATTGAAGCGGCTGATTTGTGTGGGCGTTTTAGTGGACGCGTGGTTCGTGGCGTCAACCCAAATGTGAAGACCCCAGCTTGGATGGTAGCCAGATTGGCCCGGTGTGGTCAGCGCCCCGTTTCTGCGCTGGTCGATATTTCGAATTATGTGATGTTTGAGTTGGGACGCTCTTCTCACATCTTCGACTTGGACAAGATCCACGGAGACCTCTGCGTGCGCTGGGGTAGAGCCGGTGAAAAGCTTGAGCTTCTCAACGGAACTACCATTGAGCTGGATGATCAGGTTGGGGTCATTGCTGACGAGCGAAATGTCGAATCGCTGGCAGGAATCATGGGTGGGCAGTCGACCGCTGTAGGCAACGACACCCAAAATGTGTTCATCGAAGCCGCCTTTTGGTGGCCCCAAGCGATTGCTGGGCGTTCGCGCCGATACAGCTTTTCAACCGACGCGGGGCATCGCTTCGAGCGTGGCGTCGACCCCAGTCTGACGGTCGAGCACATCGATTACATCACCGGATTGGTTCTCGAAATTTGTGGCGGGCAGGCTGGGCCAATCTCTGACCAAACCACGCAGGTGCCTGAAATCAAGCCTGTGACATTGCGTCTGAGTCGCGCCGCGAAGGTGATCGGTATGCCGATTGATCCGACACAGTGCATCGATGCTTTCACTCGACTGGGCATGAGTGTTGCTGTTGAGGGTGATCTGCTCCATGTGACGCCAGGGTCGCACCGGTTCGATATCAACATCGAGGAAGACTTGATCGAAGAAGTCGCCCGGATGGTTGGTTACGACACGCTGCCCAATACTCCGCCCGTCGCGCCCATCACGCCCAAGTTGAGACCGGAAAGGCGACGCGGCCATTTTGATGTGCGCCGATTGATGGCAAGTTTGGGTTATCAAGAAACCATCAACTTCAGCTTTGTGCAACCCAAGTGGGAACATGATTTCGCTGGCAATCCTGACCCTGTCAAACTTTTGAATCCCATCGCCAGTCATCTGAGCGTGATGCGATCCAGCTTGTTGGGGTCGCTCATGGAAGTGTTTAGCTTTAACCTGGATCGCAAGGCCAACCGCGTGCGTGTTTTTGAGCTGGGCAGGGTATTCCGCAAAAATCCATCTGTCCTTGACTCCGACACCACAGTCGCAGGGTTTGAGCAACCCATTCATGTGGCGGGCTTAGTGTATGGTTCGATCGCGCCCACGCAGTGGGGCGAGAAGGAGCGGTGGGTTGATTTTTATGATGCCAAGGCTGATGTGGAGGCGTTGATGCACCCGACTGCTTTGCGGTTTTGTGCTGCTGCACACCCTGCGATGCATCCAGGGCGCTGTGCAGAGGTGTTTGCGGGCGATCTATCGATTGGCTATGTAGGTGAGTTACATCCCAAGTGGATGCAAGAGCAGGGCTTAACCAAGCCAGCGATCCTATTTGAGCTGGCATTGGACGCGGTGTTGTCGCGTCCTATTCCCTCATTCCAAAGCGTGCCCAAACACCAGCGCGTTGAGCGTGATCTGGCGATTTGGGTGGCGGATGCTGTCATCTATGACGAGGTGATTGAGACGGTGCATGGCGCAGAGACGCAGGGGCTTTTGAAGGGCGCGTTCGTTTTCGACGTGTACCGCCCTCAGAATGCTGGGAGCACTGAGAAAAGCTTGGCGGTGAGGTTGAGTCTTGGGGATGACCAGTCCAGTTTGACCGACGAACAGATCGACTCCGCCGTCAGCGCGATCGTGGTCGCATTACAAAGCAAACTAGGCGCTCGCTTGCGGGCCTGACGCCAACACGTTGGAGCAAAAAAATGGAACTGTTGGTTGATAGCCTCGAATCGCCAGCCCTTACCAAGGCTCACCTATCGGAACTTCTTTACGAGCAAATTGGCTTGAATAAGCGCGAGGCCAAAGACATGGTCGATGCGTTTTTCCGAATCATTGCTGAAGAACTGGTGAAGGGAGAAGAGGTCAAAATCTCTGGCTTTGGCAATTTCCAGGTGCGGACCAAGGCCGCTCGCCCAGGTCGCAACCCGCGCACAGGCGAGGCGGTTCCCATCGAGGCTCGCCGTGTGGTGACCTTTCATGTCAGTCCCAAATTGCGCGACTTGGTTCAAGAAGGGGCCTCACTGAGTTGAGCTGAAGCGAACGCCTTTGAAAGTTGTCGGCAGCATTTTTTTGAGGTCGAGCAATAGGTTAGACGTGTAACTTGCAGTACAGTAGTCGACTCGTTTCACAAAGCCTTTGATGAGCACCGCCCTCCCTCCCATCCCGCCCAAGCGCTACTTCACCATTGGTGAGGTCGCTGACTTGTGCGGTGTGAAGCCTCATGTGTTGCGGTATTGGGAACAAGAATTCACTCAACTGAGTCCGGTCAAGCGTCGTGGCAATCGTCGCTATTACCAGCATCATGAAGTGTTGATGATTCGGCGGATTCGTGACTTGCTTTACGAGCAGGGATTTACCATCCACGGCGCACGAAATCGCTTGCAAGAGCTCACAAGCGCAAGTCGATCACTCAAGCACCTGATGACTGAGGATGTTGCTGCTGAGGGTGACACTGATGTTGAGGGCGACACGCTATCTAACGAGGCTTCGAGTGAACACTTGGATGCGTCCCGCTTGAAGGTCAATATCGCAGCGCTTCGTGCCGAGTTGAAAAATATTCGCGATCTGCTCAGCACTGATTTTTAGTTGGTCAGAAGCGTCAGAAATTGAAGCTATAATTTCAGGTTCCGGCGTGTAGCGCAGCCTGGTAGCGCACTTGCATGGGGTGCAAGGGGTCGCGAGT
>CAYZHE010000023.1:0-39388 GCA_964478285.1 uncultured Burkholderiaceae bacterium
TGCACCCGGACGCTGCCATCCTTGTTCATCGAGATCTCTGCCACCTGTGCCATATAGGAGCCATAACCCTCCATCAGCGCCACGCCTTGAGCGTGACCCGCTGGCAAAGTTTTTCCCCATCCAGCCTCTTTTGCAGCCAATGCCAGCACACGCATATAACGGCCTTGGCCCGTGAGCATACCCATGCGGAACTGCACTGGATCAATGCCGGCGTTGGCCGCCAACTCATCCATGAAGCTCTCGTTGGCGAACACGTTCATGTTGTGACTCACGGCACGCCAATAGCCGACACGCAAGCCGGTGTCGTGAATGATCAAGTCATGCTGGGTGTTGGGCACGTTGTATGGCGCCACAGAAGCCTCTGCCATGAATGGGTCGAGGATGTCTTTGGGCAGGCCAAAAGCACGCTGGGTGATGGACTGCGAGGCCACCGTGTAGTGCATGGCTTGCGGCATACCTTTGGCATCGAGACCCGCTTGGATTTGCATCACGCCGACTGGGCGATAGAAGTCATGGGTCATGTCCTCCTCTCGCGTCCATACGACCTTGACCGGCTTGCCGACTGCCTTGGATACCAAAGCAGCTTGAACCACAAAATCAAGTTCCAAGCGGCGACCGAATCCACCACCCAAGAAAGTGGTCTCACAAGTCACTTGCTCAGGTTTCATCCCCAAGGCCCCGGCGACAGCGCCCTGCACACCTTGCTGGAACTGCGTGCCGCCAATCAAATGGGCGCCTTTATCGGTCACGTGCGCCGTGAAGTTCATGGGTTCAAGTGGCGAGTGCGACTGCAAAGGCGACACATATTCAGCAGACATGATCTTGGCGGCCGTGCGCATCCCCTCCGCCATATTGCCCTTGGGCTTCGTGATCGGGATGACTTTGCCTGACTTGGCCGCTGCGCGCGTGCTCGCGATAGCGCCTTCGCTGCTCAGGGCTGCGCCTGGACCTTCGTCCCATTGCACCACTACTCTCTCAGCGGCCTTTTTTGCATGCCACCAAGTATCAGCAACCACTGCGACGTCGCCGCCAATCTGAATCACATGGCTCACACCTGGCATGGCCTTGGCTTGTGCACCGTCAATCGCCTTGGCTTTGCCACCGATCACGGGACACTGGATCACCGTTGCGTAGACCATGCCGGGCAAGGTCGCATCAATGCCGAACTTCGCCGTGCCGTTGACCTTGGAGGGGGTATCCAACCTGGGGACTCGCTGGCCGACGATCTTGAATTCAGACGCCGGCTTGATGGCGGGCTTTTGAGGCACTGGGAGCTTGGCAGCCGCAGCAGCCATCTCCCCGTATGAGGCCTTGCGGCCACCCGGGCCCATCAACACGCCATCTACCGCCTTGACTTGAGTGGCTTTGACCTTCCATTCTTGTGCTGCCGCGCTGACCAACATTTCCCGCACTTGCGCACCTGCGACGCGCAACCGAAGCCATCCATCACGCACCGATGTCGATCCACCAGTGAGTTGCGCGCCCAACAAGGCGTTCACATAGTCTTTGCCTGGAGGTGCGAATGCGACTTGGATTTTTTTCACGTCAATGTTGAGCTCCTCGGCAATCAACATAGGCATTGACGTATACACGCCTTGTCCCATTTCAGAGCGCGCCGACAATAGGGTGATCGTGTTGTCATCGGCAATGTGAACCCATGCATTGGGCGTATGTACCAAACCGGCCGCATTGGCTTGCGAGTGTTGGCCCGGCAAGGCCACGCCCATCAACAAACCACCTGCAGCGAGACTAGAAACTTTCAAGAAGTCACGGCGTGAATTTTCAACGTGTTGCATAGTCGTCTCCTTGATCAAGCTTGACGCATGGCTGCGGCGGCGTCTTTGATCGCAGCGCGCACTCGGTTGTACGTGCCACACCGGCAGAGGTTGCCACTCATGGCTTGGTCAATCTCGCTGTCGCTGGGGTTTTTGTTTTTAGCCAGCAAAGCTGCTGCGCTCATCAATTGACCGGATTGGCAATAGCCGCATTGCGGAACTTCATGCTTGATCCAAGCCACCTGCAGCGGGTGGCTGTTGTCTTTCGAAAGGCCTTCTATCGTCCCGACTTGCTTACCTGAAACCGCATTCACCGGCGTTTGGCAAGAGCGCACAGCCTGCCCATCTACATGGACGGTGCACGCACCGCAAAGGGCCGCACCGCATCCAAATTTGGTGCCTTTCATATCAAGTTCATCTCTCAACACCCAGAGCAAAGGGGTGTCGCTTTCAGAGCGCGCGGCCACAGGCTGCCCGTTGACTTTGAAACTCACAGTCATGACGTCTCCTCGTTTTACGTTTTCAGGGAAATTCGCTTAAACCAGCCCCCGCAAGCGCGGGGCACTCAGGCAAAGCCATCCTTTCTCAGGACACCCGTTGCGCTTAGAGGGTTAACCCTTGGAATCCAGTTTGGGGGGAACCAAATCCGGCCATCATAGTCACGTCAGCGACGATCCAATGACCTGAATCATCCACCGATCATCCATTCCAAGACGCCGCGCATGACGCTAACAAGCAAGGCCTGCGGCGCGGTGCATCGGTTTGCACCACGCGCCCGTGCTTTAGAACTCGTGCGATCGATCGGCATGGATGTGTGCGCTGAAAATTCATCACCCGCCTTTTGCCAATCGATCGGCCTCGGCATTTTTGTAGGCCCAGCTCACCATGAGTCAACATAGGGTTGGATGTTTGGCTGGGTGCGCCCGAGAGGCAGTTGTTTGAGCAACCAGTCGCGGGTGTGCGCGGGGTCAATGACCGCGTCGATCTCCAGTGTAGACGCCATATTCAGCGCCGATCCGCGCTCTTGATACGAGTGCAAAAGCTGCGCAAACAAGGCATCTCTCTCAGCGCCCTCGGGAACGGCTTCCAGTTCTTTTTTGAAACCCAAACGCACAGCCCCTTCTAACCCCATGCCACCAAACTCTCCGGTAGGCCAAGCGGCCAAAGCCTGTGGTGCATGGAATCCGCCTGCGGCGACACCCATCGCTCCCAGTCCATAGCCTTTGCGCAAAACAATCCCCAACACCGGCACGCGCAAATGGGCCCCCGCCAAAAATAACCGCGCGGTGTGCCGAACCTGGGCCTGCGTCTCAATCTCAGGACCGACCATAAACCCAGGCGTATCAATGAAGCTCACGATGGGCAACCCGTGAACATCGCAGAGACGCATGAAGTGTGCCGCCTTATCTGCGGCGTCGGGATCAATCGCACCACCAAGGTGACTGGGATTGTTCGCCAACACGCCAACGGCGCGTCCATTCAATCTTGCCAATGCGGTGTGGATACCAACGCCATAGCCCGTGCGCAATGGCAGCACACTGCCTTGATCAAACACCATCGGCAAAATCGATCGGGTGTCGTAAATGCGCAGCCGCTGCTCGGGTACCGCGTCGCGCAAGGCACTGCCATCTGGCGCCGTAAAAGTAGGCCAATCACCCTGAAAGTAAGACAGATATCGCCGAGCCATACGCGCCGCATCGGTCTCCTCATCGACGAGGATGTCGATGACTCCATTGCGGTGCTGTACTTCGGCAGGACCCACTTCTTCTGGCGCGAAAGTTCCTAGCCCACCACCTTCGATCATGGCTGGGCCGCCCATGCCAATGTTGCTGTCTTTGGTCGCAATCACCACATCACAACACCCCAGCAACGCCGCGTTGCCAGCAAAGCACCTTCCGTGTACTACACCGATCACAGGCGCCACCCCGCTCATGGCAGCAAAGGCAGCAAATGTCGGTACATGCAACCCGGCAACGATGGGCATATCCACATCGCCTGGACGACCACCACCGCCCTCTGCCCACAAGACCACGGGCCATCGGTGTCGATGCGCCAGCGTCAACACGCGATCCATTTTTTGGTGGTTTCTAAAACCCTGCGTGCCCGCCAAGACTGTGGCGTCGTAGGCCATGATCAGGCAGGCTGCACGCTGGGCACCAAATTGATCGGCGTGCACCGTTGCGCTGCCGGTGATCAATCCATCAGCTGGCGTGTTGGCTTGCAGGTCGTCTAAAGCGCGTCGCTGGGTTTGGGCGGCAATAGCCAGTCCACCGTACTCCACGAAGCTGCCAACGTCAGCCGTGGCTGCGATATTTTCGCGCGCCGTTCTCCAGCCCTTGGCGTGTCTCTTTGCAACCGCGTCGGGGCGCGCTGCATCTTCGAGCAAAGCGTGGCGCGACAACACCGTTTGCAGATCCGCGCGAGGGCCATGGGCAATCGTTTCAATAACAGGACTTTTAGGCGACTCCTCACCCCCTGCTGTATGTCTGGCAGCCGGCTGCGTCGACAGGGTGACTAACAAGTCTCCCTCCTGCACCACGTCGCCTACCTGCACGCTGCAGTGGGCGACACGGCCTCCGGCAGGCGCAGCAACCTCGTACTCCATCTTCATCGCTTCGAGCACGATCAACACTTGACCAGCGCTCACTGAATCTTTCGCTTGCACCAAGACTTGGGCAACAGCGCCGCTCAGAGGTGAAGGGACCAAAACATCTGGCATCACTGGACTCCTATTGAGAATCCATTGTTGTCGTCGGTAGGGGCCATGAGTGGTCAACCACGTGACATGTCCACAACAGACCTATCAGAGGTCCGGCTGGTTCCACTCACTCAGCGCAAGGCGGACAGTCTTTGTGTGTTTTTAACTTCTTCCATCACCACGCAGGTAGTTGGCACTCCCCTTTGCCTTGCATCACAAGTCGGAGAGTTGGGTCATCACGCTGGCATCGAAATTATCGATTGCCCTGCCGACAGCAATTGGAGCGAGATCGCGCTGGACTTTGTTTTGGAATGCGGCAGCGATGAAACCCCATTAGCTTGGCAAACGAAATTTGCACAGCGATCTGGTCCCCTCATTGGCATTTGGCGGCTCGCGTCGGTGAATGAGTCGGTACCTTTGGAACGCTTGGTTTTGGAGCGAAGCGTCAGCCACAACACCGCCGCATCAGGTGGCAACGTTGACTTGATGAGACTGGCTCCCAGCAAGGTTGTTTGACATCCCGGTATCAGCGAGGCAGTCCCACCACATTGCCTTCGCGCCGAGGGTCTGCTCCACCCTCCCAATGGTCTGCACGCCGAATCAGGATTTGTGTCCCGCTCGTCAGGTCGAGGGCGCGCACTTGGGGGCCACGCGCCGCCAGCGCCTCACTCGTCGAGCCATCAAAACGGTCTCGCTCCAGTACGCTCACGGAACCTGTGGTGCCAAAGTTAGGAGCCGCCGCGGCCTGCTGCGCATCCAGCCCCCACTGGCCCATGGCCCAAAGAGCCTTCGCAACGTAGTGGATGATGAAACTACCTCCAGGGCTGCCCAGTGCGCCGATCGGCTCACCCGTTTGCGCATCCAGAATCACCAGGGGCGCCATCGACGATCGAGGGCGCTTACCAGGTTCCACCCGGTTGGCGATGGGCCGACCCGCTTGATCGCGTGAAGTGAAAGAAAAATCGGTGAGCTGGTTGTTCAGCAAAAAGCCTCGCACCATCATCTGCGCGCCAAAGGCGGTCTCGATACTGCTGGTCATGGATGCCATCTGCCCTTGGGCATCCGTCACACTTAGGTGACTGGTGCCATATTCAGGCTGATCAGGCATCGCCCCCCAGGGCCAACGGTGGCCAAGCGATGCGTGATCGGGCTGTGATTGCTGAGTCGGTTGCCCTGGTGTTGCGGGGGCAATGCTTTGCCCTCTGGGCGACAAGTCGATCAGCTGCGCCCGTGCAGTCAGATAGCGCTTGTCCAGCAGACTGGACCAACGTCCGGCTGGCGGTGCAACAAAATCAGGATCTGCAACGTAGAGTGACCGATCTGCAAATGCCAGCCGTGAGGCGTCCATATAAACATGCAACCACTCTGGCGTGAACTGATTGAACGCTGTCGTCCAATCCGGACGGGCAGCTGCCGACTGCAGCATTCCTAAAATCTGACCAACCGCAAGCAGACCAGAACTGGGGGGGCCCATCCCACACACGCGCCATGAGGTCTCGCCCGCTGGATGCTCAAAACAGATGGGTTCGCGCTGGACTGCCTTGTAGGCTTTCAAATCTTCGAGGCTCAACAAGCCTGAATTCGTCCCATGACCTCGGACCTTGTCGACGATGGCCTGGGCCACTTCACCCGCGTAAAACGCCTGGGGTCCAGACTCTGCCACGCGACGCAACGTGTCGGCATAAGCCGGGTTGCGCAACCGGTGTCCGATCGGCCATACCTCGCCCTGCTGGTCAAAAAAATACGCCCGGGCTTCTGCATCAAGCTGCAGATCTTTGTTGCTGCTCAACAAAGCATGCAAGCGAGGGCTCACTGGAAATCCATCACGAGCCAAATCTATAGCAGGCTTGGCCAACTCTGACCAAGGCATACAACCGTGGGCTTGGTGCGCCTGCGCCAACATCTTGACCAGACCAGGGACACCTACAGCACGCCCTCCCACAGCAGCTGCTCGAAATCCCATCGGCTGCCCATCGGGTGTCAAAAACAACCCCTCACCCGCTGCCGCAGGTGCAGTCTCTCGTCCATCAAAGGTGTCTACCTGATTCTTTCGGGCGTGGACCAAAAAACCACCACCACCCAATCCGCTAGACTGCGGCTCCACCAACCCCAGGACCCACTGCGCCGCAATCGCTGCGTCCACCGCACACCCACCCGCTTGGAGGATCTGCCAGCCAGCTTGCGTCGCCAATGGATTCGCGGTGGCAATGGCAGGCGCTTGACCGCGCCATGCCGACTTGACTGTGGTTGAGCTGGCCGCTTCGGGCTGCGCCCTGGCATCCCATGTGCTCGCTGTTGCGGATACTGTCGCACCGCTCTGGGCGAACCCGGGAAGCGGCGTGACTACACCCCACGCCACCAATCCCAAAATGAATCCTATTGATCTCCATTCGCCCGACACACCCATCGCCGCATCTCCTATCCGCGGGTTTGCCAAACTGCGACCCGCAACCCATGATAAAGACCAGCGAAGCATTCAGCCAAAAAAAAACCGCGGCACCAAGGCCGCGGCTTCTTCCCCAAGCTTGGTTTACTTGCTGGCTTCGGCGGGCTTGGCGTCAGCTGCAGGAGCAGCAGCTTGTTCAGCAGGAGCAGCCGCAGGAGCAGCAGCTTCAGTTGCAGGTGCGGGTGCAGCTGCAGGTGCTGCTGCAGGAGCAGCGGCGGTATCTGCATCTTGCTTTTGGCCGCAGGCGCTCAAAACCACTGCCATTACCAATGAGCTCAATACAAAAGTTTTTTTCATGATTCATCCATAGACAAAAAGAGGCAAAGTTCGCACGCCAGCGCAGGCCTCATATGCGCCGAAGTGAGCCAAGCTTTTCACTGTGCAGCGATCGAAGGTTTTTCAACCTCTGTGCAGGAACACCTTGAGCCGGCGCGAATCATAGGGTTATTACCAATTTCTGGGATGGGTGCCAATCAGACATTTAATTCATTAAAAAAGAATCAAACGGATTCAAAGAGCATAAAGCGTTGCAAACAATAAGTTTCATTTCTTAAATCCACATCAAGCAATTTTATTTAGCAAGGCTTTCGCGCCTCAAACCTTATCTGGATCTAGCCTTCCCTTTGATTTCACTCATGCCGACCGCACTGCATAAAGAGTGCAACTGCTCGGTCTTGCGTCGGATGGTTGCTGACATTGAAATCACTGCAGAGGTCTTGCATGAGAATCTATCCATTCTGCGTTTCCAGCCTAAGACTGGTCTAGAAGCCAAAAACCTTCTTAGAAGCCTTGACCTGACTGGACTCTCTTAACCCTTCGTTTGAACGGAATTCTGTCGGATTGGCGCTCGAAAATTGAACCGTTGATCGCGCCCATTGCGCCTTGCAAATGCGCTGCGAACAACTTTGACGTGTGGCAACAACACACGGGCGCCTCCGCGGCGTCAGCACATCCCATCAAGCAGTGTCGTCCACCCAGTGCCTGAAGCGGTTCGTGAACAGATCGCGGATCGCAGCGCTGATGAAACCTAGACTTCGCATCGCCCTTTGGGGCCAACCAACCGGCAATGGCCAAGCCCAGCAGGTTCAAACCAGATCACCCTCCCACCTCGTGTTGAGAGCTGCGAAATCTCCAAAGTTGACGTCAGAGGTGCTCCCCTATAAATTCGTCCGAAATGCATCCATCCACCACCCCTGCACCATGGCTTGAGCCTGCTCTGCTTCAATCTCTGCGCCATCGGTCTAACTGGCGGGGCGCATGGTGCGTGCTGCATGCTTGGGGATCGATCGGACTTGCGCTTGCCTTGTTTGTTTGGTGGCCCAATGTCTTGACGTTCATTGCGGCTTTCGTGGTGGTGTCGGGGCGCCAATTGGGTTTGGCAATTTTGATGCACGATGCGGCCCACCGCCTGCTTTTTGCGCACCCCAAATGGAACGACTGGGTCGGTCACTACCTGCTCGGTGCCCCAGTTGGCGCTGACTTGTACCTGTACCGCCCTTACCACCTCACGCACCACCGCCACACACAGCAAGACAACGACCCTGACCTCGAGTTATCTGCGCCTTTTCCCATCAGTCGCGCCAGCCTGAAACGCAAAATCGTGCGTGACCTCGTGGGCATCACGGGCTACCAGCGCCGCGTGCTCCAAATCAAACAAACCATGGGTGACGCCAACGATCCTTGGCGCGTGCGACTGGTTCGTTTGTGGCGCGCTGAAGCACCCTTTGTTGTGACCAACGCAATCCTGTACAGCCTGCTTTGGATGGCCGGTCATCCATGGCTCTATCTGACGCTATGGATTTGGCCGCTCTTCACGGGCTATCAATTGGTGAGCCGCTTGCGCAACATTGCCGAACACGCCGTGGTGAGTGATCGAGACGACCCTTTGCGCAACACCCGCACCACGCGTGCCAACTGGTGGGCGCGGCTGACCGTGGCGCCCTACTGGGTCAACTACCACCTGGAGCATCATTTGTTTGTCAATATGCCTTGCTGGAACCTGCCGAAGGCCCATGCACTTTTGGGCGCCCAAGGCTTGTGGCCCAGTATGGAGCTGGCGCCCAACTATCTCAGCGTATTGCGACGTGCGACCTCTCGCGCAGGTGATGACCCAAACCAGTCAGGTGGACGAAAAAGCGTCAGTGGCTCACTGATCTGAAGCAGCACCACGCGCTTGGGTAACTTGCGTTGATCGACCCAACCTCAAAATATGCTCTAAGAACGCTCTTGCAACTGGCGCCAGCGACTGCTGTGCGGGATACACAGCAAACCACTGGGCAGGAATAGGAAAACCCGGTGCCGCCAATTGGACCAAGCCATGCAATTCAGGACCGCCAGGTAGCGCGTGCTCCGACAAGACAGCCAAGCCCATGCCTCCTGACACAGCCCCACGTATGGCCTCATTGCTCCCGAGCACCATAGGCGCGGCAGGGGCAAATCGCACACGCGCAAAGGCTTGCTCCATCGCCCAACGGGTACCAGAGCCCGGCTCGCGCACAATGAATTTCTCGCCCCGCAATTGACTCCACTTCAGACGTTGAGTGCCGGCGAGCCGATGGCCTTTGGGTGCCACCAAAAGCAACTTGTTGGGCATCAGTGCATGGGTGGTCAGCGTCAAGTCCTCTGGCGGATGCGACATGACGTACAGGTCATCTTGATGCCGGCGCAATCGGCTCACGACGCCATCTCTGTTCTGGACCTCCAACGCCACATTAATCTGTGGATGATCGCGGCAAAAGTCAGCCAAGAACTGCGGCACAAAGTACTTGGCCGTGCTCACCACTGCAACGCGCAGCCTTCCACGCTCTAGCCCACGCAATTCGGCAACCGATTGCTGAAAACCTTCCCAAGCCCGCTCAACCCTCAGCAAAGTGGCAGCCAGGGCCTCGCCCGCGTCGGTCAATCGGAACTGGCGGCCAGAGATTTCATACAAGGGCAAGCCCACCAATTCAGCAATCGTGCGCAACTGCATTGACGCAGTCGGCTGCGTCACATGACAGGCACGAGCGGCAGCGGTGACGCTTTGGCTTTCTACCAGAGCTAAAAAAAGTTTGATTTGTTTGGGCGTCAATTGCATAGATTTAAATCTATGTATAGGTATTTAAATATCGATTTTACTTGATGTATTACTTCAGGAAGAATCTCGTTTGTTTCCATCCAAAGTACCCCATCAGATCTATGTCCTCTGCCTTTTTAGACCCCGCCATCTTGTTTTTCATGCTTGGGGTTGGCGCTGGTCTGTTGCGCTCCAATCTGCATATCCCCGAATCGATTTCCAAATTTCTCTCTCTATATCTGCTCATGGCCATTGGCCTCAAAGGCGGCTTTGCGTTGGCTGAAACCGGGTTCACACAAGAGGTGGGCGCCAGCCTGGCCGCAGCGATTTCCCTTGCCCTGCTGATCCCCTTGCTCGCACGCTGGTGGTTAGAGCGCATCACCTCAACATGGAATGCGCTCGCCATCGCCGCGACATATGGCAGCGTGAGCGCCGTCACCTTCGTCACCGCTCTTGCGCACCTTGAAGCCCTGAACATCGATTACGGAGGGCACATGATGGCCGCGCTCGCATTGATGGAGTCCCCTGCGATATTGCTGGCCATGCTGGGGGCTCACCATTTGCGCCAGCGCGCAGTTGCCAGCTCCGTCATACCCAAGGACCCTACAGCCCTGGAGGCTGCGCAACAACCTGCCCCATCACACCCGTTGCGCCATGTCATCAAGGAAGCGCTCACTGAAGGCCCGCAGCTTTTGCTGCTCGGCGCCATGGTCGTTGGCTACCTCTCAGGCGGTACGGGCAGCGATGCGATGAAGCCTTTTACGGGTGATCTGTTCAAGGGGATGCTGGCGTTTTTCCTGCTCGATATGGGCTTGCTTACAGCTCGAAACTTGCCAGCGCTCAAAGGGCAAAAACCCGCCTTGATGCTGTATGCGCTCGTCGCGCCGTTGTTGCACGCATCGATGGCCCTGGGCATTGGCGTGCTATTGGAATTGGCTCTGGGCAACACCATTTTGCTTATGGTGTTAGCGGCCAGCGCTTCCTATATCGCCGTACCCGCAGTATTGCGTTATGCCATCCCTGAAGCCTCTCCCCCGCTGTACTTTGGTCTGTCACTTGGCCTGACGTTCCCGTTCAACATCCTGATCGGCATCAGCCTTTATAGTCATGTCGCTCAATGGGTCATGTCTTGAGGACTGAACGCGCTGCCGCACCGAACACTGTCACCAGGTGCATCCGTTGACGCCCACGTGACGGCATCTCGACAATGTTTGCCGCAAAACTGGCACACCACATCGGCGATTGCACTCGGAGAGACTTATGAGCACATCCCTGTCCCAGGTTAGACGTCAAACGATTTCGGACGCTTTGCGTCGCACGGCTGCTCGCTTGCCCAACAAAGCAGCCATTGGATGCGGCGATATCCAATGGACTTATGCGGATTTCGATGCATTGGTTTCACGTATGGCTGCTGGCCTCCACCGCATTGGCGTGCACGAAGGGGACAGGGTCGCGGTGTTGGCCCGCAACTCCCATGGATTCGCTGCGCTGCGATTCGCTCTCGCACGCCGAGGTGCTGTCATGGTACCCATCAAATTTATGTTGAAGGCCGAAGAAGTAGCCTACATCTTGCGCCACAGCGGCGCAAAGACCTTGGCAACCGATACCGACTTGACCCCTTTGGCGAAAGAAGCGGCGAGCAAAGACACGGCGGTCCAACAGTTCATTTGGTTGCCCAGCGAAGACACAACCACCCCGTCCGAGGGTATGCATCACTTTGATGTGCTGGCGGCTTGCACCGACCCCCTGCCAGAAGTTTCGCTGCAAAGCACAGACCTCGCACAAATCGTTTACACCAGCGGAACCGAGTCCAGCCCCAAGGGCGCGATGTTGACCCACGACGCGGTGCTGTGGCAATACGTCAGTTGTGTGATCAACGCTGAGATCGCAGAATCCGATAGGGCTTTGCATGCGCTGCCGCTCTACCACTGCGCTCAGCTGGATGTTTTTTTTGGCCCTGCGATCTATATTGGCAGCAGCAACATCATCACGGGAAAGCCCGTGCCTGATCACTTGCTCAGGCTCTTAGAGGCGCACCAAATCAACAGCTTCTTTGCACCACCGACGGTGTGGATCGCACTGCTGCGCTCTCCCGCGTTTGATGCAGACAAACTCAAACATTTGACCAAGGGCTATTACGGCGCATCCATCATGCCAGTCGAGGTACTCAAAGAGTTGGCGCGACGTTTGCCCAACGTTCGGCTTTGGAATTTGTATGGTCAAACCGAAATCGCCCCTCTAGCAACGATGCTGCCGCCGGAGGATCAACTTCGCAAGCCAGGTTCGTGTGGCAAAGCGGTGATCAATGTGGAGACCCGCGTGGTGAATGACAACATGCAAGATGTCGCCCCCGGCGAGGTCGGCGAAATCGTCCACCGCTCACCGCACCTGATGCTGGGGTATCTCAATGACGCTGCAAAAACCGATGCCGCATTCACGGGTGGCTGGTTTCACAGTGGGGACCTGGCCACCATCGACGAAGAGGGTTACATCACTGTCGTGGACCGCAAGAAGGACATGATTAAGTCGGGTGGAGAAAACGTCGCCAGCCGCGAAGTCGAAGAGATGATCTACCGACTCCCCCAAGTATCAGAGGTGGCAGTCATTGGACTACCAGACGCCAAATGGGTCGAGGCGGTGACGGCGGTGATCGTGCTCAAAGAAGGTTCGCAACTGAGCGAAGCACACGTGATGGCGCACTGCAATCAACACATGGCGGCATTCAAAGTACCCAAACGCGTGGTCTTCGCCACCGCGCTCCCTAAGAACCCCAGCGGCAAAGTGCTCAAGCGTGATTTGCGAATGACTTACGCCGAAAATTGAACCCCCAGGGTGAAGGCACATGTTGAACGTGGCACACCTCTGGGGACTCGCTAACTGAGGAGAAGGCCGCCATGCCTGGACAAATCCGACCAAAAATACTGAAACTGCACCATGCTGCCTACCGCTGCAGGAGTTCGTCCGAGACTCGCGCTTTTTACGAAGATTTCTTAGAGCTGCCATTGGCAAGCGTGCTCGAAATCAACGAGACCAAAACCGGCCGAGCCACTTCAGTGTTGCACACCTTCTACCAAATGGCGGATGGCGGGTGTTTGGCATTTTTCGAAGCGCCGGACATGCCGTTCGAATTCAAAAACCAGCATGATTTTGATTTGCACATTGCACTAGAAGTCAGCCCCGAACACCTTCAGTACATGATGGACAAATCAGCGCGATCAGGACAAGAGATGCGTGGGCCATCAGACCACGGCTTCATCCAGTCGATTTATTTCAGAGACCCCAACGGCTATGTCATCGAGCTCACGGCCAAGGCGGCCCACCACGACCAGCACTTGAACGCGTCTAAGGCCGAGCACAACCGACAGCGACTCGAGGCTTGGGCAGCGAAACACGCCGTTTAAGCAGGCAGTGAGTCCCAGCCTGAAAGGCAATCAACGGCTGGTCGGACCAGGCACTTCGTCGTACGCATCGACCCCCTCGGCGACGCAGTGAAATGGCTGTTTATCCTTCAGGTACTGCGCAACCGTTGGCTTGAACACGCTCGGATCATCGAAAGTCCCTACCTTGAGGATGATGGATTCCGGATAGCGTGGACTCAACGTTGCCAGCGATGTACCACAACGCGCGCAAAACCAACGTGTGCGCGGCGTTTGCAAATCGCTTCGCGCAAACGACTTGGGTTCACCTTGGGTGAGTTTGAATCCACTTTTGGGGACAATCATGGCGGCATTCGGATTGCCTCCACTGATGTATTGGCACTCCCGACAATGGCACTGAACCGCGCGTTGCGGCTCCCCATCAAAAGTGAAACGAATGTCTCCACAGTAGCATCGACCTTGAATCTGCATGACTCACTCCTCGGGTTGTGGGTCTGGACTTGGGCAGGCTAAGCGCGAACGCGTCGGGTCAGTCAGCCGTTGGCCAGGGGCTTTCAATCACTGGCATTTTGTGCGTATTTAAGCTGGCGTCAATAATACAAACATGACCGAGGTAAACCAGCTTCCCACCGCCATGAGCGCAGACGGCCCGTCTGCAGGGGTCACGGTTTATTTTGACGGCAGCTGTCCGCTGTGTCGGCGTGAAGTCGCGCTCTATCAAGGCCTAGAAAGCCATGCACAGTTGAACTGGCACGACGTCAGTCAACATGCACCAGATGCACCAGGACTTTGCCAACAGCAAGCGATGGCACGCTTCCATGTGCGCGATACAGACGGTCAGTTGTACTCGGGGGCCATGGCCTTTGTGGTCCTCTGGCGCCAGCTGCCCGGTTGGCGTTGGCTAGCCAAATGCGCGGCTTTGCCCGGAGTCACTCCGATGTTGGAGTGGGGATATGTCCATTTCCTTCGGTGGCGCCCTCGCCTGCAGCGGTGGGCAAGAGAACGCGAGTCGGCTCGCACCTGACATGGCTTTTGTTGCGCACACCGACCAAGGATTTCAAGCCAGTGGTGCCATTGCACCGAGATCGATCTGGTTGATCGTTGGCGTCATCATCCTGTCGGCAACAGCGCTGACCACGCCATCCTCCCATGCCAAGGAAGCACTTGAGCGCCACGCCAACAAGAGTCAATTGCCTGCGTTTGCAATCGACAGCACAGAAGTCTCCATCAAGCAATTTGAAGCCTTTGTACAGGCCACTGGCACGACCACTCGCGCAGAATTGGAAGGCGGAGGGTTTGAGTTTTTAGCCGGTTGGGAACGCATTCCCGGCACCAGCTGGCGCCATCCCAACCGCCCTGGTGAGACACACTCCGATTGGCCAGCGGTGCATGTGACGTTCGCAGAAGCACAAAGCTATTGCCGATGGGCGGGTGGGCGTTTGCCAACCCATGCGGAATGGTTGAGTGCAGCGTTTACCGAGCAGCGTGCCAAGCCCAGCCCTCCGTTTGAAAGCGGACGGACGTACCCCTGGCCCACAGGGGACAGTCCAGAGGGAGCAAACACGTCGGGTTCAGACCCTTGGCCACGCGCAGCACCAGTTGGCGTCACCATCAAAGGCGTCAACGGTTTGTTCGACATGGGTGCCAATGTTTGGGAGTGGACACTCACGGCAAGCGGAGAAACACGCCAAACGGTCGGTGGCTCTTGGTGGTATCCGAGTGGGCAGATGCGTGCCAGCGTCCAAGCCTTCAAGCCCAGTGATTTTTATGCCGTGTATATTGGCTTTCGCTGTATCTATCCTCACTCAAAGCAATGAAAGTCGTGTCGAATTGAATTCGACACGCCGAAATGCCCCGCCACATCCTCCATCGAACAGTCCAACATGCAACTCCAAGTCAACCGACGTACTTACAACATTGATGTTGAACCGGACATGCCCTTGCTCTGGGTTTTGCGCGATGAGCTCGGCATCACAGGACCAAAATTCGGGTGTGGCATCGCCCAATGCGGTGCCTGCACGGTACACGTGGGCGGCCAACCCGTGAGGGCTTGCGTCACGCCTGCTTCAGCCGTGCGAGGTCCAGTCACAACCATCGAAGGTATTGGCTCACCAGAGCAACTTCACATCATTCAGCAGGTTTGGATTGAACAGCAAGTAGCGCAGTGCGGCTACTGCCAACCCGGACAAATCATGGCGGCGATGGCCCTATTAGCAGCCAAGCGCAACCCAACTGATGCGGACATCGACGAGGCGATGACCAACATTTGTCGCTGCGGAACCTATCCGCGCATCCGTGCTGCCGTGCATCAAGCAGCGGCAAAAATTCAGGAGGCGCAGGCATGAGCACAGTCGGCACCATCACCCGAAGAGGACTGGTTTTGGGCTCCGTCGCTATGGCAGGAGGTGTCGCTTTTGGTTACTACAAATACAAACAACCCTTACCCAACCCCTTACCAGAAGCCTTGGCGAAAGGGGCGTTGCACGACCTCGATCCATCCCAAACCACCCCTCTCAACCCCTACGTCTTGATTGACGCGAGAGGTGTCACCGTGATCACCCCGAGAACAGAGTTGGGTCAGGGTGTTCAGAGCACGCTCGCTGCCCTGGTTGCCGAGGAGCTGGATGTCGCATGGGAAGACATCCGCATCGAACACGGCCCACCCAGTGCGACGTATTACACGGACATCAGTGCCTCGGCAGCCGCTCCCTACGACCAGAGCCTGGCAGCCAACACCATGAGGCAAGTGATGGCGGTGGGCGGCCGCTTTTTGGGATTGCAGATCACAGGCGGCTCCGCCAGTGCACGGGACGCCTTCGTCAAAATGCGGGTCGCTGGAGCCGCTGCGCGCCATGCGTTGGTGCAAGCGGCTGCTCGCCGCTGGGGTTTGCCTGCGGATCAGCTCTCGACCAAGGATGGCTATGTCATCCAAGCCAAAACGCAGAATCGCCTGCCCTACAGCGCCTTGGCGGCGGATGCAGCGCGAATTGAATTGCCGGAGCACCCCAAACTTAAACCTGCGAATCAGTGGCGTTACGTCGGTCGATCAATGCCGCGAAAAGACATGTTGCACAAGTGCACTGGCACCGCCACGTTTGCCATCGATATCCGCTTGCCCAACATGGTGTACGCCACTGTGGTCAGCAACCCCAAGCGAGCCGGCATGGTCTCCTTTGATGCCACCCGGGCGAAAGCCATGCGTGGGGTGCTCAGTGTGGTGCCGATGAACAGCGGCATCGCCATCGTTGCCGACAACACATGGCGTGCCTTTCAGGCTGCGCGCGCGGTGCAGTGTGATTGGCAGGCTGCCACCTATCCCGCCACCAGTGAGGCCATGTTCGATCAACTGCGCAGTGAACTCCAGACGCTGTCTGCGGACGCGGTTCACCGCGATATTGGTAACGCCGATCAAGTGCTGAGCCAAGCCTCTGAGGTCTTGGATGTCGAATACCGAGCGCCGCACCTGGCCCATGCCGCGCTCGAGCCGATCAGTGCGGTGGCGCACTTCACCGGCGAGGCATTGCATATTTGGACGGGCAATCAGATCCCCACTTTGGCGCGTGCCATCGCGGCAAAGACGGTCGGACTCGAACCAGAGCAAGTCCATTTTCACGTCACTCTGGTTGGTGGCAGCTTTGGACGTCGCACCGATGTCGACTACGTGGTGCAAGTCGCCACCATTGCCAAAGCGGTAACCGGCAAACCCGTGAAACTCACCTGGACGCGGGAAGAAGATATGCGCCTCGATTTTTACAGGCCAGCTGCTCTGGGGCGTTTCAAAGGCGCGATGTCTGCCAACGGAACTCCTGAGGCTATTCGCATGGACATTGTGTCGGCCTCCTCGACGCGGTCCTGGGGCGGGCGCATCGGTTTGCCATTGCCCGGACCCGACCGAATGCTGGCTGAAGGCGCAGGCGATGCGCCTTATCTGGCACCCCACCACAAAGTGAGCGCCTATGCCTCTGAGCTGAGCGTGCCTGTCGGCCCATGGCGCTCGGTGGGAGCGTCTTACAACGGCTTTTTCCACGAGTGCTTCTTGGATGAGTTGGCACACTCCAAAAACGTGGATCCCATGTCCATGCGCTTAGCCATGGCTGAATCTTTCCCTCAAGCCCGGGCGGTCTTGGTGCGCCTACGGGAGTTGTCTGAATGGGACAAGGTCTTGCCTCGAGGGCGAGCCAGAGGCCTAGCCATGACCTTGTCATTCGGCAGCTATGTCGGACAAGTGGTGGAAGTTCGCCAGACTGGCAGTGGGATCAAGGTGGAGCAAGTCTATTGCGTCGCTGATGTCGGCATCGCACTGGACCCGCGCAACATCGAGGCGCAATTGCAATCGGGCATCGCCTATGGTTTGACCGCAGCCATGATGGGCGAAATCACCTTCGCTGATGGGCAAGCTCAACAATCCAATTTTCATGACTACCCTGCCCTGCGGATGCACCAAATGCCTCAAGTCACTGTCGCCATAATGGAAAGTGGTGGTGGCGTGCAAGGCATCGGAGAACCGGGTGTCCCACCTATCACAGCGGCATTAGCCAATGCTGTGTTTGCGCTGACCGGTCAACGCATCCGCGAGTACCCCCTCAACAAACACGTCACTTTTGTGTGAAAACCTGCGGCGCCACGAACGCGAAAGGCAGACAGCGCCGGCAGTGAATATCGCCGTGTGAACACACCACAGACCAAAATGACTTGGGCGAATGTGATGCAGACCTGTGTGGCATCAGACTTGGGGACGCCCTTGGCCTACGTGAAGCAGGACGACCAGATCGTGATCAATCCTCAAGGCTCACACATCGCTGAATTCACCGGCTTGATCCTGGCAGTGTTGGACGCCGCGAAATGGGGCGGTCAAGACTTGATCAACGCGGTGGCTGCCCAAGCCAATCGGTCCTGAACTCCCCAGCCGCGCCATTGAGATCGGTTGCCCAGAGCCGGCCCGGCGTGCGGCGACTGTCTCTGGGTAGGATGAGAGTACAGAGGTGAGCCTCTTGAATCGCGACCAGGCTCGAGGCGGATGCATCTAGGTCGTGGGGTTACTTTGATGCGGCAGTGAGACGCACAGCGGGGCAGATTACAGTGCGCTATATGAAATACGCCATCATCGGCGCCGGAATCAGCGGCGCGACCCTCGCCCATGCTCTGCATCAGCAGGGGCATGAGGTCACTGTTTTTGACAAGGGACGCGGCGCCGGCGGCCGGATGAGTTCTCGGCGCACGGAGCTTGGGGCGGTCGATCATGGAGCGCAATACTTCACGGCGCAGTCCCCTGAATTCATGGACACCATCCGCCAATGGATGCAAGCCGGTTGGGTGCAGCCCTGGGGCGATCAGGTGGTGACCGGCGAAGGAAGCGAACGGCGACTCAGCACGTCGGTGCAGCGTTTCATCGGCATACCGCAAATGCCTGGCCCAATCAAAGGCCTGTTGTCCCAAGTCAAGACACACACCCAGCACACCATCCAACGCGCGCGCCGCCAAGAACAGACTTGGTGGCTGGACGCCGCCGAATCCGCACAACCGCTTGGACCCTTCGATGCTGTGGTCAGCAGTGTCCCGCTGCCACAGCTAGCGCCTTTGTTTGCTGACCTGCCATCCGAGTGGGTTGCCCAATGGTCACACATTTCGATGATACCCTGCTGGGCGATGATGATCGATTGGGCTGATGTGCCCCCTCCCGACGCTTTCGACGGCTGGTTTGTCAACGATGAATTTGTCGACTGGATTGCGCAGAACAACCGCAAACCCGGTCGCGTCGCCCAGCCCCATTGGACGATGCACGCCACGCAAGCATGGTCGCAGGTCCACGAAGAAGCCAGGCCAGAGGCGGTGATCGACCAAACACACCAATGGCTCAGAGACCGAGGTTTCGGCGCGCCCGCACAAATTCACGCACACCGCTGGCGCTATGCGCGATCTCAAGGTCAGGCAGCACAAGCGGCTTACTGGGATGCGGACTTGCGCATTGGAGTCATCGGCGACTGGCTGGGGGGTGGCCGCGTCGAGGGAGCGTGGACGAGTGCTCGCGCGCTATTGAGACACCTCTGAATTGGGCTCACTCTCGTTAAAATTGAAAGATGACTGACTCACTTCGATCCGGCTGGACGCCCCGCATTTGGAAGGCCTTGCGCTGGTTGGGTTATGGCGGCTGGCTGCCTTTCGCGCTCGCATTGACCTGGAGTGTGACCGGTCCATACCCTGAGCTAGGCACCCAAGTTCTGCAGGCATACGCGATCTCAATCGTCACCTTCGTGGGTGCGCTATCTTGGGGCTGGGCACTGTCAGTACCCGAGCTCCACCCGGATCAACAGCGCCGTCTGTTGGTTTGGAGTGTGATGCCCTCATTGCTGTCAACCGCCAGTGTCATCTTGCCCAACCCTCTGCAATGGTGGGCGTTGGCGCTGATTTACATTGGGGCTCTGCGCATGGATTTCGTTCATAACGCTTTTCTCCAGTGGCCCAGCGAATGGCTCAAGTTGAGAACCCAACTGACTGCTGGCGCTGTGATCACCATGGTGCTAGCAGGGTGGTGGCTTTGATTCGCCCCAAATAAATCACACAATGAGACCGCAGTAGCGATGGCGACACCTTGGCGCGAGCAATCGCGCCACCATTCGCCCCGTTCAAAGGAGCGAACCAAATGAGTCAACGCACGTATCACGTCGCAGTAATAGGTCTAGGCGCGGTCGGCCAACGAATGTTGGATCAGGCAGCGCAGCACCCTCGCTTCGAAGTCGTCGCAGGCTTTGACATCGCAGAACCGGCACTCGCGCACACTGCTCTCAGCTACCCAGGCATCAAGCTCTGTGCCTCGGCTGAAGAGGCGATCGCTGATCCTAGAGTCGATATCGTGTACGTGGCGACGCCGCCGCTTTACCACGCAGCCCTTTGCCGCACGTGCATCGAGCACCGCAAAGCCGTGTTTTGTGAAAAGCCATTGGGCGTTGACATTGACGACAGCGCGAAGCTAGTGAGTGAAATCAAGGCTGCAGGTTTACCAGAAGCCGTTAACTTTGTATTCGCATCGGCGCCAGCAGTGGACGTGCTTGAATCAAGGATCAAGGCGGCATCCTTCGGATTGCGGCAAGTCCATATCCGATTGCATTTTCACCGCTGGCCAAGACCCTTCCAAGCCCATGCACCTTGGCTCAGCGGCAGCGCACAAGGCGGCTTCACGCGCGAGGTGACATCTCACTTTATCTACTTGTTGAATCGGCTTTTAGGTCGAGTCGAGCTGCACGCCGTCCAAGGTGTACGCAGGCAAACCGATGCATCTGAAGAATCCATGATGGCGCATCTGAGTGCGGGTGGGATTCCGGTGTCGCTGGTTGCCTCCACAGGCGGACAGCCGAATGAGATTGTCAGCGCCCATTTCCTCGGCGATCACGGGTCGCTGTGCTTGAACAATTGGTACAGCCTCTTGCAATGTGACGAGGCCCACCCCGAAGGGCTTTCACTGGCACACGATCTCGATCCTCGAACCACCACATATCAAGCCCAGTTGAGCCAAGTCGCAGCGATGATGCAAGGCGAACCGCACCGGCTGCCCAGCTTCCAAACTGCATTCGAAGTGCAACAAATCATCGAGCGAATGCTGGCCGACATTTGACGCGGCTTGCAGGTCGTGCGGCGACCTGCCAAACGCCTCAGTCTTTGAAGCTGGAATCAAGCTGTTCGGCCAGGCGTAGCATGGCTGGCCACTCCATCTCACCAAACGGTCGACGCACCTCTGGCTGATACAAATGCCACGTCTTTTGCACCACCTCGGGGCTTGGAATAGTGAGCTCTGTCCGACTCGCCATCGCATCGACTTGGGCGCGACACGCCATCTCCAACCAATACAGTGCGTTAAAAGCCTGCGCAACACTGGCGCCAGCCACCAGCAGCCCATGGTTGCGCAAGATCATTGCATTCGCACACCCTAGGTCTCGAACCAACCGCTCCTGCTCCGCCAAATCGACGGCGGGCCCTTCATACTCATGGTACGCGATGTCTCGAAAACGCATGGCTGACTGCGTTAACGGCAACAGCCCGCAGGCCATGCTAGACACCGCCATTCCGGCTCGAGTGTGAGTATGAATGACACAATCGACATCATGCCGCGCACTGTGAATAGCCGAGTGAATCACATACCCAGCGCGGTTGACATCAAGCTTGGTTGTCCCTTGCCGAACCACATCACCATTCAAATCAATGGTCACCAAACTAGAGGCTGTGATCTCGTGATACAACAAACCGTAGGCGTTGATCAAAAAATGATCTGTACCGGGTATCCGCGCCGTTGCATGGTTGTAAACGAGGTCTGACATGCCGTAATGAGCGATGAGTCTGTAGCACGCGGCTAAATCGACGCGGGTGTGCCACTCTGCTTCTGTCATTGGAGAGCGTTCCAATTTGTGCTCAACAGACAACTTGTGCCTCAGGCCCCAGCCGGATCAATCTGGGCTACAACCCGACCCAACACGGTTCCCGCTTTAAGTTGATCGAGCACGCCAGACACTTCAGAGAGCCCACAAGTTTGCGTTGGTAGGGCTTTGAGTTTGCCCGATTTGGCGAGCGCAACGACCGCCTCAAGCTCGGCCAAGTTGCCCACATAAGAGCCTTGAATCGTGATCGCGCGCTGAGCAACCGGCACCAAAGACAGAGGAATTTGCCCGCCAAACAAGCCCACCACCACATAGTGACCTCCTTTGCGAAGAGCGGCAATGCCGAGCTCAGCGGTGGGCGCGGCACCAACAAAGTCGAGCACACCGTAGACGCCGCCATCCAGTCCCTGCAGAGTGGCCAAGGCCTCCGTGTCTTGGGGCTGCACCACCAGTTGTGCACCCATCGCGTTGGCCGCCTCCCACTTGGATTCATCGATCTCGCAAACAGCGATGCGCTCATGACCCAAAGCACGCAGCACCGCGACGGCCATCAACCCCAAACCACCCGCGCCCATCACCACAATCCAATCCTTGGGCTGACATGGCATCAACTTGTTGACCGCGCTGTAAGTGGTTAAGCCCGAACACGCCAACACCGGTGCAAAACTGGGCTCGATCCCGCTGACATCCACCAAATATTTGGGATGCGCGACGAGCAAGTGCTCCGCATAGCCACCGGGTCGCATCACCCCCAAAAAACGGGGCTTTGTGCAATGGTTGTCTTGTCCTGCATCGCACTGCGCACAATTTCCGCAACCGGTCCACGGGTAGACCAGTCGATCCTCGCCGATTGGCACACCATGGGCATCGGGCCCTGCCGCGACCACGTGACCGTATGGCTCATGCCCCATGGTCAGAGGCAAGCGAACGCCTCGATCCTCGATATTGAAGCGCTTGCCTTCGCCCAAGTCGTAATAACCATCGCGGATGTGGACATCCGAGTGGCAGACCCCGCAGTACTTCACACGAACCAGCACCTCAGTACCTTGCGGCTCTGGTATCTCTCGAACGGCTTGCTGCAGTGACTTGCCCCACTCCGTGACGTCATAACTGATCATGTGTTTCTCCTATCTCTGTGTGTGGCGCCCGGGGACGAGCGAGCCATCGTTTGTTCCATCAATGCGTCGCCTCTTTGACCATGGCTCGTCCAATAATGAGTTGCTGAATCTGCGTCGTTCCTTCATACAAACGGAACAGGCGAACGTCGCGATAAAAACGCTCAATGCCATATTCGGCCAAGTAACCTGCCCCTCCCAAAATTTGTACCGCCCGATCCGCCACACGGCCACACATCTCGGAAGCAAACATCTTGCAGCAGGAAGCCTCGGTTGTCACGTTCAATCCATCATCTCGCTTGCGAGCGGCATCCAACACCATGCATTCCGCCGCGTAGATTTCGGCTTTGCTGTCCGCCAACATGGCTTGCACCAGCTGGAACTCACCGATGGCTTGCCCGAATTGCTTGCGCTCAACCGCGTATCTCAATGCATCATCAAGCATACGCTGCGCGACACCAACACACACAGCAGCTATGTGGATGCGGCCTTTGTCGAGCACTTTCATGGCGGTCTTGAATCCCTGACCTTCTTTGAGCCCAATCAAGTTTTCAGCGGGGACCTTGACGTTGTCAAAGATGACATCGCAGGTGTGGGCACCTTTTTGCCCCATTTTTTGATCAATCTTGCCAAAAGAAATGCCGGGAGACTTGGCGTCGACAATGAACGCCGACACCCCGGCTGCGCCTTTAACCTCAGGATCAGTTCGAGCCATCAAGGTAAACAGACTGGCATGTGGGGCGTTGGTGATATAGCGCTTGGTGCCGTTGACCAAATAGTGATCGCCATGGCGAATGGCTGTGGTTTTCAACGAAGCGGCGTCAGATCCAGCCTCAGGCTCAGTCAATGCAAATGAGGCGATCAGCTCGCCTGTGGCCAGCCCGGGCAAGTATTTGGCTTTTTGCTCATCAGTCCCATCCATCAAGATGCCTTGTGATCCAATGCCCACGGTTGTGCCAATGATCGAGCGAAAAGCGGGCGATGTTTTGCACAGTTCAAACAGGACGCGGACTTCCTCCTCCATGGTCAGCTCAATCCCTCCATAGCTTTCAGGAATGGTCATTCCAAACAGGCCCATGTCCCGCATTTGTTGAACGATGGCTGCAGGAATTTCGTCCGTCCTCGCCACCAACTCCTCGGCCGGAACCAAGCGTTCACGCACAAATCTCGACACACTGTCCAACAGAGCATTGAGGGTTTCTGAATCACGAATCATGTGGAGTCTCCAACGTCAATTAGGGGGTTATGGTGGTTCAAGCAAATGGTGGGGCGCATTCACAGCTGGCGTGAGATCAACTCTTTCATCACTTCGCTGGTGCCGCCGTAGATCCGCATCACCCGCGTGTCAATGAATGCTCGCGTGATGGGGTACTCTTTCATATAGCCGTAGCCACCATAAAGTTGCAGCATTTCATCCAATGCCTTGCTTAATTCTTCTGTGACGAAAAGCTTGCAAATGGCAGCCTCTTCCACCGTGAGTTTGCGCCTCAAGTGTTCGCCCAGATATTGATCGACCATCATCCGGACGGCGGTCGTGCGCGCTTTGACCTCCGCCAACTTGAAGCGCGTATTTTGAAAGTCAAACAAAGGCTTGCCAAACACAATCCGCTCCTTGGTGTAGCGCACCGTCTCAGCCAGCATGGCCTCCATCTTGGTCGCTGCGCCAATGGCAATGATCAACCGCTCTTGGGCCAACTCTTGCATCAAGTAAGCAAAGCCCTTGTTCTCCTCACCCAGCAGGTGATCAGCGGGAACACGCACATCATCAAAAAACAATTCAGCGGTATCTGCAGCCTCTTGTCCCATTTTGTCGAGCTTGCGTCCCTTGCGAAAACCCGGTGTATTTGCCTCGACCGCAATCAGTGAAACGCCCTTGGCCCCCAATGCAGGATCGGTTTTGCACACCACAATCACGAGATCACAGTTGAGTCCGTTGGATATGAAGGTTTTGGCCCCATTGATGACGTAATGGTCTCCTTCGCGCTTGGCCGTCGTCGCGATCGATTTGAGGTCACTGCCAGCGCCCGGTTCACTCATCGCGATAGCCAAGATCAACTTTCCTTGTGCACACGCGGGCAACCACTTGGCCTTTTGTTCCTGGGTTCCCAAGCGCGCGATGTAGGGCGCCACGATATCTGAGTGCAAGCCAAAGCCCAAACCATTCAATCCGCTGCGCGCAATCTCCTCAACAATCACTGCAGCGTGGCCGAAATCACCGTCCGCCCCACCCCATTGGCTGTCGATTGTGGTGCAGAGCAGGCCTTCACGCCCAGCCTTGAGCCACGTCTCCCGATCAACCTGACCGGCAGCCTCCCACGCTGCTTGGCGTGGCACGCATTCGCGCTCCAAGAAACGACGCACCGTGGCGCGCAACATCTCGTGGTCATCCCGATAGACCGTGCGCGGGTAGGTCAAGACATGTTCCATGGGCAACTCCGGGCAGAATGTGTGGCCCGTGTCGGCCATCTTGAGGCGCTCGAACACGGGTGGTATCACCATGCTAATCAGTAGGGCGCGCGGGGGCTGACGCGCCTTTGACTGCAGGCTCCCGATGCTCTGACCAAAGTCCGACACTCGTCTCCCGCGTGACATAGCGACCGCTACACACGCATTCATAAGCCGGGCAGAATGAGCCGACAATCAAGAGGAGACAAGATGAAAGAACCCATTGAAGCGTGGGTCGTGGTCTGGGCCACATTTGTGTGTCTGGCAACGATTTTCGGCGTGTCTTACTCGTTTGCAGCTTTCTTCGAGTCGTTCGCCCAAGAGTTCAATGCCCAGCGCGCCGATGTGTCTTTCATCTTTGGGCTTTCGGGCTTTGTCTATTTCGTCATGGGTGCAGTGGGCGGTATGCTGGCCGATCGCTTTGGGCCGCGCATCGTCTGCTCTGCGGGGATGGCCCTGATTGCCCTTGGTTTGTTGGGTACCAGCTGGGCCACCTCTTTGCTGGCGATCTACATCAGCTATGGTTTGCTCGCGGGACTTGGCATTGCCTTGGTTTACACGCCATCGATCGCGAGCGTGCAGCCGTGGTTCACCACGCGCCGGGGTTTGGCGGGTGGTATCGCCAGCACTGGCGTCGGCGCTGGTACGCTGTTTGTGCCGATGCTTTTGGCGTTTGCAATCGCTGCCATGCCTTGGCGCGAAGCGATGCAGTAGCTGGCCGTGGGTGTGCTGGTGATCGGTATCGCCGCTGCGTCGTTGCTTAAACGGGCTCCTGCTGCGCAACGCTCTGCCGCTGGGCAGGAGGCGCCAGGCTTGACTCTGCGTGAAACCTTGCGCACACCGACCTTTCGCTGGTTTTATGTGGCCACGGTCACTGCATCTCCTGTGATGTTCATTCCATTCGTCCATGCCCCCGCTGCCGCCCGCGACATGGGTATTGATGAAGCCAGCGCCGTCGGCTTGGTCGGCGTGATTGGCGTGGGTAGTCTGGTGGGGCGTTTTGCCATCGGCTGGGTAGCAGACCGCATTGGCAGGGCCAAAACCTTGGTTCTGATGCAGCTTTCGATGGGATGCTCGTATTTCATCTGGGCCGGTGCCACTGGCTACGCGTGGATGTTTGCCTTTGCGCTTTGGTTTGGTTTGAGCTACGGCAGCATCGTGTCTTTGCTGCCGGCCATCTGCATGGACTACTTTGGCGGGCGCTCAGTCGCCAGCATCGTGGGCACCTTGTATTCAGGCGCCGCGTTGGGCAACTTGCTTGGCCCCGTGTTGGCTGGCGCTGCGTTCGATGCCAGTGGCAATTACTTTTCCGTGATCTTCAGCTGCTTGGCGATTGCAGCGGTCGCCACATGGTCATCTCATCGCATGGACCGGTCTGCGCAACCCAGATATTGAGTGGTACTCAGAGATCGTAGCCAGGATTGTGGCGATCAACCAATCGGCGCATCGCGTCGAATGAGTCCTCACCGGCGCCCGTTTTGGGATTGAAATTCAAGGAGTCCCGGACACATTTTTCCAGCACCGGGGTTGGGATTGCCCGAAGCGGTCCCAGCGCTTGAGAAGCGACTTGTACTTCGCAAGCCCGTTGAACCAACCACATCAAATTGAAAGCCTGTGCCAGCGTGTCCCCCATCACGACCGGGCCGTGGTTGCGCAACAAAAGCACCCGTTTGCCTTGAGCGCTCGCCAGAATGCGTTCGCCCTCCTCTTGGTGAACGGTGATCCCTTCAAAGTCATGGTAGGCCACCTGCCCCCAAAGTTGCGCGGCGTAAAAATTGGTGAAAGACAAGCCATCCTCAGTGCAGCACACCGCCAAAGTGGGGGTGGTGTGCACGTGCATCACGCAGTGTGCGTCTGGGACTTGTGCGTGAATGGCACCATGAAATGCAAAGGCGGCGGGATTGATGCCCCAGTCAGAGTGACCGACGACTTCGGCCTGGGCATTCACTTTGACCAGGTTGGAAGCCGTCACCTCGCTGTAGTGCAAGCCAAATGGGTTGATCAAAAAGTGTTCTGGCTCGTCCGGCACCCGCAGGGAAATGTGGTTGTAGATCAGCTCAGACCACCCCAAATACGCAAAGATCCGGTAGGTGGCGGCGAGCTTGACTCGTGCAGCCCACTCGGGCTCAGAGAATCGCAAAGGGCGCATGGGAGAGCAAGACATGGCAGTGTGAAGGTTTCGAATGAACGTGGATTTGATTATTGACCTGTTCGACCAAGGTTTGGTTCAGATCCATGTCTTTCTAGGGTAATCCCTGTCCATAAGTCACCCCGATATTTGCTTAAATAAAAGAACCATTTTTCAAAAACGGTTCACCTCACCCCTATCAAAGGATCAAACCATGAAGAAGTTGCATTTCAGTGCCATCGCAGCTGCGCTTGCGATGTCTGCTACCGCTCAAGCAGCCACCGTGCTGACCGTCTCTAGCTGGGTTCCACCCAAGCACTTGCTGTCGGTAGCCCAAGCAGAGTGGTGCGACATGTTGGCCAAAAAGACCAGCGGCGACCTGCGCTGCAACGTCCTGCCCAAAGCCCCCATGCCTGCACCCGGCACGGTGGACGGCGTCAAAAAGGGATTGGTCGACATCTCCTTTGCAGTGCACGGCTACACGCCCGGCCGCTTTGTGGCGACGCAAATGGCTGAGCTTCCATTCCTAGGCGACAGCGCGACCAGCATCTCTGTTGCCTACAACCGCATTGCCAAGCGATACCCCGCATTTGATGCAGAACATGACAAGCAAGGCGTCAAGGTGCTGGCTTATTTCACCCACGGTCCTGGCATGATTTTGAACACCAAAAAGGAAATCACCAAGGTCGATGACATGCAAGGTCTCAAGTTCCGCATTGGCGGCGGCATGGTCAACGAGATCAGCAAGCGTTTGGACATGAACGTGACTCTCAAGCCCGCGCCTGCATCCTATGAGTTGCTGTCGACTGGTGTGATGGACGGCACGCTCTTCCCTGCAGAGTCCACCGACTCCTTCAAGATCGACAAGCTGATCAAGTACACAACCACCCTGCCAGGCGGCCTGTACAACACCAGCTTTGCTTTCATGATCAACCCCGACACCTATGCCAAATTGAGCGACAGCCAGCGCAAGGCTCTGGATGAAATGTCTGGTGAGTTTGCAGCTCGCCATTTCGGCAAGGCTTGGGACACGGCAGATGCAACGTCCATGGAAAACATGCGCAAAAATGGTGTGAAGATCACTGCCGCATCTGCCTCCATGGTGAGCGACGTCACGGTTCGCATCGGCAAACTTGAGCGCGATTGGGTGGCTCAAGCCGAGGCTGCTGGCTTGAAGAATGCTGGCCAAGCACTGCGCGAGTTCCGCGCTGAAATCGCCAAGCAGTAAAACCTTCGCAGCGCGCTGTGTGTTCACGGTGCGTTAGCATTCAAGGTATCGGCGGGAACCCGCGGGGGTTCCCGCCATTGTTTTTTGTAGAAAGCCAACGGTTTTATGCGAACTTTTCTTGAACGCATTTGTGGAGGGGTGGGTGGCCTCTCTTTGTTTGCCATCATGTGGCTGACTTTTTTCGACGTTGGCGGCCGCAAGTTTCTAGACCAATCCATCACCGGCTCTCTCGAGATGACCGAAATGCTGATGGTTGTGGTGATTTTTTCAACCCTCCCCTTGGTCAGCCTCAACGAAGAGCACGTGGTGTTCGGCTCGTTGGATGGAGTTTGGTCAGATGGTTTTAAAAAGGTGCAGCGCGTCTTGATCCAGATGATCTGTGGCGCTTGTTTGCTCTGGGTGGGTTACCTGATGTGGGGCGTGGGTGCAGAGACTGCGGAGGCGGGTGAGGTCAGCGCGCAGCTCGCGATTCCACGCGCGCCTTTTCTCGACCTGATGGGGATTTTTTCGTTCTTAGCTGGAGCGATCCATATCGGGCTGGCATTCACGCCTGCCCCCGCACATTCAGCACACGGATAAAGCGACATGATCGAAGCACTTTTGGGATTTATCGGCGTTTTCGCCTTGTCGCTGATGCGAGTGCCTCTGGCCTTCGCCATGGCTATCTCGGGCACGATTGGACTCGGACTGATTCGGGGCTGGGAGCCCGCTTGGGCCAGCTTAGAACAAGTCGTCCAAGAGACCGGATTTGCATACACTTTGTCTGTCGTGCCCTTGTTTGTGTTGATGGGTAACTTTGTGTCTCGCGCCGGCTTGGCACAAGAGTTGTTTTACGCCGCACACACCATGATCGGCCATGTCCGCGGTGGGCTGGCCCACGCGACGGTTCTGGCCTGCGCCGGTTTTGGGGCCATTTGCGGCTCATCCATTGCAACCGCAGCGACGATGAGCCGAGTGGCTTACCCGTCGATGAAAAAGCTGGGTTACAGCGACTCAATGTCTACTGCGGTGATTGCAACCGGAGGCACCCTGGGAATCATGATTCCGCCATCGACCATCCTAGTGATCTACGGCATCGTGACAGAAACCAATATCGGCCACCTTTTTGCAGCCGGGGTGTTGCCAGGCATCTTGTCCGCGTCTTTGCTGATGGTCGCCATCACGATCATGACTTGGTTCGATCCTGATCATGCACCTGCCGGCGAAAAAGTCAGTTGGAAAGACCGCTGGGTGGCCTTGCGCGGCATCTGGGGGGTCCTGTTGCTGGCCCTTTTGGTGCTGGGCGGAATCTACGGGGGGGTTTTTACTGCCACCGAGGGGGCTGGTGTGGGCGCCACAGGTGCGTTTTTATTTGCGGTGGCGCGCAAACGCCTGAGTCTGCGTGACCTCTATAACGTGCTGATTGAGTCAGCGCGAACCACGTCCATGCTGTTCATGCTGTTGATGGCGGCCACGATCTTTGCGAACTTCATCAACTTCACTCCGATGCCATTTTTGTTGAAGGACTGGATCATGGGTCTGGGCCTGACGCCGATTTGGATTGTCGTCGCCATGATGGCGGTTTACGTGGTCATGGGCACCGTCATGGAGGAGCTCACGATGGTGTTGCTGACCATTCCGCTGTTCTTTCCTATCGTGACAAGCCTTGGCTTTGATCCTGTGTGGTTTGGCGTTCTCATCGTCATGGTTGTGCAAATTGGCTTGGTCTCGCCCCCCGTCGGGATGAATTTATTCGTGATTCACGGACTGCTGCCAGAAGTCAAGCTCGGTGCGATCTTCCGTGGCGTCTGGCCACTGGTGTTGGCCATGGTCGTGACTTTGGGGCTGCTGATTTTCTTCCCGCAAATCAGCTTACTCCTGCCTTCTTTCATCGACTCTTGAGTCTGAAAAGCGATGCTGGGCATCGCTTTTCAATCCTCCGCACGGAGCGAGGTGACCCAGGGCAGCGTGTTCACTCACCCAGCTTGCGGTCTGCCACAGTCAAGTTGTTGGTGGTAATGATTTGCCGAATCCATTCGACGTAATTTTGGCCTTCTTGCGAGTACCCAGAAAGCCCCTCGACCAAACGCAACCCGTCCAATGGTTGTCCAGCCTCTCTCGCGGCCAAACGCAGTTCGCGCAGGCTCGCGTAAGTGCGGTGCGTATTCAAGTTGTGTACATACGCCACCACCGATTGATAGGGCCTTTTAAATACCCGCACTTCGTAAGTCTCCCCTTCAGGCCGCAGCGCTGGAGCAATGCCGCAGTTGAGCCTGAAGCACCATTGCCCATATAAGTTGTTGCCTTCCCGCGCAAATCGCGATGTTCCCCATGCGGACTCATTCGCTGCCTGGGCCATGGCCAGCGACGGTGGAATGACATCCATGCGCTTCAGCAAACGCTTGAGGCTGGACACCTCAGAGACCGCATCCTCGACGTTGTATGCATCGAGCCAAACTTGAATTTCGCGAGCCAATCGGTCGGTCAACGGCTCTCCGTTGGTGAGCAACAGCAGCCCTTCTCTCACTTTGGCGCGCTTAGCAAGAATCGTGGCGTTTTCGGCGTTGATCAGCCGCTGCACGAATTCAAAAAATGCAGTTTTCCGGTCCACTCCGTTCTCGATCGCAGCAAAGTCTGGCAAGGGCGCATTGCTCGCTTTCGCCCCACTCACTGTCTGCACCGGCCGCGTGCCCTGCATCTGCGTCTCTGCAGCCATCCAGATCAGCACTCCAAAAGAAAACGCCAGCGCCAATGCGACCAGCCATACGGATTTTTTATCCACCCCAAGCCCTTGCTTATTTGTCTTTTCTATAGATCAGACCATAGCACTGGTCGGGCACTTTGACCTTACAAAGCCGTCCCCCCTTGGGGCTTTTCTAGGCCCAAATGTTGACTCGATTGCTCAAAGACGCCATGCCCGTATGGCAAACACTGCGACATTGCACCGGGTGCCATCAATTTGAAGGGACTTTCATTGGCGCCCGAAGCGCTACCGGGTTCACCGCGGGGCTCGAAATGCCGCAGATGCACCCACGAAAACTTCAACTTGTGAAGAAAAAAGCCCCTATAAAAAACTTGATTTTTAAGGTTTTAAATGGTTTTTTCTAGGTGCAAGGGTATTCCCTTAAATGAGGCTGTAAGCCTGATGAATACTGGCTTTCATAGAGATCAGTCACGCGAGTTCGTAAGCTCCCTGTAACGAACATGACTCGCCACTGGTAATACCCGGTAGACAAGCCCCCCCCACTCGACTTTAGACTGATGCGCAGAACCACAAGAGGTGCCACAGGGTACCCAAACAGAGGAGAAAGTAGCTTGGTCATCGATGAATCGAATGCTCTGCTTCAAGTCAAAGGCATCACGGTGCGCTTTGGAGGCATTACCGCGTTGGACGACGTTACGTTCAACATTCCTCGTGACAAGGTGTGCGGATTGATTGGTCCCAATGGGGCCGGCAAGACGACACTTTTTAATTGTCTGAGCCGCTTGTATCAATACCAAGAGGGCGATTTGATTTTCGAGGGAAAGTCGATTACCCCGACGCCGGTGCATGAAATGACCCAATTGGGTATTGGGCGCACATTCCAGAACCTGGCCATGTTTAGAGCCTTGTCCGTGCGAGACAACATCAAGATTGGCGCGCACAGCAAGTCCAAGACTGGGTTTCTCAGGGGGATGCTACCCAACGCGGCCGTGCGCGAAGAGGAGGCTCGCCTCAATCGGATCGCGGACGACCTCATGGAAAAGCTCAAACTTACCGAAGTGTCGGAGAGACCGGTGGGCGAGTTGCCATTTGGCTTTCAAAAGCGTGTTGAGTTCGCTCGCGCGCTGGCTTCACAGCCGCGGCTCTTGCTGCTCGATGAACCTGCTGCCGGTTTGAACCATGAGGAGCTCCATGACCTTGGTAACTTGATCAAGTGGGTGCGCGACGACATGGGCATCAGCGTGTTGCTGGTTGAACACCACATGAGTTTGGTGATGGAAGTTTCCGATTGGATCGTTGCGTTGAACTTTGGCAAAAAGATTGCTGAAGGGACACCCGAGCAAATCCAACAAGACCCCGAAGTGATTCGTGCTTACTTGGGGGGTGCATAACATGAGCTTGAACATGAAGTTATTGGAAGTCAAAGATCTGAACGCCTGGTATGGCGCGACCCAAGCGTTGTTTGGGGTCAGCTTTGAGCTCGAAAAAGGCGGTATCACCACGATTTTGGGCGCCAACGGAGCTGGCAAAACCACCACGCTGCGTGCGATGTGTCAAACCGTGAAGACCTCCGGCGACATCAGCTTTGCAGGCAACACCATCAGCGGCGCCCCCACCGACAAGATTGTGCGCCTGGGCATGGCACATGTTCCCGACGGGCGCGGTACCTTTACCGGCTTAACAGTCGAAGAAAACCTGCGTCTTGGCGCGTACTCCCGCGCGGACAAGCACGAAGTGGCGGCTGACATGGAACGCATGTTTGAGCGTTTTCCAAGGCTCAAAGAGCGCGTCCATCAGCAGGCCGGCACACTATCAGGTGGCGAGCAACAGATGCTAGCGATCAGCCGTGCATTGATGCTCCGCCCCGCCCTGTTGTTGCTGGATGAGCCCTCATTTGGATTGGCCCCCTTGGTTGTGCAAGAGATCTTTGACCACCTCCGCGCCATCAATGAAACGGACCATGTCAGTATGTTGCTGGTCGAACAAAACGCTTCCCTGGCCTTGAACTTGGCCGACCAAGCCTACCTGCTGGAAACAGGCAGAGTGGTGCTTTCAGGACCTGCCGCTGAGATTCGTGCAGACGAATCAGTGCGCCGGGCTTATCTGGGTTATTGAGGCAAAGGGAGTAGAGAAAAATGGACGGATTCCTCTTACAAGTATTTTCTGGCCTCGCAAGCGGCTCCATTTATGCGCTGGTGGCGCTAGCGTTGGTGATGATTTACCAGTCCACCCACCACATCAACTTGGCTCAGGGCGAGATGGCGATGTTCGCCACATTCATTGCTTGGGCATTGATCCAAGCCGGTGTGAGTTACTGGGTGGCCTTCTTCCTCACGGTCGGCATTGCCTTCGTAGGTGGTTTGCTCGTGCAGCGGATATTCATCAAGCCCGTGGAGCGAGCACCCGTGCTCAACAACGTGATCGTGTTCGTCGGCTTGCTGGTGATATTCAACGCCATGGCGGGCTGGATTTTCGATCACGTGGTGAAGTCATTTGACAGCCCATTCCCCACCCAAAGTCCGGTGATGAGCTCTTACATTTCTGGTCACCAACTCGGCACCGTGGGCGTCACGCTCGGCGTGGTGGTTGTGGTGTACTCGTTCTTCCGCTTCACCCCCATCGGTCTGGCGATGCGTGCTGCCGCGCAAAACCCAGATTCAGCCGCCTTGGTGGGCATTCGGGTGTCCTGGATGTTGGCGCTGGGTTGGGGATTGGCTTCTGCGATCGGATCGGTAGCCGGCATGATGGCGGCTCCGGTGTTGTTCCTCGACCCCAACCTCATGGCAGGTGTCTTGCTGTATGGCTTTGCAGCGGCTTTGTTGGGTGGCATCGACAACGCGTTCGGCGCCATCGTGGGCGGGCTGTTGGTGGGTGTCATTGAAAACATCCTGGGCGCCTACGTGATCGGTAACGACCTGAAACTTACCGTAGCCCTCGTGCTGATTGTTGGCACCTTAACCTTGATGCCGAACGGTCTGTTTGGCAAAAATGTTGTGACCCGCGTTTAAGGACACCACCATCATGAATTTGCGCAGTATTCATACACTCTGGATAGCCGCCGTGCTGGTGGTACTCCCTTTCCTGTTGGAAGACTTCACAGTTTTTCAGGTTAACCTCATGCTGGTCTATGCCATTGCCGTGTTGGGCTTGAACGTACTGACCGGCTATGGCGGACAAATCTCTCTGGGGCACGGCGCGTTCTACGCCATCGGTGCTTACACCGCTGCCGTGCTCATGGAACACGCCGAGATGTCTGCCTTCATGACGCTGCCCATCGCCGCGTTGGTTAGCTTGGTGGCGGGCATTTTGGTCGGATTCCCAGCGCTGCGTTTGGCGGGCCACTATCTCGCCTTGGCAACTTTTGCCCTGGCTATGGCAATTCCTCAGCTTCTCAAGTACGATGCCTTCGAACACTACACCGGCGGTGTGCAGGGCTTGGTATTGATGAAACCTGAAGTTCCATTTGAGTTTGAAGTATTCGGTCACGAGTTGAACGAAGACCGGTGGCTCTACTATTTCATCTTGGTGGTCGGCTTGTTCATCTTCTGGCTGTGTACCAACCTGATGAAGGGACGAATCGGACGCGCCATCATGGCCATTCGCGAGCAGCCCATTGCTGCCGGCGCTTTGGGCATCAATCTCGCCGCGGTCAAAACCATGACTTTCGGTCTCTCTGCAGCGATCACAGGCGTAGCCGGCGCACTCGGCGCAGTGACCGTGGCCTACGTGGCACCCGACTCATTCATGGCATTCCTATCAATCTCGATTTTGGTGGGTGCCGTCGTGGGCGGCCTCGGAACGATTTGGGGCGCACTGTTTGGTGCGGCCTTCATTCAGTTCATTCCAAACGTCGCAGACCAAGTTTCGAAATCGGCACCGTGGGCAGTCTACGGTGCTATTTTGATCGCCCTCATTTACGTCGCCCCCGGCGGTGTGATGGGATTACTTCGCAAGCTGAAAAAAGGAGACACAGCATGAAGATTAAATTTGCACTGGCCAGCGTCGCTGTAGGCGCTGCACTTGCGCTGAGCAGCACTGCCGCTCTCGCAGCCAAAAATGCCCCTGGTGTGACTGATACCGAAATCAAGATCGGTAACCACATGCCCTACTCTGGTCCGGCCTCTGCGTACGGCGCGATCGGTCAGGCATTTACCGCTTACTTTAAATTCGTGAACGACAACGGCGGCGTGAACGGTCGCAAGATCAACTTCATTTCTCTGGACGACGGTTACTCACCTCCCAAGACGGTGGAGCAAGTTCGCAAACTGGTCGAGCAAGAAAAAGTAGCGTTGATTTTTGGTGGTTTGGGCACTCCCACCAACTCAGCGGTTCACAAGTACTTGAACTCCAAAAAGGTTCCAATGCTGTTCGTGCAAACTGGCGCGACCAAGTGGGGCGACCCCAAGGGCCACCCATGGACCATGGGATGGCAGCCTAACTACCAAGCAGAAAGCAAAATTTACGCAAGCCACATTTTGGAAACCAACCCCAACGCCAAAATCGGCGTGTTGTACCAAAACGATGACTACGGCAAAGACTATCTGAAAGGTTTGGAAGACGGTTTGGGCGCCAAGAAAGGCATGATCGTGGCAGCTGCCAGCTACGAAACCAGCGATCCCAGCATTGATAACCAAATGGTCGCACTGAAGGCTGCAGGCGCTGACACGTTCTTCAACGTGACGACACCTAAGTTTGCGGCGCAAGCCATCAAGAAGGCAGCGGAAATGGGTTGGAAGCCCACCCACTACTTGAATTCAGTTTCTAGCTCTGCAGGCTCAGTGATGATTCCCGCCGGCGCGGAAAACTGTGTTGGCTGTATCACCAGTGCGTACTTGATGGACCCCACCGATCCTCAGTGGGAGAAAAATGCTGGCTTCCAAGAGTACAAGGCTTGGTTGGCCAAATACATGCCTGAAGCCAACATCAAAAACAACCTGTATGTCACCGGCTACGCACACGCCATCACCATGGTGCAAGTGCTGAAGCAAGCTGGCAATGACTTGTCTCGTGAAAACATCATGAAACAGGCAGCTAGTTTGGATATGGAAGTGGGTGTATTGATGCCAGGCATCAAGGTCAAAACCTCTGCTACAGACTTCTACCCAGTCGAAAACAAGCAATTGGCTCGTTGGACTGGCACGTCTTGGGAGTTGTTTGGCCCAGTCTACGGTCCAAAATAATTCTTAGCCGACTGAACTCAGTCAGATCAAACCGCCGGTGACCCCGGCGGTTTTTTTGTGCGCGCCTTGCATTCAACTGAAAGAGGATCAACGCCTTCACCTGTTAACATTTCAGCCTCGCTCCTCGTAGTTCAATGGATAGAACGAGCGCCTCCTAAGCGATAGACTACCGCTTTTATTTTTTGTAAGTTGTTGATTTTTAAGGATTTTTATCCTTAATTCTCCAGATGAATCCCCTATTTTTTCGATCCTTCGTGTCCCAAATTTGTCCCACGAGATTTGGAGCAACTCAAAAGACACACACAGCGCACACGCGTAGCGGATGCACAGACTGAGGTTGAAAAACTGTCAAAAAATGGCGACCTGTTAAGATCTACAGCCTTCTCCTTGTAGTTCAATGGATAGAACGGAAACCTCCTTTCAATGGGCAGTCACAGGCGAAAGCAGTGGCTGAATGGAGTCAAATTCGGTGAATCCTCTGGTCCAAGTGACCGTGGCAACGCCGAGCCAAGCCAAGATAGATCTTGGAAGGTGTAGAGACTAGACGGCTCCTGCCTACCGGCGCACAAGTGCTCATGGCAAAGGCATAGTCCAGACCACAAACGATGATTCGGTGGCGAAAGTCATAGTGGTACGAAGTTTCAGATACAGGTTCGATTCCTGTCGAGGAGACCAATCAATGCCGGTAGAGTTCACGCCTATGGAGCAAACAAGCAACCTGGTTGCCTATTTAAGAACCCGCTCTGGTGGCAAAGAAGTTCTGACCCCAAAGCAGCTTGAACCCATCTTGGGTATCAGCGTCAAACAGCAAAGTCTCCTGCGCAAAGAGAACAAGCTGGGTTTTCCGCACCTGACTATTGGTGGAAAAATCCTTTACAGCATTCACGCCGTAGCTGAAATGCTAACAAGGCCCGCGCAAACTGAACCTGCGCCAACAGAAACAGCGAAGAACGAAAAACCAACCGCCAGCAAATCAAAGGCAGTGGACAAATGGCGTTCAAGTCTGAAAGTGCCATCCTCTCAGCCAATCAACATGAGCCAGGCCCTACTGCGTGCCTTCATGCTGAACAACATACAGACTGAAATTTCAAATCTAACCGCACTCACAAATGAACTGCAAGCGCTGCAACGCGCTGAAGAGTTGCGCACAGTCTTAAAAAAACGTCACCAGCACAACGCAACCGAAAAGAAACCCCAAGGAAAAATTTAACATTCAACTTTGACCTTTAGGTCTGGTTACGGCCAGAAGCGGCCTCCAGTTGCTGAGTGATCAGCGGATAATCAGCGCATAGCCAACTCGTGTAAAGGTCTTGCCATGAGCGAATGTTGTTCCTCTAGTGTTTGTAATGAAGCCAATCCTAAAAAGCAGTGCTGTCCTGTCAATGAGCATGAGTGCGCTGAGGTCGGGGTGCGAGCCATAGCACATCACATCAAGGAAGCATGGAATTGGCAGCCAACAGCGAGGCGTTATTTCTACTGCGACGATCCGGCTTGCGAACTTGTCTATTTCGGGGATGACGGTTCGAAGATTCTCAAGTCGCAGCTTCGAACGCAGATCGGCGTGAAAGAGGTGTCGGACGATACGCTGCTGTGTTACTGCTTTGGTGTCACCAAGCAGAATTTTTTGAGCAATCCCGGCACGCGGGACTTTGTGGTTGCCCAGACCAAAGCCGGACAGTGCTCATGCGATACAAGTAATCCATCGGGGCGCTGCTGCCTTAAGGATTTTCCGAAGAATATTAGGTAATGACCGCAAGGGGTCGGAAGCGGAATTAAAAGTAGCTTAAAAATCACCCACATTGGTGGAGCACACAACCACACAAACGCTCTTACGATTTGACTTCTTGCTCCAAATGTTGTTTGTTGTATTCAACAAAACAACAGGAGCAGGATGAATAAACAGCTAGCCAATTTTTACGATCACCTCAACACAGCGGTCATTACTACCAACGACTTTCAGGAGGGAACGCTTTTCCGCAAGCGTGAGAAAGTCAGTCAGTTCGCATACTGCGGTCTCAATCCCGTCTTCAGAAAGTACCTCAGCTTCGACCTGGACTACCCGCAGGCGGGGCGCAGGTTTGAGGAACTGAAAGTTCCCCCACCTACGATTGTCACAACCAACCGAAGCAATGGTCATGCTCACTATCTATATGAGCTCGTGACGCCGGTTGCATTTCACGAGACCGCCAGAACCAAACCCCAAGAGTACTTTGAAGCGATTGAGCTTGAGCTGACTCGCCAGCTGGATGCTGACTTCGCTTTCACGCACACTCTCACCAAGAACCCATTGCACGATCGCTGGATCGTTGAAACATTTCCAGCGAAATACCACCTCAGCGAATTCACCGAGTATTTCGATCTCCCCGCACACGACAGGTTCAAGTCAAAGGCAGAGAAGTGCGAGATACGAGGGCGCAACGATGAGTTGTTTCATACCCTCAGGTACTGGGCTTATGCCGAGGTCAAGAAGCACACTGTGGAGGAGGTGTGGCACATCTCTGCCAGGCAACAAGCCGAAACAATCAATGCCTGCTTCCAGCAGCCTCTTGGATGCAACGAAGTCAAATCCACCGCCAAATCAATCAGCGAGTGGGTTTGGAAACACAGAAACGACCTGAGCTCCCGACCAAAGGTCTTGAGCTTCACAAATGAAACACCGGCGGAGCGAATGAAGGCTGGTGCCGTCTATACCAACGAAGTGAGGCGAACCAATTCGCTGAACACGCTACGACAAGCCTACCAAGAGCTTGTGCCCATATATGGTGACAAAGTGACAGTGAAGCTGCTATCTACTCACACTGGGCAGAACATCAAAACGGTCAGAAAGTACCTGCCATTTTGTTGAATCACAACCAAAACTGAGCCAGTTTCGGAGCTTTACACGTTGAAATT
>CAYZHE010000024.1:0-39022 GCA_964478285.1 uncultured Burkholderiaceae bacterium
TTGGGCACGTTTACGTGGCACTTGTTCCGCTTTTGGTCGGTTCGATTGCGCTGTTGGTTGGTTTGTCTGGACGCAAAAAATTGATTGATCTCGCGCAAAGTGGAATGACCTCATCGAATAAAAAAATGGGTCTGCTGGTCGAGGCGGTAGAGGGCGTCGAGACCATCAAAGCGGGCTCAGGAGGGTGGAAATTCTTGTCCCGTTGGTTGGACATCAATACTCAATCGATGGTTGACGATTTGCGGCTGAGACACACCAACGAATCCATCACATACATCACGGGGTTCCTGCATCAAGTGGCTTACACCGGCACCGTTTCGGTGGGAGCATTGGTGGTTGTGCAGGGCGACATGACCATGGGGAGCTTGATCGCTTGCTCAATTCTGAGTGGACGCGTGCTGCAACCGGTGATGCAAATTCCAAGCATCCTCAGCCAACATGCAAATGCCAAGGCTGCTTTGGAGGGTTTAGAAAAGGTCTATCAACTGGAGACCGATCACCATGGCGTGCCTCGGCCTTTATTGCCTAGTCGCATTCAGGGGAACTACGCACTCAAGGAAGTGGCGTTCGGCTATCCCGGAGGCGGTCCAGCACTACAAATAGCAGGGCTTCGCATCCGTCAGGGCGAGCGCGTTGGCGTGTTAGGCCCTATTGGGTCAGGAAAGTCCACCTTGTTGCGTTTGTTGTCGGGACTGTATCGCGCTCAAATGGGTCAGATCACTTTAGACAACATGGATCTCCAGCAAATCGATCGCACCGTGTTGGCCCATCACATCGGGTATTTGCAGCAAGAACACCGGCTTTTTCAAGGCACTCTCAGAGAGAACTTGCTGGTGGGTATGCCTGACCCCGGTGATGATGCGATCCAGTTGGCGCTAGAAAAAAGCGGAATGATCGCCATGGTGATTGCGCACCCAAGAGGCCTCGAGCTACCGATCTACGAAGGTGGCAAAGGTCTATCGGGAGGTCAGAAGCAACTGGTCGCCTTTACCAGGTTGCTCCTGTGTCAACCAGAGGTGTGGCTGCTGGATGAACCCACAGCGTCTATGGATGGCGCACAGGAAACTTTGTGCTTGAAGGCCTTGGGTGATGCCACGCGAGACAAAACAGTCGTGATTGTCACGCACAAGCCCTCGATTTTGCCGCTGGTGGACCGACTCATCGTGATCGCTGGCGGAAAAATAGTGATGGATGACTCGAAGCATTCTGTCTTGGAAAGGCTTTCAAAAGGTGAAGTGCATGTGCCACGCACGTCCCCTGACTCAAGTGGGCCGATGCATGAGGAGGTGGTCGCATGAGCACCAACGAAAACCAAAATGCGTTTGAAGCACTGAGTGCGGCACAACACGCGGGAAAAGCAAGGTGGGTACTGCGATCGATTGGGTTGAGTCTGGTGCTGCTGGTCGCTTGGTCGATGGTGGCCAAGATTGATCAAACCACCCGTGCACCCGGCCAGGTGATCGCAGCTGCCCGCACACAAGTCATCCAGGCGCCAGATGGCGGTGTGGTCAAAGCCATTTATGTGAAAGAGGGGGAGCGGGTACGAAAGGGCGATGTACTCGTTCAGTTGGAAACCGCTCGGGCTAAAGCCGCGGTTGATGAAGCGAGTGCCAAAGTTGCCGCGCTGCAGATCACCTTGGCAAGGCTAGAGGCCGAGGTATACGGAACGCCATTGCGAATCGAAAGCTCACTGATGAAATACGAGGACTTTGTCCGCAATCAAAGAGCGCTCTACCAAAAACGGCGCAAGGCGATAGAAGAGGATATTTCATCGCTTCAAAAAATGCTGGCACTCGCCCACGCCGAATTGAAGATGAACAGTGCGTTGGAGGCAACTGGCGATGTCAGTCAATCAGATATTTTGAAGCTTCGCCGAGCTGTTGCCGATATTGAGGCGCAGATTTCTAACAACCGAAATAAATATTTTCAGGACTCGCAAACTGAAATGACGCGAGCCCAAGAGCAACTGAACACAGAGGTGGAGACGCTGCGAGACCGTGCGCAAGTACTCGAGCATACCGAGCTCACAGCTCCCACAGATGGGCTAGTCAAAAATATTTTCATCACAACGGTGGGTGGTGTCATTCGACAGGGCGAAACCATGCTGGAGCTGGCGCCCACGGCGAGTGATCTGATTGTTGAAGCCAAGGTCAGTACAAAAGACATCGCTTATGTGAAGTTGGGTCAAAGCGCGAAGGTCAATTTAGATGCCTATGACTCATCGATATTTGGCGCAATGAACGGCGAGGTTTCGTACATCAGTCCGGATACGCTTCAGGAGGACACGGCGCAAGGCAAGCAACCCTATTACCGCACGCTGGTGCTGATCAAAGATGCTGAATTCAAGAGCCGCATGACCAAGAACATTGAAATTCGCCCCGGGATGACGGCTTCAGTGTCGATCAAGGCGCGCGAGCGGATGGTCTTCTCTTACTTGACCAAGCCAGTCACCAAAACCATATACCAAGCGATGGGTGAGCGCTGAGGGACGCCCTGGCCTCAAACGAGGGCACCCCCAGCGAGGGGCGCACGTGGTGCAGATCAGGCCAGCACGGTTCGCGACTCAAGCGTCGATGTTGGCAGCACGCAGTGCGTTGGTTTCAATGAAGTGGCGGCGGGGCTCTACCTCATCACCCATCAGCATGGTGAACACCTTGTCGGCTTCGATGGCGTCCTCAATGCGCACTTGCAATAAGCGGCGCACCTCAGGGTCCATCGTGGTCTCCCACAACTGCTCAGGGTTCATTTCGCCAAGGCCCTTGTATCGCTGTCGGCTGACCGCAGATTCGGCTTGGTTGAGCAACCAGGCCATGGCTTCGCGGAAGTCAGAGACCTTGGTCGATTTGACCTTGTCGCCTGTGCCGCGGGTGACGGTTGCGCCGTCGCTCAGAAGGTGGCGCAAACTGGCACCAGACTTGGCAAGTTTGGCGTAGTCGGCACCGAGCACAAAATCTTGTGTGATGACACTGGCGCGTTCGTTGCCATGGTGTTGGCGGGCAATGCGCAGCAAGGGTTTGTCCGTGCGTTCGTCAAATTTGGCTTCAACTTTGGCGTCTGTCAGAGCCGCTTGCAGCGCGGCAGCACTGCTTGTTGCAGCATCCATGTTGACAAGGTCGAGGTCGACACCATTGGAAATAGCGTGTAAGGCCTCGACATCCATGAACATCGATAGGCGCTCAATGGTGAGCTGCACGCCTTGCTGTTGCAACGCCAGCTCACTGAGCGCCTCGCCATTGAGGTTGCGAGATTGGGCACCGCCCGTTTGGATCTCCGCGTCTTTCAATGCCACTTGCAGCAGATAGTCATCCAGTGCGCGTGCGTCCTTCAAATACTGTTCGTCCTTGCCTGACTTGACCTTGTATAGAGGCGGTTGCGCAATGTAAATATAGCCACGCTCAACCAACTCCGGCATCTGTCGATAAAAGAATGTCAAAAGCAACGTGCGGATGTGGGCACCGTCAACGTCCGCATCAGTCATGATGATGATGCGGTGGTAACGCAGTTTTTCGACATTGAAATCATCCACGCCTGACTTGCCATCGAAGCTGGCTGTTTTGCCAATGCCGGTGCCTAGCGCAGTGATCAGTGTCAGGATTTCGTTGGACGCTAACAGCTTTTCGTAGCGGGCCTTTTCTACGTTTAAGATTTTGCCGCGCAGGGGCAAAATCGCTTGAAATTTGCGGTCACGACCCTGCTTCGCAGAGCCACCGGCGGAGTCCCCCTCCACCAAGTAAATCTCACATTGCGCGGGATCTTTTTCCTGGCAGTCAGCCAACTTGCCCGGCAAGCCCATGCCATCGAGCACACCTTTGCGGCGCGTCATTTCGCGCGCTTTGCGAGCTGCTTCACGCGCGCGAGCCGCATCGACGATCTTGCCGCAAATGATTTTTGCGTCGTTGGGGCGCTCAAGCAGATATTCCGCCAATGCTTTGGCAACGATGTCTTCCACCGGTGCGCGAACCTCACTTGATACGAGCTTGTCTTTGGTTTGGCTTGAGAATTTGGGTTCTGGGACCTTGACGCTCAAGACGCATGTCAGGCCTTCGCGCATGTCATCGCCACTGATCTCAACTTTGGCCTTTTTCGCCAACTCGTTGTCATCGATGTATTGCTTCACCACACGCGTCATGGCTGCGCGCAGACCCGTCAAGTGTGTGCCGCCATCGCGCTGTGGGATGTTGTTGGTGAAGCACAAGACCTGCTCGGTGTAGCTGTTGTTCCACTGCATCGCCACTTCAACCGAAATGGTCGTGTTCTGTTCGCTTTGTCTCTCACCTGTAGCGTGGAATGCCGTGGGGTGTGTGATCGACTTGCCTGCATTGATGAACTCGACAAACCCTTTGACGCCACCAGCGCCAGAAAAGTCGTCTTCTTTGCCACTGCGTTCGTCAATGAGTCGAATGCGTACCCCATTGTTCAAGAACGACAGCTCACGCAAGCGCTTCGCCAGAATCTCGTAATGAAAGTCGCTGTTTTGTTGGAAGATTTCGGGGTCGGGCAAAAAGTGAACTTCAGTGCCCTGCTTTTCGGTGTCTCCGGTGACTCTCATGGGAGACACTTCGACACCCTCCACCGTTTCTAGCAATCGGTTTTGCACCACGCCTCGGGCGAATTCAAGGCTATGAACTTTGCCTTCGCGCCGAACAGTCAGGCGCAACCACGTGGACAAAGCATTCACACATGACACGCCAACCCCGTGTAGGCCGCCGGACACTTTGTAACTGTTTTGATTGAACTTGCCGCCCGCATGCAATTCGGTCAACGCAATCTCAGCTGCGCTGCGCTTGGGCTCGTGCTTGTCGTCGTTTTTGACTCGGGTGGGGATTCCTCGACCGTTGTCGGTCACTGAAATTGAGTTGTCGCTGTGGATTGTCACCACGATGTCGTCGCAGTGCCCTGCCAACGCTTCGTCGATCGAGTTGTCGACGACCTCAAACACCAAGTGGTGCAAGCCTGTGCCATCGGATGTGTCCCCGATGTACATGCCTGGCCGTTTGCGAACCGCTTCTAAGCCCTCGAGGATTTGGATGGAGCCTTCACCGTAGGCATCGACTGCAGGCTGGGGTACTTGTTCTTCTTGGCTCATAGGGGGCTTTGGTATCTGCGGGAACGAAACGGGCAAAGGAGCTGCGCTCGCGCAGCGGATGCAAGGCGTCCGCTGCGAAAGCATCAAACTCAGATGCGCATGGGCATCACGACGTACTTGAAGTCGGTTTGTTCGGGGATGGTGATGAGCGCAGAGCTGTTGCCATCGGCCAAGCTGATGCTGACCATATCTTGGCTCATGTTGGTGAGCACATCCATGAGATAGACCACGTTGAAGCCGATCTCAATCCCGTCTCCGCTGTAGTCGATGTCCAGCTCGTCGGTGGCCTCCTCTTGCTCTGGGTTGCTTGCTGCAACGCGGAGACTACCCGGTTCGAGGTTGAGACGCACGCCCTTGAACTTGTCGGTTGTCATGATGGCGGTGCGCTGCAAGGCGGACAGCAGAGCAGTGCGTCCCAGTGTCAGCTGGTTGCTGTGGTTGTTGGGAATGACGCGGTTGTAATCAGGGAACTTGCCCTCTACCAACTTGGTCACGAACTCCATCGCACCAAAAGTGAACTTGGCTTGGTTACTGGCGAACTGAATGCTGATGTCCCCCTCCCCATCACTCAGCAAGCGCTGGAGTTCGATGACCGTTTTGCGGGGGAGGATGACTTCTTGCTTGGGCACTTCGGTTTCGAGCGTGGCGGCAGCGAGTGCCATGCGGTGACCGTCTGTGGCCACCAGCGTCAGGCGATTGCCTTCCGCTACGAACAAAATGCCGTTCAGGTAGTAGCGAATATCGTGCACCGCCATAGCGAATGCAACCTGCCCCATCAACTTTTTCAGGGTCTGTTGTGGGATTGAAAACTGAGGGCCAAAACTGGGGGCTTCTTGAACCAGGGGAAAGTCTGCCGCTGGGAGGCTTTGCAGGGTGAAGCGGCTTTTGCCCCCTTTGAGCAGCACTTTGCCGTTGCTTGCTTCAAGGCTGACGCTTTGGTCCGAAGGCATGGTGCGCAAAATATCGATGAGCTTGCGCGCGCCTAGGGTCGTGGCAAATTCGCCCTCGTCCCCGCCGAGTTCCGCGTGGGTTCGGATTTGAATCTCTAGGTCGCTGGACGTCAGCTCGAGCCGACTTTGTGATTTGCGAATCAACACGTTGGCCAAAATGGGCAGAGTGTGTCTGCGTTCGACGATGCCACTCACCGACTGCAGGGCCGCCAAAACTTGGTCTTGTGTTGACTTGAAAACGATCATCTTTTGTCCTTGTGTTCTGTGTCGCTCACACGCTGGCGAGGCGATTGGTCCCCCCGCTCAAATACACCCTCTATTTTCACCCGAAAATCGCCAAAATCCGCGCATTTTCAGAGGAGAATGCCGATTAAATGCGCGCCAGATCGGGTTTTCAGTCGATGCGCCCAGCCTTAGCCTTTGAGGGTTTGCTCGAGCACATGCAGGGCCTGGTTGAGTTCAGTGTCTTGGCCTCGCTCGCTGCCGATCTTGCGGACCGCATGGAGCACGGTGGTGTGGTCCCTGCCCCCAAATAGTTCGCCGATCTCGGGCAGACTTTTTTGCGTCAATTCTTTTGCTAAATACATGGCCACTTGGCGAGGCTTGGCGATGCTCGCGGGTCGCCGCTTGCTGTACATGTCTGCGATTTTGATCTTGTAGAAATCAGCCACGGTCTTCTGAATGTTGTCCACGGTGATCTGGCGATTTTTGATAGACAACAAGTCTCTCAAGGCGTCTTTTGCTAGTGCGATGGAGATTTCTTTTTGGTTGAATCGCGAATACGCCAAAATCTTGCGCAAAGCGCCTTCCAACTCGCGCACGTTGGAGCGCACATTCTTGGCTACGAAAAACGCCACATCCTCTGGCATCGGGGTGTCCTCTGCTGCCGCTTTTTTCATCAAAATCGCGACGCGCATTTCCAACTCAGGCGGCTCAATTGCGACGGTGAGACCAGAATCAAATCTCGACACAAGCCGTTCGTGGATATCGGCCAACCCTTTGGGATAAGTGTCACTCGTCAGCACAATGTGCGACTTTTTCGCTAGCAGAGCTTCAAAAGCGTTGAAAAATTCTTCCTGAGTGCGCTCTTTGTTGGCAAAAAACTGCACGTCGTCGATCAGCAGCAAGTCCAATGAGTGATAGCGGTCCTTGAACTCATCGAAAGCTTTGCGTTGATATGACTTGACCACATCAGACACGAATTGTTCCGCGTGGATGTAGAGAACTTTGGCGTCCGGCCGGTCCGCGAGCAAGTGGTTGCCGATGGCGTGCATCAAATGGGTCTTGCCCACGCCCACGCCCCCGTAGACAAACAACGGGTTGTAAAGTTGCCCTAGCTGGTTGGCCACATGCATGGCAGCCGCGCGTGCCATGCGGTTGGCCGTGCCCTCGATCAGGGTTTCAAATGTCAGGCTGGGGTTCAGGCGGTTGCTGGTCCCGCCCCCCATGGGACGCTGAACAGGGGCACTGATTTCAGGGGCTTCCGCTAGGATGCTCGCGATCGAAGTGGATGGGGTTGTTGCAATATTTTTGGGCTGATCACGGAGAGTAAGCGCTAACTCCACACCACATATGCCACCTGACAGCTCAGCTAGAATGCCTCGGATGCGCTCTAGGTATTGGCTGCGCACCCAGTCCAATTTGAAGCGGTTGGCGACTTGCAGGACCAGTGACGATTGGGTTGATTGGCCGCCGACAACCAGAGGCTTGATCCATGTGTTCAGCTGCTGCTCAGGAACGTGTAGCGCCAAAGTCTCTATACAGGCCGCCCACAAATCATTGGCGTTGGCGAGGGCGGATGAGTCATTCATAAAGGCGCGATCACAAAATTGAGGCTGTGGATATAAATACTTTGAGCGGTCGAATTATAGGCGCCAAACCACAGTTATCCACAACCTAGGGAAGACCATGATCGACAGCTTTGGCCGTTCAAAATAGGGGCCCCAGCTGTTTGTGGATTCCAAAAAGTTGGGTGGCTTCATCACTTTGGGCTTCCCCAGCGGGTGCCATGGCGTTTAAAAATCAGGAAATTCTTTGTCGTGAGAAGGCTAAATTTTGTATGCAACGTCAGAATTTGCGATAATCGATGGTTCCCCGCCGAAAAACTGCTCATGCGGTTGTGTAGGGCGTCGGAGCTCAACCGAATCGGCTGACAGCGGCTCGCGTTAAAAAACGACGGCTCAAAAGTTGGCCCAACGGTGGAGCCACGGCTGGGTTCGAACAATAGGCTGGTGATTACAAGACCAGCACCAATGAACAAGAAAGCTTTGCATCATGAAACGCACTTATCAACCTTCTAAAATTCGCCGCGCCCGCACCCATGGCTTTTTGGTGCGCATGAAGACTCGCGGTGGTCGTGCTGTCATTCGCGCACGCCGCGCCAAAGGCCGCAAGCGCCTGGCTGTCTAAGTGCTCAATCGCGTCACCGGTGGGAGGTGTTGACGCATGGTTGTTGCGCCCAGCGCTGCCCCGTTAAATAAGTTGACCCTGAAGCGCCAGTTTGGACTGGTGCTGGCCCATCCCCCCGTGGCGCATTCGCGCCACTTTGCAGTGCACGTATTGGCGACTCAAAAGCCTGATTTTTCGCCCGCCCACGGTGTTTGGGCTGGTGTCGTTTTGCCCAAACGCTGGGCAAAGCGGGCGGTGACGCGCAACGCTCTCCGCCGCCAAATTTACGCCATTGCGACCGACGTATTGGGCCAGCAAGCTGACAATTGGACTGAACAGGGCGTTGCTGTGGTTGTTCGACTGCGGCGCGCCTTCGATAGTCAACAATTTGTGAGCGCATGGTCCGAATCATTGCGGCAAGCCGTTCGTGCAGAATTGTTGCCTCTGACAAGGCGCGTGTTGAGCGCAGGTGTGCGGTGACCATGCGGCCGATTCAGTCCTTGCTCATTCTTCTGGTCAAAGCGTATCGCCTGCTGTTGAGTCCAGTCGTGGGGTCTTCCTGCCGATTTGAGCCCACCTGCAGCCAATACGCGCTGGAGGCTTTGCAAAAGCACGGCGCTGGCGGCGGGACATATTTAGCGATTTGCCGGATTGGCCGTTGCCACCCTTGGTGTGACGGCGGGCATGATCCGGTTCCTTCTCAGGTCCCATTCAGGTTTGGATGGACCAGGACTTCAAATAAAGAAAAAGAGTTGTCATGACAGACATTCGACGTTCGTTGTTGTGGGTGGTCTTCGGGCTGTCTTTGGTAATGCTTTGGGATCGCTGGCAAATTCACAATGGTCAGCCAGCCCTGTTTTTTCCGAGCGCACCTGCGGCAAAGGCGCCCTCAGCGCCCGCATCAGATGCGGTGCCGGCGGCGAAGCTGATCGGAGCAGGGGCTGTGCCCGCGGCATCCGATGCAGCTCAAGTCAGCCAGCGCATTGAATTCACAACCGACGTCTTGAAAGTCACGATCGATACCGAGGGTGCCAGCGTGGTGCAGTCTGTTTTGCGCAAACAGGCAACAGAGTTGGGCGGCGCACACGAAAAAAGCACGCCCTTGGTGCTGATGCAAAGGAACAGCAAGCATACCTACGTCGCGCAATCAGGGGTTGCTGGTCAAGATGCGCCCAATCACAAAGCGATCATGAGCTGGCAGCAAGGTGAAACAGACTTGGTCGATGGCAAGGACACCTTGGTCGCCCGTTTCACTTCAACCCCAGTGGGTGGGCTGCAGCTGGTTAAGACTTACACGATGCGTCGAGCCGACTACGTGGTGGATGTCAAGCACGAAGTCATCAACACCGCCGATGCAGCCAAGCCTGTTCAGCTTTACGCCCAGCTGGTCCGTGATCCGCAGACTGGCGATTCAACGACGCCGTTCTATACGACCTTTACAGGACCTGCTGTTTACACGGAAGCAAAGAAGTTTCAAAAAATCAATTTCGAAGAAATCGCGGATAAAAAAGCTGATTTCGTCGCCCAGGCCAATGAGGGCTATGTGGCCATGGTTCAGCATTACTTTGCATCGGCATGGCTGCTGGCCCAAGGGGTAGCTCGGGAAAATTTTGTCCGAGCTTTGGGCAGTGTGGAACAGCCGCTCTATGCCGTGGGTAGCTTGGTCGATATGGGCTCTGTGGCGCCCGGTGCAAGCGTGAGTTTGGATGCACGCTTGTTCATGGGACCGCAGGAAGAGAAAGTTTTGGAAACGATTGCCCCAGGCTTAGAACTCGTTAAGGACTATGGCTGGGTGACGATTTTGGCCAAGCCTCTGTACTGGTTGCTTGAAAAAATCCATGCCTTTGCTGGCAACTGGGGCTGGTCAATTGTTTTGTTGGTGGTACTGATCAAGGCCGCGTTCTATTGGTTGAACGCGCAGGCGTATCGCAGCATGGCCAAGATGAAGGCTTTGAACCCCCGCATCACCGAAATGCGTGAGCGCCTGAAAGACAACCCTCAGCAAATGCAGCAGGAGATGATGCGCATTTACCGCGAGGAGAAGGTGAATCCTTTGGGTGGCTGTTTGCCCATCATGATTCAGATTCCGGTTTTCATCGCGCTCTATTGGGTTCTGTTATCGAGCGTTGAAATGCGCAACGCCCCTTGGGCGTTGTGGATCACCGACTTGTCTAGCAAAGACCCATGGTATGTGTTGCCTGTCATCATGACGGTTACGACGCTGTTCCAGACTGCATTGAACCCATTGCCGCCCGACCCCTTGCAGGCCAAGCTGATGTGGCTGATGCCTTTGGCGTTCTCAGTTTTGTTCTTCCAGTTCCCCGCCGGCTTGGTGCTTTACTGGATCACGAACAACACCTTGACGATCATCCAGCAGTGGCATATCAACCATCGCATGGGGATCAAGTTAAAGATCAATATTCCCAAGTTTCGTTAAGTTCCTTGATAAGCCAGCTCATGCTGGCTTATTGCTTTCGATGAACGTCACTCATAACGCCCCCATCGTTGCCATTGCGACCCCTCCAGGGCGTGGGGCAGTTGGCATCATCAGGGTTTCAGGGCGATCTCTTCAGGCCCTGATCGAGCGGCTTTGTGGTGCTGCCCTGCGACCTCGCCAAGCCACATTGCTGCCTTGGAAAGATCGCGATGGGCACGTGATCGACCAAGGGCTCAACATCTATTTTCCTGGACCAAACTCGTATACGGGTGAAGACGTGTTGGAGTTGCAGGCCCACGGTGGGCCTGTGGTGATGCAGCTTTTACTCAGCAGGTGTTTGGAGGTCGCACAAGACATAGATTCCGCGACCAAGGCGCCCGTGTTGCCGAACTTGCGCTTGGCTGAACCCGGGGAATTCACCCAACGCGCTTTTCTGAATGACAAACTTGATCTGGCACAAGCCGAAGCGGTGAGTGACTTGATTGAAGCATCGACAGAAGCTGCGGCGAGGGGTGCGGCGCGCAGTCTTCAGGGTGCCTTTTCAGATGCCGTCAGCGGGCTGTTGGAAAGCTTGATCCGCCTTCGCATCTTGGTGGAGTCAACGCTGGATTTTCCAGAAGAAGAAATTGATTTTTTGCAGCAAGCAGACGCCCAAGGGCAACTGAGTAACCTGCAAAAGATGATTGCCCATGTGCTTCACCAAACACACCAAGGTGCGTTGTTGAGAGATGGCATGAAAGTCGTCATCGCAGGACAACCGAATGCCGGCAAGAGCTCATTGCTCAACGCGCTCGCCGGCGCAGAGCTGGCTATTGTTACAGCTATTGCAGGCACGACACGAGATGTGGTCAGCCAATCCATTCAGATCGAAGGCGTGCCACTGCACGTGTTGGACACGGCAGGGCTGCGAGAGACGGACGACGAAGTGGAGCGCATCGGCATTGCACGCGCGTGGAAAGAGATTGATCAGGCCGATGCGGTGGTGTTTGTCCATGATTTGACGCACTGGGATGACCCTTCCTACCAAGCTGCAGATGCTCGGTGGCAAGAGCGCTTGCCAAAGCACCTGCCGGTGATCCATGTCTGGAACAAGTTAGATGCGATCAATGGTTCACTGCCGCCAATCGCGTCGAGCGGCATTGCATTGTCAGCGAAGCAGGTTCTCGGACTTGAAGACTTGCGCCAAAGTTTGCTGAAGGCGGTCGGCTGGCAGTCCACGGCCGAAGGACTCTATTCAGCGCGACAGCGACACGTGGACGCGCTGCATCATGTTGAGCAACACTTGATGAACGCGAGCGAACACTTGAAGCTGGGCAATATGCAGCTCGACTTGCTCGCGGAGGACCTTCGCCTTGCGCAAGCCAAGCTGAGTAGCATCACCGGTGAGTTCACGGCTGATGACCTGTTGGGTGAAATTTTTTCGAAATTTTGTATTGGCAAGTAGGCTCGGGGAGTCGCTGAATGCCGCAGATTCAGTGCCCGTCAAACTCAAGCAAAGTGAACAATTTGAGCCCGTCAGATTGAAGGCGGGTGCTACCACCTAGCTCAGGTAAATCAACGATCACGGCCCCCTCAATGGCCACGCCACCCAAGCGCTCGATCAAGCGCTTGCCGGCCATCATGGTTCCCCCTGTGGCGATCAAATCGTCCAATAACGCCACCCTCATCCCTGGCCGTATGGCGTCTGTGTGCAACTCCACTGTGGCGCTGCCGTACTCTAATGCATAGGTCTCCTCCACCGTGTCAAAAGGCAGCTTGCCCTTCTTGCGAATCGGAACAAACCCAATGCCGAGCGAATAAGCGACAACAGAGCCCACAATAAAGCCTCGAGCGTCAAGCCCCGCAATCACATCTGGCTTGTTCTCGGCATCCATGAAGTGGTGCACAAAAGCGTCAATCAAGACGCGAAAAACCTTGGGGTCTTGCAGGAGTGGCGTGATGTCTCGGAATTGAACACCCGGCGCAGGCCAGTTGGGAACTGTGCGTATATGAGATTTCAAATATTCGCTGAGAGTGGCGTGAGCCGTCATTGCATTCATCCTTTAAGCAAACGCTCTTCTGCAAGTGCCAATTCGCGCGCCGTCCCACTGAGCACAAGCGCGTCTTGATCTTTCAGAGTCAAATCGTCATTGATCTGGTTCAATGATCGCCCGCCGCGGCGCACGCTGAGAACGCGCACACCAAAGCCGTCCAAAGCCAGTGAGCCCAGACTCCGATCAACCGCGTGCGCGCCAATCGGCAGCACAATTGTCCGCAAACGCTCTTGGTCGATTTCGTCAATAGAGTCATCATCCGCGCCGTGGTAATAGTCGCGCAATAACTTGTATCTTGCTTCTCGCTGCGATTGAACGTGTCGCCATACTTTTCGCACAGGTACGCCCACCAGTGCCAAGGCGTGGGAGGCCAACATCAAGCTCCCTTCAACCATTTCAGGCACGACTTCGGTGGCCCCCGCTCGGGTGAGCTTTTCTAAATCTTTGTCATCCACGGTGCGAACGACGACGGGGACATGGGGTGCATGGGCCTTCGTGTTGGCCAGAATTTTCAGCGCGGATGTGGTGTCTGGATAGGTAACGACGACCGCGCTGGCGCGTGCAAGTCCAGCAGCCATGAGTGCTTGCAATCGAGTGGCGTCGCCGTAGACCACAGAGTCGCCCCCCGCTGCGGCTTGCCTGACCCGGTCCGGGTCAAGGTCCAGTGCCATGTAAGGAATCCCTTCGGTGGACAGCATGCGAGCTAGGTTCTGCCCACTGCGGCCAAAGCCACAAATCACCACATGATGATCTGCCGCCATCGCTTTCTTGGCAATCGTGGTCATCTGAAGTGACTGCAGTAGCCAATCGCTGCCAGCGAATCGGGTCACCACTCCATTGCTGTATTGGATGATGAATGGCGTCGCGATCATGGAAATCACCATGGAAGCCAAAATCGGGTTCAAAAGTGCAGGAGGAACCAATGACTGCTCTGCTGCCAACGTCAACAGCACAAAGCCGAACTCTCCCCCTTGCGCCAGATACAAACCGACACGCATCGACGTTCCAAGCGGCGCACCAAACAAGCGGGTGAGGCCGGTGATCAGCCCCAATTTAAAGGACACTGAAAACGCCAGTAGCAGCAACACCAACGGCCATCGATCCCAAACGATGCGCCAATCCAGCAGCATCCCAATCGTGATGAAGAACAAACCGAGCAAGACATCGTGAAATGGCTTGATGTCGGTCTCCACTTGGTGTTTGAACTCTGTTTCAGAGATCAGCATGCCGGCCACGAACGCACCCAGAGCCAGCGATAAGCCTGCATGTTCAGTCAACCAAGCTAGCCCTAGGGTGATCAACAAGAGATTGAGCATGAACAACTCTTCACTCTTTCTTTTGACCACCAAGCGCAGCCACCAGCGCAACACGCGCTGACCGCCAGTGAGCAAGAGCAGCAGCAGTGCAGCGGCCTTGAGCACGGCCAAGCTGATCGCCCAAGCAAGTGCATCCGGCGCAGAACCTAGGGCGGGTATCAAAATCAAAAGAGGGACCACAGCCAAATCTTGAAACAGCAAAATTCCGACCACGCGTTTGCCGTGTTCTGTTTCCAATTCAGCGCGCTCAGCTGTGACCTTGATGACAATGGCGGTCGAGCTCATGGCCATGACGCCCCCCAGCGCCAACGCAGTTTGCCAACCCAGGTTCCACCAAGTTGGAATGAGCAGAGCAAGAGTCATCGAGCCCAGCGCTGTCAACGTCATGGTGAGGATGACTTGCGCGGTGCCAAGTCCAAAGACAAATTTCCCCATGGTCTTGAGCTTGGACAAACTGAATTCAAGCCCGATCACAAACATCAGAAACACGACGCCAAACTCAGCCAAGTAACGAATCCCTGGGTTGTCCTGTGCGAGCCCCAGTGTGTTTGGCCCGATGATGACGCCTACCAAGAGATAGCCCAAAATAGGAGGGAGTTTTGCCAATCGACAGGCCACCACGCCCAACACCGCAGTGAGCAAATAGAGCAGGGTCAGATCGAAGGCATTCATGCTTGAATGTTAACGCCGACAACAAACAAATGAATGGCGTGCAGAGTGATAATGGAAGATATGAGCACGACGCACACACAGAATCCGGCGCAAATCCTCGCCGTGGCCAAGGCGACATTGGATATTGAGGCGCAAGCGGTTGCAGCCCTGCACGACCGACTGGATGGTGTATTTGTGCAGATCGTGCAAGCTATTCTTCGGACCTCGGGTCGCGTGATCGTCATGGGAATGGGCAAGAGTGGCCACATCGGAACCAAGATCGCCGCAACACTCGCGTCAACGGGAACCCCTGCGTTTTTTGTCCACCCTGGTGAAGCCAGCCATGGTGATTTGGGCATGATCACCGCACAAGATGTGGTGCTCGCGATCAGCAACAGTGGAGAGAGCGAGGAGCTCAATGCCGTCCTGCCTTTCATCAAGCGTCTTGGTGCCGTTTTGGTCGGTATGACCGGCCGAATCGATTCTAGTTTGGCGCGGCATGCCGACTTTGTGTTGAACAGTGGCGTCGAAAAAGAAGCATGCCCTCACAACTTGGCGCCAACTGCAAGCACCACGGTGCAAGTGGCCTTGGGTGACGCCCTGGCCATGGCTTTGTTAGACGCGCGCGGATTTAGACCTGAGGACTTCGCCCGAAGCCATCCAGGCGGAGCTTTGGGCCGCCGCTTGCTGACGCATGTCGAAGATTTGATGCGCAAGGGCGAGGCTTTGCCAATGGTCGGGCCGAACGACAGTTTTGGCCGGTTGATGCAAGAGATGAGCGCCAAAGGCCTGGGCGTGGCGGCCATCGTCGGCGAGTCACAAAAGGTGTTGGGTATCTTTACCGATGGGGATTTGCGGCGACTCATTGAGCGCGGAGTCGACTTGCGTCAAGTCGTCGCTCGTGACGTGATGCACGCCAACCCTCGAACGATCCGCGCCAATGCCTTGGCGGCACAGGCTGCGGAGATGATGGAGACCTCCGCTATCACCAGTGTTTTGGTCGTCGATGAGCAAGGTTGTCTGGTGGGTGCACTGAACACCCATGACTTGATGAGAGCTAAGGTGATTTGATGGTGCGATCCGTGCTCCCCCAACTGCAGTTTGAACCCCAGCTTTTGCTGCGGGCACAGGCCATCAAGGTGGTGTTCTTCGATGTGGACGGAGTGTTGACGGATGGTGGCCTGTTCTTCAGTGATGAAGGCGAAGTGCTCAAACGATTCAACACACTGGATGGACACGGGATCAAATTGTTGCAGGCTGCAGGCATCACTCCCGCGGTGGTGACCGGTCGAGACAGTGGGGCGTTGCGTGCGCGCCTCAAGGCCTTGGGTGTTACCCATGCCGTTTTTGGAACGGAGGATAAGCTGCCAGCAGCACAATTGATTCTGGATACGCTTGGGCTGGAGTGGACTGCTGCAGCAGCGATGGGGGATGATTGGCCAGACTTGCCGATGCTGAGCCGGGCGGCGTTGGCCTGTGTGCCCCAAACGGGTCACGCTGAGTGCCTCGCGTTGGCGCACTGGACGCCACAAGCATTGCCGGGTCATGGCGCCGTACGAGAGTTGTGCGACCTGCTTGTGATGGCCAGTGGCCACTACAGGCGCCTGCTGCAAGAGGCAGCGCGCTGATGCCGTCTCAGCAACCGAATCCTTGGCGTGCCGAGGTATTTTGGACTTTGCTGCCGGTTCTCATCATGGGGGCGTTGGCGGCCTGGTCTTTTTGGTTGGTCAGAACATCGGGTACGAGCCAGCCAGCGAGAGTCCAACTGCCGGTCTCGTCAGAGCCTGACATGGTGATTGAGCGATTCACCGCACGCACTTACAACAAGATGGGAGATCTGAGCGCCTGGATCAAAGGCACGCAAGCGTGGCACCACCCTGCGGACGACTCTTTGTTGGTTGCGCAAGCCGATATGGTTTCCTATAGGGGGGACAAAGCGCGCCCCGCAACCGTCGCTGCACAATCGAAACAGATGTGGGTCAATGGTGCGCAAACTGTCTTCAAATTGGTGGGCAATGCGCGCGTGCAAAAGGTCGTTTCTTCCAGTGGTGCATCACCGTCAACCATGACATTTTTAGGTGAAGAGCTGCTCATTGACTCGGATCGCTCGGTACTCATTTCTGAGCAACCCGTGACGTTGATTTACGGCAATCAACGCTTGAGGGGCGACACGATGCATTACGACGAAGCCAATGGCCTCTTGAAGCTTCAAGGCAGGGTGCAGTGGCAACAAAGCGGTCCATCCGCCAAAGCGTCATGAGCCCGCTGGTTTTCATCACGGGGGCTTCCAGCGGCATTGGTTGGGCTTTGGCGCAGGCTTATGCGGCCAAGGGCTATCGTTTGGCCTTGGCGGTTCGGGATCGACGCAAATTGCAGAGGGCCATTCAAGAAGCCGGTCTGTCAGAAGATGTGCTGCAGATTTACGAAACAGACGTGACCGATGCACAAGCCATGCAGCAAGTTGTGGCGCAGTGTCTTGCATCACAAGGCGTGCCGGATGTGGTCATTGCCAATGCAGGCGTCAGTCGCGGCGTCATGATTGAGCGTCCGGAGGACTGGAGCGTGTTAGAACAAACTTGGCGCACCAACGTGCTTGGCGTCGCTCACACGCTTGGGCCTTTTGTATCCCTGATGCGCGAGCGCGGATCAGGGCGCTTGGTTGGCATATCGAGTGTGGCCGGGGTGAGAGGGTTGCCTGGCCATGCCGCGTACAGCTCTAGCAAGGCAGCATGCACGGCCATGTGCGAGAGTTTGCGCGCTGATGTCCGTGGCAGTGGGGTTCGGGTCACGGTAATTTTGCCTGGTTACATCGATACGCCGCTGACGAAGAACAACCCCTTTCCGATGCCGTTCCTGATGGATGCCGACGTGTTTGCACAACGGGCGGTGCGAGCGATAGAGCGCGGCCAAGCGTTCGTGGTCATCCCATGGCCGATGGCGGTGGCGGCCTGGATTTTGAAATGGCTGCCAGCGTCTTGGCTTGATAAAGCGCTGGCAAAACAGCCGCGCAAGCCGCGCGGCGATTGAGCTGTGGGCATAAAAAAACCCAGCAGGTTATGCTGGGTTTTTTGCTGTGGGTGCTGCAGTGAGTCAGTAGCTGTTGCCACCACCTCGACGATTGCCACCACCATAAGGGCTGCGGAAGCCGCCGTCACCGCGGTCGCCGCCGCCGAAGCCGCCGCGATCACCGCGGTCGCCACCAAAGCCGCCACGGTCACCGCCACGAGGACCACCGAAGCCGCCAGTGCGGGGGGGACGGGGGGTCATGGGGCGGGCTTCGTTCACCACCAAGGCACGACCGCCCATGTCGTGGCCGTTCATGCCTTCGATGGCGGATTGAGCTTCAGCGTCGCTGCCCATCTCCACAAAGCCGAAGCCCTTGGAGCGGCCAGTGTCACGTTCCATCATGACTTTGGCGCTGGTCACTTGACCGAATTCAGAAAAAGCTTGATTCAGATCGTCGTCGCGCACCGAGTAAGGCAGGTTGCCGACATACAGTTTGTTGCCCATGAAGGGACTCCTCGAAAAAAATACATCACTTCAGCGAAGGGAGTCCAGCCTCGAAATCCAAAGGGCCCGCGCAAAAATCCAATCACCGCCCGTGCAAGCATGGCGTGCCATCCATCACACGTTTTCACATTATGGAGGAACGACTGAAAAAAAGGGAGGTATGGATATTTAGGGCACAAAAAAAGCCTGCAGCTGAGCCCCGCAGGCTGTTTTTGTTGTGTTTTGCAGACGCAGTCTGGATGTTAGGCCCCGATGCGAGCACGGCGGGGTCTAGTGCTTACCAGCTTGTTTCATGCTCAGGTGACGCGGAAATTTGATGGATCGTGAGGTCTGCGCCCTGGTACTCTTGCTCTGGGTCCAGCCTCAGGCCGACAAACATTTTCAGTAAGCCGTAGACGAGCCAGCCCCCGAGCAAGGCCCAGCCCACGCCCATCAAGGTCCCAACCAACTGTGCTGAAAAGGTCACTCCACCGAGCCCGCCCAGCGCTTGTTGACCAAATATGCCGGCAGCGATGCCACCCCAGGTGCCGCACAAGCCGTGTAGCGGCCACACGCCCAGCACATCGTCAATGCGCCAGCGGTTTTGTACCAGCGTGAACAACCAGACAAACAGCAAGCCAGCCACTGCGCCTGTCACCAGAGCGCCGAAGGGGTGCATGATGTCAGAGCCAGCACACACGGCGACCAAGCCTGCCAACGGACCGTTGTGAACAAAGCCTGGGTCATTGCGACCAGCGATCAATGCCGCGATCGTGCCGCCGACCATCGCCAGCAAAGAGTTCACGGCTACCAAACCTGAAATCTTGTCAACGGTTTGGGCGCTCATGACGTTAAATCCGAACCAGCCAACGCACAAGACCCAGGCGCCCAACGCCAAAAAGGGAATGCTCGAGGGTGGATGGGCAGACAAAGAACCGTCTTTGCGGTAGCGGTTGTAGCGCGCGCCCAAAAGGACGACAGCTGGTAGCGCAATCCACCCGCCAACGGCATGCACAACGACAGAGCCGGCAAAGTCGTGGAACGCAGCACCAAAAGCGGCCTCGATCCAGCTTTGAATGCCCAAGTTGCCGTTCCAGACCACGCCCTCGAACAACGGATAAATGAACCCGACGATGACCGCGGTCGCGATGAGCTGAGGACCAAACCGTGCGCGCTCAGCAATGCCCCCGGAGATGATCGCTGGGATAGCGGCCGCGAAGGTCAACAAGAAGAAAAATTTCACCAAGTCGTAGCCGTTGGATTGGGCGAGGACTTCGGCGTTGACAAAAAAGTGTGTGCCGTAAGCCACTGCGTAGCCGACCGAGAAGTACACCAGCGTCGAAACGGAGAAATCAACCAAAATCTTGACCAGCGCATTCACTTGGTTTTTGCGGCGCACCGTACCCAATTCCAAGAACGCGAAGCCTGCGTGCATGGCCAAAACCATGATGCCGCCCATCAAAATGAAAAAGGCATCTACGCCCTGTTTTAGTGCATCCATTGTGTTCATACGGTTAAATGTTCAAAAAAGGTGCAAGCACGCCACCGCATTCACCGATGCGGTGCGTGCTTGCACAGAGTGCACCACTTCAAGCAAACATCGCGCCCATTTGGTGCCGCCGCGTTGATTTTCCCAATTGATATACTGCTCCAGCACGGAATCAGCAGCCCTTCAAGCACTGTTCTGCCCGCCCGTTGCATGGGTCTTAGCCTGTTTTTGATGACCATTACATGATGATTGCGACCCCACAGTCGATGGATTTCGAGCAGCCCATTCAGTTGGCTTGTGGTCGCACGCTTTCGCGTTTCAGCTTGGCCTATGAAACCTATGGCGAGCTCAATGCGGACCGGAGCAATGCGGTGCTGATTTGTCATGCATTGAACGCTTCTCACCATGTGGCCGGCGTGTACGTGAACGAGCAAGGCCAGGCCCTACCCAAGAGTGAGGGCTGGTGGGACAGCATGGTCGGACCGGATAAGGCGGTGGACACCAACCGGTGGTTTGTCATTGGGGTCAACAACTTGGGGTCGTGCTTTGGATCGAGTGGGCCCACCACGGTCAACCCAGACACCGGAGAAATTTGGGGTGCAGAGTTCCCAGTTGTGACGGTCGAGGATTGGGTCACAGCGCAAGCAATGCTGTTGGATGCCCTTGGTATCGATCAGTTGGCTGCAGTGATGGGGGGCAGCCTCGGCGGTATGCAAGCCTTGTCTTGGTCATTGCAGTATCCCCAACGGGTTCGCAACGCGGTGGTCATCGCCAGCGCGCCAAACTTGACAGCAGAAAACATTGCTTTCAATGAAGTGGCCCGTCGGGCGATCGTCACCGACCCAGAGTTTCACGAGGGGCACTACCGCCATCACGGCACGCTCCCCCGCCGCGGGCTACGCATTGCGCGCATGATTGGTCATATCACCTACCTCAGTGACGACGTGATGAACGAAAAGTTTGGTCGCGCGTTAAGACAGTCTCCAGAGGCACCGATAGATGAGCAGCGGCTGGCGTATTTTTTCTCAACGCAAGACGTTGAATTTCAAATTGAGAGTTACTTGCGCTATCAAGGCGACAAGTTTGCCGAGTACTTTGATGCCAACACCTATTTGTTGATTACACGTGCTTTGGATTATTTCGATCCTGCGCAAGGCTATGGCGGGCGCTTGAGTGACGCTTTGGCGAAGGCGAATGCGAGTTTTCTGGTGGTGAGTTTTTCAACCGATTGGCGCTTTTCGCCAGCACGCAGTCGCGAGATTGTGAAGGCTCTTGTCGACAACGCCAAAGATGTAACGTACGCGGAAATTGATGCGCCTCATGGGCATGATGCCTTTCTCTTGGATGATCCGCGCTATCACCAATTGGTGCGAGCCTACTTTGACCAAAAGGTTGCAGCATGATTGCGAATACCCTTTACCAAGCCATCGCAGAACGGGTGCCCATGGGGGCCAGGGTCTTAGATTTGGGCTGTGGTGATGGTGAGCTTATGGCCTACTTGGCACGCCACCGGAGATGTACCGGCTATGGGGTTGAAATCAGCGATGAGAAGGTATTGGCTTGTGCCAAGCGTGGCGTGCATGTCTTGCAGCTCAATCTGGAAGACGGACTCAATTTGTTCGAAAACGACGCCTTCGATGTCGTCTTGCAGATCGACACGTTGCAACATCTTCGCAACGCCGAGACCATGCTGCGCGAAACGGTCCGCGTCGGACGAATGGGCATCATTGCTTTTCCGAACTTCGCCCATTGGCCCAACCGATTGGCTGTACTGAGAGGGCGTATGCCGGTGACCAAGCGGCTGCCCTACCAGTGGTACAACACCCCGAATATTCGTGTGGGCACGTTTGCAGACTTTGAGTTGCTGGCACGAGGCATGGGCCTCAGTATCATTGACGGCTTTGGCTTGAATGGCGATGAGATGGTCCGCCATTGGCCCAATGGCATGGCCAGCACCGCGGTATTTCAAATACAGCGCTGATATGAGCGGAGTTCATTCGGCGCCCCATCAGTCCTTTTGGATTCGGTGGTGGCCGTGGGCGACCAAGCTTGGACCACAGCAATTGCGCGCTGATGCAGTAGCGGGTTTGTTGGGGATGGTGCTTTCATTGCCGCAGGGCATCGCCTTTGCGGCCTTGGCTGGGTTGCCGATTGAGTACGGCGTCTACACCTCGGTGGTGCCAACCATCGTCGCTGCGCTGGCAGGATCAAGTTGGCACGTCACCTCGGGCCCGACCAATGCCATCTCTTTGGCCATTTTGACCATGTTGTCGCCCATGGCCGCGGCGGGTTCGCCTGACTATATTCAGCTGGTATTGGCAGCCACCCTCATGGTGGGCGTGATGCAGTGGTTGATTGGCGCCTTCCGCTTGGGTGCCATGGCTAATTTTATTTCTCCTGTCGCCTTGTTTGGCTTTACCACGGGCGCAGCGTGCCTCATCGGCGTACACGCGCTGCCTGACATCATGGGGCTGAGCCCGACCGACCTACCGGGCGCTGCGGCGCTGATCGAAAGTGTTCAGTCCGCTTGGAACTTGACGCAGTGGTCAGCGGTTGTGGTGGCATCTTTGACAGTTGCCAGCGCGCTGCTAGTTAAGCGATGGTTGCCGCGCAGCCCCCATATGCTGATTGGTTTAATGATTGGAAGCTTGTGGTCAATCGGTTGGCCGCATGGCCAATCGCTGCAGCTGGTGGGTAACATCCCGTCTCCTTGGCCCCAGCTGGCTTGGCCGCAACTGGACTGGCGGCAGGCGTCGGAGTTGTTGGGGGTGGCGTTTGCGCTGACACTTGTCGCGCTAGGTCAAACCGTCTCGATCGCAAAGGCTTTGGCCGAAAGGTCTGGTCAAGCAATCGACCCTAACCGCGAGTTCATTGGTCAAGGCTTGTCCAACATGGTTGGCGCTTGCTTCTCGTCGTATGTGTCGTGTGGGTCATTGAACCGCTCCGTTCCGAACTATGAGGCGGGAGCACGCACGCCTTTGGCCGCTGTGTTCTCTGCCATCTTCATGCTGTTGCTGGTGGGGGTGGTGACGCCGTGGCTGGCGCAAATACCGATGGCGGCGATCGCAGGATTGCTTTTGCTGGTTGCCTGGAGCTTGATGGGCTGGAGCCAGTGGGCGGGATTGTGGCGCTTGCATCGCCGGGACTTTGTCATTGCTGCGGTGACCGCCGTTGCGACCATTGCCCTGCGCATGGAGGTCGCCATTCTGTTGGGGACTTTGCTGAGCTTGTTTGCGTTTCTATTGCGCACGGCCAAGCCTGCCATGCGGAGCATGGGGTTCAATAAGCCGCAAGAGCCGAGAAAATTCGTGGTCGTAGATCAGGGTGAAGGGGTGTTGCCGGAGTGCCCGCAGCTGAAGCTGTTGCGCATGGAAGGTGAGGTTTACTTTGGCGCTACGCCCCATGTGGCAGAGCGCCTGTTGCAGCTGAGGCAGGCGCCGGGTGCCGCGGGCCATTTGTTGGTGATGGCCAAGAGCATGAACTTCATCGATTACGCTGGTGCTCAGTTGTGGCAGCGCGAGTTGCGCGAGCGCCGCGCCTTGGGTGGCGACTTGTATTTTCACAGACCTCGTCCCGAGGTACTGGACATGTGGAAGCGCATCGGGTTTGTGGATGAGCTCGGTGCTGACCACATCTTTGAGGACAAATTCAGCGCCATCGCGAACATCGTCCCTCGATTAAACGGCGCCGCATGTGCTGAGTGTCGAGCACGGGTTTTCCAAGAGTGCACCCAGCGCCCTGGCGCCCGTTGAGATGGCAGGGGGTGTCAGTCAACCCCGCCTTGATCGAGCGGCGTGCCGACGGGAGACTTGGGTGATCCCCCTGCATTGATATTCACAACCGTTTGCCAATCTGAAACCGCGAGAGAGTGAGCGCTTGCATCACGCGCATGACGCTCGACTCAGGCTCTAGAACATATCGATCAGTCAGCCGCGCGTGCACGCTGTTGGCTGGGGTGGCGCCAAAGCCAGTAAATCCCAAAGCCCATTGCGGCGATGGGTACCAATGATCCCAAGTTCAGGAGCGTCCAGCCTTGTGTCGTCACCAGCGCCCCCGATGCAAACGATGTCACCGCCATGGTGGCGAAAACGAAAAAGTTGATGGCACCCTGTGCGCGATCTTTTTCTGCCGGCTCGTAGGCTTGCAATGACAAGGTCGTGCTGCCGGTGAAGACAAAGTTCCATCCGACGCCAAGAGTGAACAAGGCAATGATGAATTGGCTTAAGTCCGTCCCGCTGAGTGCGACAACGACGCAGATCAAATTCAGCAATACGCCGACGGCCATGATTTGGAGTGCGCCATACCGCTTGATCAAGTGCCCGGTGATAAACCCAGGCGCGAACATGCCAATAATGTGCCATTCGAGCACGATGGCTGTCTGGGCAAAGGGCATCCCACACGTTTGCATGGCCAAGGGCGTGGCTGCCATCAACAGGTTCATGACACCATAGCTGAGGGCGGCAGAGGTCGTCGCAACGATAAAGATGGGCTGGCGCATGATTTCCCGCATTGGGCGACCGCCACCGCCCTTTTGAGTGGCAGCCGGCACTTGCGGGAACTGAATGAAAGCCATCACGATCGCGCCAATGACCGCAACTAGCGCCAAGGCGATGTACGCTCCGACATAAGGGGTTTCCGTCATTTCCCGTGTGTAAGAGGCCATCGCGGGGCCGAACACGCCGCCAGCGATACCAGCAGCCAACACCAAGGACACTGCTTTTTCTTTGAAGCCGGGTGCCGCAAGCTCAGCCGCCGCAAAGCGGTAGAGCTGGGCGTTGGCGTTGTAATAACCAGCGACGACCGTGCCGACGACCAGCCACGCAAATTGGTGTGTCATGACAGCCCAAGCACACAGCAACGCAGATGCAAGCGCAACCAAAAGACCGCTTTGAAACGCCCACTTCCGACCCCAACGCGACTGCGCCTTAGAGACCAACGAGGTACTGAGCGCTCCCCCCACGACGTACCCCATGACTGGCAGGGTCGCCATCCATCCGACGGGCGCAATGCTCAAACCTACCAAGCCATTGATCGCGATGAAAACCGCGTTGTTGATGAGAAAAAGCGACTGAGCTGTGGCCAAGAGCCATAGGTTGGCGTTCATATTGGGTCACCTGTAGACGAAACTTAGATATTAGCGTGAATACCCTAGCCCGTATGTCGCACAGGCTAGCGCCGTCAATGCTGCCGTTTCGGCCCGCAAGACGCGGTCACCCAAAGAGGTCGCGATCATGCCGTGGTCAACGGCCAAGGCTTCTTCTGCGGGCGAAAGTCCACCCTCAGGCCCCACCAGGATGTAGGTGGCATGATTGCCCGTGGGCACTTGCGGCGACGCCAACGCTGCCATCAGCGGCTCACCATGAAAGCTGAGGACGCGATAGGTCGCCTGGGCATCCCAAGCGTCGCGGTGTGCCAACCACGCGGCGAGATTTTGGACAGGCTGAATCACGGGTACCCGATTGCGGCCACTCTGTTCACAAGCGGATATGGTGATCGATTGCCAGTGCTCACGCCGTTTGGCTGCACGGTCCTCTTTCAGTCGAACGACGGTCCGCTCAGTGTGAAGTGGTGTGATGCTCGCTACACCTAACTCAGTGGCCTTCTCAACGAGCCAGTCCATGCGTTCGTTGGCAGGCATCCCGACAACCAAGTGCACAGCGTGTGATGGCTCGCGCTCAACAGGCTGGTGTGTACCAACCAAAACACGCACTCCCGCCTTGTGCATCGCGACAACATGCGCCTCAAACTGACCGCCCTGACCATCAAACAAAGTGAGGGCTTGCGACGGTTGCATCCTCAACACCTGAATGTGTTTGGCTGCTTTGTCATCTAGCTCAAGTTCTAGGCCCTCTCCTAAGGGCTGCTGACTGAAGATGCGAGGCCCCATCGTTCACGTCCGTCCGTACGCAAAACCTGTCGCCGCATCAAGCCCTTCGAGGGAATCAATGAAGCGCAGAAGCGGTTTGAACTCTCGATATCGCGCGCAGGTGTTGTGCACGTAAGTCACAAAGCGCGGCGCATCTGCCAGATACTGAGGTTTGTTGTCGCGCAGCGTGAGGCGCGCGAAAATGCCTAGGATTTTTAGGTGTCGTTGCAAACCCATCCACTCGACGGCCTTGAAAAAAGAACCGAAATCTTGACCCCAATCTTCGAACTGAAACCAAGCCTGGCGGCGCACCCTTTCCCAGTAGCGAATTGCAAGATCCATCAGCAGTTCATCATCCCACTCATGAAATGCGTCTCTCAGCAAGCTCGCAATGTCGTAGGTCGTGGGGCCAATCAAGGCGTCCTGAAAGTCCACAACCCCCAGTTGTCCGTCTGCGCTCAACAACAGATTGCGCGCCATAAAGTCCCTGTGAACGAATACTTGTGGCCCAGCGGTACAGCGGCTTACAATCAGGCCAAACACCTGATCAAGCATCGCTCGCTCTTGGGTCGTGAGCGTGTGTTCATGGTGCCTGGCGACGTACCACTCAGGGAACAGTTCCAGCTCTCTTAACATCACCGCTGCATCGTAGTTGGGCAGGGCGCCGGGTTGAGTTGCGGCCTGCCAGCGAACCAGTGTATCGAGCGCCTCCATCAAATGGCGATGCAGCTCTGGCTCGGCCATGGGCAGTGACTGAAGCAGTGTTTTAGACCCCAAGTCACTTAGGAGCAGAAACCCCAAACCAGGTGCGTGAGCCAGAATATCAGGCACACGCACTTCAGCGCGTGCCATCAGGGCTTGAACCTGAATGAAGGCATCGTTGCGCTCTAAATCCGGGGGGGAATCCATGACAATCAAATCGCTTGAGTCGTCGAGGCGGGTCACGCGCAAATAACGGCGGAAGCTGGCATCGGCGCTGGCAAGCCGCAGTGACGTGGGGTTGAGCGCATGTTGGGCGCATACCTCCTCAAACCAGGGTTGAAAGGCTTGTTCCCGCTGGGGGTCTGTCCAAATAACTGGTGACATGGATCGATTTATTTTGGCGAGTGTATGAAGCTGGCCAGCGTAGGATAATGGACGTTCATTTTAGAGGTGACCGGGGCGATAGGTCCTGCCGTTCAGATGGATCAAAATTGAAGCAAGTTGGATTAATTGGTCGGCAGTCTCTGCCTCGACTGGCTGGTGTGTGTGTTGCCTTTGTCCTGGGTGTTGCGCTGCCTGCCATGGGGCAAACAACGGGCTGGGAGTGGAACACCAAGGTCAGGGAGGTTTTGCCCCAACAAGGAGAAGCTTTGCCGGTGCACGTGTCCGGGCAAAGCATTGAACGCATCTCAGAAGATGCCGTGGTGATTAAGGGCAGCGCGGAGCTCCGCCGCCTAGGATTGATTGTCCAAGCCGACCAAATTGATCACGATAGTAAAACCCAACAATTGCTGGCGCAAGGAGACGTGCGCGTCTTGGAAGGCGAAGACCGCTATAGCGGCACAAAGCTGGATGTCAACCTGGACAGCAAAGAGGGCGTTTTCGATGCGCTGCGCTACGAACTGGGCTCGGGCGCAAGAGGGGATGCGAAGCGCATGGTGTTTCAAGGACCCAATCAAAGTGAAGCGCAGACCGTTCGGTATTCGACCTGCCCCCGCCCTGATGCTGAGGATTGGCGGCCTGACTGGGTTCTGAATGCCAGCTCCGTATCGTTCGATCGCGCTCAGCAAGTTGGCACCGCGTATAGCGCCGTTGTGCGATTCAAAGACCTTCCCATATTGGCAAGTCCTTGGTTGCAATTCCCTCTGACTGAGGAGCGCATGAGTGGCTGGCTGACTCCGACGCTTTCTTTGAGCGATGTCAGCGGCGTGGAGGTCACGACGCCGTATTACTTTAATCTCGCGCCCAATTATGACGCCACGCTCTACCCCAACTATTTGTCCAAGCGAGGACTGAATATGGGGGCTGAAACACGCTACTTGTGGTCAGAGGGCAGCGGTCAGATTCGCTTGGATTACATGCCCGAAGACCGTTTGCGCGGCAGTTCACGCCTAGGGGGCAGTTGGCAGCACAGCCAAGACGTTCGCATCAGCGACCGGCTCTGGCGTTTCTCACTGGATGCCAATCAAGTGAGCGATGACAACTATTGGCGTGATTTTCCGTCAGCCATCAACACGCTCTCTACTCGACAACTCCCCACGACATTCGTTGCGAGCACAGGAGCCGAAAACTGGCAGTTCAGCGCCGGTGCTTATCAGTGGCAAACCTTGCAAGAGCCGGATCAAATCACACCGGCCTACGACCGTCTCCCAGAGTTGAAATGGTCTTGGCAACCGCATTGGTTGTCGGACTGGACCATGGCATTCAGTTCAGAGCTGACCCGGTTCAATACTGACAGCACGGTGGTTGAAAATGGCCAGCGCTGGTTGGGCGAAGCCTCTGTCAGCAGGCGTTGGAACACCAACTCAGGTTTTGTTGAACCTGCTTTGCGCCTGCAGGGTCGCCATTACGCTCTCGAGCGGCCAACAGGTCGCGCTGGCGAGTGGGGGCAAGCCCGGCGGATCAGCCTTTCTGTCCCAACCGCAAGTGTGGATGCAGGCCTCGTTTTTGAGCGGGACTTGAGCGGTGGCGCATTGCAAACACTGGAGCCGCGCGCCTTGTTTGCATACACACCGACGGTGCTTCAGAGTGGGCTCCCGGTGTACGACGCAGCGTTGAAAGATTTTAATTTTTCAAGCATTTTTTCGCCTCTCGAATATTCGGGTAACGACAGAGTGGCTGACAACCAATCGTTGACCCTTGGCGCGACAAGCCGTTGGTTGCGGGCCTCTGGGCGCGAATGGCTTTCAGTCAGTGCAGCACAGAAAATTCGCCGCAAGGCCATGGTCGTGACGCTGACGGATGGACAACCTGCGGCTGCAGGCTTGAGCGACTGGCTATTGGGGGGTACTTGGAGTGAAAGTGACCGGTGGACCGCGCGCGGTTTTGCGCAATACGACGATACTGAGCGGGTCTTGCGGCGCTCAACTGCCTCGTTGCGTTATCACGCAGGTGCAGCTCAACATGTTCAGGTGTCGTACACCTTTCAACGCGATTCGAGTGAGCTGATTGATTTGAGTTGGCAATACCCGTTGCTTGGAAAAGCTGCCAGCCCGAGTAATCTTGGTCAGGCGGCTTGGTACTCTGTGGGGCGAACAAACTACAGTGTGAAAGATCGCCGAATGGTGAATCTTTTGCTAGGAGCTGAGTACGATGCGGGTTGCTGGGTCGGACGCGTTGCGATTGAGCGCACACAAGACAGCGCAAGCTCGGCTACCCATCGGCTGTTCTTTCAGCTTGAGCTGTCAGGATTCGGTAGCCTGGGCTCAGGCTCGATCGCGACATTGCGTGACAATATTCCAGACTACTCCGCTTTGAGGCAACAAACCGTGCCTGTAAGCCGCTTTGCAAACTATGAATAAACCCATGCACACCAGCCTTCGAAATTTTGTATTGAGTTGTTTGGCCACTCTCCTAGGTTTGGCGCCCGCGTTGGCTTCGCCCGTCACAGTCGATCGTGTGGTCGTGGTGGTGGGCATGCAAGTGATCACGCAGAGGCAGTGGGATGAACGGTTAGCGCAGGTCCAGCAACAAAACGCCAACCGCCAATTGCCAGCCGATCTGGACGAGCAAGTGTTGGAGGCGCTGGTTGTCGAGCGAGCTCAAGTCCAAGCAGCGCTCGATATGGGGGTGCGGGTGAGTGAGAGTGAAGTGGATCAAGCCGAGCAGCGCATTGCTGCTCAAAACGGACTTGAGTTGTCCGTTTTTCAACAACAGATGCAGCGACAAGGGGTCAACCTCATAGGATTTCGCGCCAACTTGCGGGATCAATTGCTCATCGAACAAGCCAAAGAGCGCATCGTGAACGAGCGCGTCAAGATCACGCCAGGCGCTGTGCAGGACTATGTCCAGCGCAATGCCCAGCGGTTCCCAGCGGTGCTTAACTTGGCACACATTCTGGTGCCTGTTGCCGAGAGCGCCTCCGCCGATGAGCGCAGCGCTACCCGTTTACAAGCTCAGCGCTTGGTCGAGCGCGCCCGCGCGGGGGAAGACTTTGCAGCATTGGGTGCTGGTTTGCGTGGGCTTCCAAGTGCTCACCGGGGGGAGGCCGTTGGCCTCAAGCCCGAGACAGAGTATCCCCCTTTGTTTGTTCAGGCCACTCAAGGCCGCCCCATCGGTTATGTGAGTGAGCCGGTCCAAAGCGGCGCGGGTTACCACATACTCAAAGTGCTTCAGCGAGAGGCATCGAGGCTCACCGTTGCGGAACCCCAGGTACATGCGCGCCATATTTTGCTGCGTGTACGGACGATGGCTGAACGACAAGCGGCGATAGACCAACTGCGCAAATGGCGAGCAGACATCCTTGCGGGACGCGCGGACTTTGCTGAGCTCGCAAAAAAGCACAGCCAAGATGGTTCCGCTGCGATCGGAGGGGATTTGGGTTGGGCTAGCGCAGGTTACTTCGTTCCAGAGTTTGAGGCAGCCGTGGATGCGTTGAGAGATGGCGCCATAGCGGAACCGCTGGTCACCAGATTTGGGGTGCATTTGGTCCAAGTGCTTGAACGCCGGCAAAGCCTCATGGATGAAGTGGCGCTGCAGGAATGGGCCAAGAAACAAATGCGCGCCGAGCAAGGCGCAGAATGGATTGCGGCTTGGGTGCGCGAGGTAAGAGCAGCCGCGTATGTCCGCAGGATGGACGCCCGGTGACGCCGCGAGCGGGATATGGTGCGCAACACGTTGCGCGCAAACGGTTCGGACAACATTTTTTGTGTGACGAAGGCTTGGTCTCAGAAATCATTGCATCGATCGCACCACAAAGACCCGAACACCTCATTGAAATTGGTCCTGGCTTAGGGGCATTGACAGTGCCGCTGCTGGCGCATGTCGATCACTTGACGGTGGTCGAATTGGACCGCGATTTAATCAAGCGCTTGCAGCAAAATCCCAAATTGACCGTGGTGGGTGCTGACGTATTGACAGTCGATTTTTCCGCGCTGGCCTTAGCGAGCGGGGTTGCTCAGTGGCGCGTGGTTGGCAACTTACCGTACAACATTTCATCACCGATCTTGTTTCATTTGTTGGACCATGTCAGCCGTATCCAAGACCAACACTTCATGCTTCAAAAAGAAGTTGTGGATCGCATGGTCGCACGTCCAGCGACGGCTGCTTACGGACGTCTCTCGGTCATGATGCAGTGGCGGTACGACATGCAAAACATTTTGTTCGTCCCGCCTGAGAGCTTTGACCCCCCTCCCCGTGTCGACAGTGCAGTGGTTCGAATGATTCCAAAAGCGCACCCCCCTCAGGTGGAGCCAGCGTTACTGAGTGAGTTGGTCAAGGTCGCGTTTTCGCAGCGTCGAAAGGTGTTGCGACACACACTTGAGCCCTGGCTCTTGGCGCGCGGGTATTCAGGTGATTTTGATCCGCGTCGCCGCGCAGAAGAAGTGAGTGTGGAGGAGTACATCCGCTTGGCTCAGGCAGTGGATGGTCCGCTTTGATCGGGAGGTTTGTTAGCCATTTGCTACAACCAGCCGGCGCATAAAAAAACCGCCTAATGGCGGTTTTTTTACAGGCTATCAACAAAATCACGCCGCCGCAGCGCTCAGCCAGTAGCCAGCGTTGAATGGGCTGCTCATGCGCAGGGCCATCGGGCTCACGTCGACCAGTTTATCGGTGGGCATGGGCTCTTCATTGCTGTCCGTCACAATGGGTTCGCCCTGAGACACGCGAGCCACCGCAAAGCTGTAGAAGCAGCGGAAGGGAACTTTGCGGTCCGACCAATAATCTGCCGCATCGCGGAAGATATCGAGCAACTGCTCACGGGCCTCCTTGTCGAACTTGGAGTGTGATGGGATGTGCTCGAGGACCACCACAAATCCAGTTTGAGGTCCCGACTTGTGTATGGTGCTTGTGAGGGCGTCATACAGCGTGTCAAAATTTTTATTGGCGCCTTCAGGCAGCGTGTACTGTTTGGCCAGTGCATCTAGAACATCTTGCTTGTTCTGTGCTTGACCTGCATTGGCATAGAGAAAGTGATGTCCCAACGCCTGAGCGGCGCCCTGCAATTGATCCACGCGAAACGCGCGAATAGATTGGACGATGTTGTTTCTGACCGTGCGGAGCGGGGTATCCATTTGAGGTGATTCTTTCGGTAAAACCAGATCGCTGTGTCTTGGCCGTGTGGCTGCATTGATCAACGTGCGGCGTACGCGGGCCTTGGCGGGTTGACTGATTTGCGACCAACGTTTTGCGCCGCAGCAAAATCAGGGTTAACCCTAAAAGCAAGCCCGTAAGTGTGCCTCAACCGGATCAAAAACGCAAGTTGCCTGAAGAGCACATCGCAGGGTTTTTACGGGGGGCTCATTTCAGAGCCCAATCAATGGGACTCCATAGGAGGTAGTGAGCGTGCACTCACTACCTTTATTTTCGAACACTTGCACTCAGCGACTGGCGTTGGCGTCTGCGACGGTCAAGGCCGTCATGTTGACGATGCGCCGAACTGTCGCGCTGGCAGTCATGATGTGCACGGGTTTGGCCGCGCCCAGCAAGACAGGCCCCAGTGCAATGCCACCGCCCGCGGCGGTTTTCAGAAGGTTGTAGGTGATGTTGGCGGCATCGATGTTGGGCATGACCAACAAGTTGGCCTCTCCGTTCAAGGTGCTGTCAGGCATCAAGCGGTCTCGCGCAACGGCATCCAGGGCAACGTCACCGTGCATTTCGCCGTCGACCTGCAGGCTTGGCGCCAATCGGTGGAGCAGGGCCAAGGTGTCTCGCATCTTGAGCGCACTGGGGGTATCGGCGGTCCCAAAATTAGAGTGGGACAAGAGCGCGACTTTGGGTGTGATCCCAAAGCGGCGAATCTCTTCTGCTGCCGCAATAGTGATTTCTGCAAGCTCGGCCGCGGTGGGGTCGTAGTTCACATGGGTGTCCACAATGAAGACTTGCCGGTTAGGCAGCAACAGTCCATTCATGCAGGCGTAGGTGTTGGCGTTGGAACGTTTCCCAATGACGGGATCGATGTAGGACAGGTGGGCTTGCGTGGTCGACCAAGTCCCACAAATCATGCCGTCCACGTGCCCAAACTCCAGTAGCATCGCGCCGATCAGTGTCAGCCGGCGGCGCATTTCGATTTTGGCTAGCTGTTCGGTGACGCCCTTGCGAGCGGTGCGCTGATGATAGGCCTTCCAGAATTGTTCATACCGGTGGTCATCTTCAACATTCACGACGTCGTAGTCCTGTCCTTCCTTGAGGCGGAGACCAAAGCGCTGAATGCGTTCCTCAATGTGCTTGGGTCGGCCGATCAGAGTCGGGCGCGCCAATTTTTCATCTACCACCACTTGGGCCGCGCGCAATACGCGTTCATCTTCGCCCTCAGCATAGGCCACGCGCTTGGCTACAGCCTGGCGGGCAGCCGCGTAGACCGGTTTCATGATGGTTCCGGCAGCAAACACGAAAGCTTGCAGCTTTTCTGTGTAGGATTCCCAGTTGCTGATTGGGCGCAGGGCAACACCACTGTCTTGAGCCGCGCGGGCGACTGCAGGCGCGATCTGCATCATCAGGCGAGGGTCAAAAGGTTTGGGAATCAAGTATTCGGGACCAAACGACAATGTCTCGCCGGCATAGGCGCGCGCAACGACATCGCTTTGCTCAGCCTGCGCCAATTCCGCGATGGCATGTACCGCCGCAACCTCCATCGCGTCGTTGATCGTGGTCGCACCCACATCCAACGCACCTCTGAAGATGTAGGGGAAGCACAGTACGTTGTTCACCTGGTTGGGGTAGTCCGTCCGACCCGTGGCCATGATCGCGTCATTGCGCACGAGTTTGACCTGCTCAGGCAGGATCTCAGGGTTGGGGTTAGCCAGCGCAAAAATGAGTGGCTTGGGAGCCATCGCTTTCACCATCTCAGGTTTCAGCACGCCTCCTGCAGACAATCCCAAAAACACGTCGGCGCCCTCAATCACTTCGGCTAGTGTGCGCGCCTTCGTGGGCTGTGCGAATTGAATTTTGTCTTCGTCCATCAACTCGGTGCGCCCTTGGTAAACGACGCCAGCCAAATCAGTGACCCAGATGTTTTCCCGCGGAAGACCCAATTTCACGAGCAAATTGAGACAAGCCAAGGCGGCCGCACCGGCCCCGGACGTGACCAACTTGATGTGCTTGATGTCTTTGCCCACCACTTTCAGGCCGTTCATGAATGCAGCCCCTACGACAATCGCTGTGCCATGCTGGTCATCATGAAACACTGGGATATTCATCCGCTCGCGCAGCCGCCTCTCGACCAAAAAGCAGTCCGGTGCTTTGATGTCTTCCAAATTGATGCCACCAAAAGTCGGCTCCAATGAGGCGATGATTTCAATCAGCTTTTCAGGATCTTTTTCGTTGATCTCGAGATCAAACACGTCGATGCCCGCAAACTTTTTGAACAAAACCCCTTTCCCCTCCATGACGGGCTTGGAGGCCAGAGGGCCAATGTCACCCAGACCCAGTACCGCCGTGCCGTTGGTAATCACGGCCACCAAATTACCGCGGCTGGTGTACTTGAACGCAGCGGCTGGATCGGCCGCAATCTCTTCACATGGTGCTGCGACTCCCGGGGAGTAGGCCAAAGCCAAGTCGCGCTGGTTTGTGAGTTGTTTGGTCGGCGTCACCGAAATTTTGCCGGGTGTGGGGAACTCGTGGTACTCCAACGCTGATTGGCGCAGCTGCTGGCGTGCTTGATCCGATGACGAGGCCATATTTGTCTCCAACTGGAAAGACCTGCTAAGGTGCAGGTCAGGGAATGCAATTGTAGGTCTGGCTGCCGGCAGCAGGAGTAGACGAGCTGTACATGAAGTGATGCAAAGCCGGCATGAAGTTGGCTATTCCGCCATCAAGGCTTCAATGCTCTGAATGTCTACAGGCACTCCCCGCGTCAGCAGCTCGCAGCCACTGGCAGTGACCGTTGCGTCGTCCTCAATGCGAATGCCAATGTTGTGAAATCTTTCGGGGACGTCATCTGAGGGTCGGATGTAAAGCCCAGGTTCGATGGTCAGCACCATGCCAGGCTGCAAGACGCGGCTCAGTGGGGTCCCCTGGTCCTGAGGCTGGTTGGTGTCAATGTAGTTGCCGCAGTCATGAACATCCATACCAAGCCAATGCCCCGTGCGGTGCATGTAGAAGCGTGTGTATGACTTGCTCGCGATGGCATCATCGACAGTGCCGACGTGATCAGCATTCAACAGCTTCAAGTCGAGCATCCCCTGAACCAACACGCGCACCGCCGCTTCATGGGGCGTGTCAAATCGGGCGCCAGCTTTTGTCTCGGCGATGGCCGCTTCTTGGGCTGCCAACACCACTTCATAGACTGCTCTTTGCGCGCCGGTAAAGCGTCCATTGGCGGGGAAAGTCCGTGTGATGTCGCTGGCGTAGCCTTCAAGCTCGCAGGCTGCATCGATCAGAACCAGTTCGCCTGCCCGCAATGCGCTGTTACCGGCCCGGTAATGCAGCACACAAGCATTGGCCCCCGCAGCGACAATTGACGTGTAGGCAGGCCCTTCCGCGCCGTGCGCTCTGAAAGCATGAAGCAACTCAGCGTCCAAATGGTACTCGCGTGCGTCCTCCCCGCAGCGAAGCATGTGGGCGGACCGCTGCATGCAACGGATGTGGGCGTGCGCGCTGATCTCTCCAGCGCGACGCATGATGGATAGCTCGTGCCCGTCTTTGATCAACCGCATTTCATCAAGCACAGCGCACACATCGCGTTGACCGTCCGGCGCGGTGACGCCTTGGCGAGCCTTCCCTCGAACCAGTCGAAGCCACGCTTCTATGCGCGCGTGCAAGCCGTCGTGCGTCGCGAATGGCCACCACACCTGACGGCGGTTGCCCAGCAACTCAGGCATATGCTGATCTAGATCGGCAACAGAAAAAGCTGCGTCTACGCCAAGTGCCTGGCACGCCGCTTCTGGCCCGAGGCGGTACCCATCCCAAATTTCCCGTTCCAAGTCCTTCGGCTGGCAAAACAAAGTGGTGTGTCCATTGGGTTGGATAGCCAGCCATGCGTCGGGTTCCGTGAAGCCACTCAAATAATAAAAATAGCTGTCGTGACGGTAAGGGTAGTCGGCGTCTCGGTTGCGCGTCCGCGCTGGCGCCGTGGGTATGAGGGCCAAATCTTGCGCGCCCAGCTGTTTGGCCACAGCCTGACGGCGCGCACGATAAATCGATGCGTTGGGAACAGTCATGCGTCGCTTTCGTTCAGTGATAGAAGGCGTTCTGGGGTGCCGACATCGACCCATTCGCCTGTGTAAATTGCACCAGTCACTCGCCCCCGCCCGGCGGCTTTCTTCAGCAAAGGGCCCAGGGCAGCCCGCACACCTTCAGGATTGCCGCCGGGAAGTTCAAGCCAGGGTGCTTGAAAAAGCGCCTTGCGAAACAACCCGATGGTGGAGTACGTGAGGCGCGCGCCGCCATTTTGTCCATCGTGCACCAAGCCCTGCTCGTCGAGCCCAAAATCACCGCCGGGATTGTGATCAGGGTTCGGCACGAGCCAAATGTGTGCCAAGGCTTGGCTGAGGCGAAATTGTTGCACGCATTCGGACGGGAATTGAAAGTCCGGGGCCCACACATCGGCAGCGCTTACCCAAAAAACGTCAGGCAGTTCTGGCAAGGCTCGGGCAATGCCTCCGGCGGTCTCGAGCGCATGACCGAAATCCACTCCCTCACGTGACCAATGCACCCGGAGCGGGCCTTGCCCACCGACAGGCGCCTCGCCCGTGATTTGGGTTTCAATTTGCTCGCCCAGCCAGGCGGTGTTGATCCAGACCTCTTCGACCCGAGCCCCAACCAGGCGCGCCAAGATCCAGTCAATCAATGGCTTGCCGCGCACCGAAAGCAAGGGCTTGGGCGTGACGTCTGTCAAGGGGCGCATGCGCTCCCCTCGACCAGCGGCCAATAAAAAAGCGGAGGTGTTCATTGCCTCCCATTCTCTCTGATTTGAGGTGCATCAGTTTGGGGTCAGCCTCCCCGTTAAAATCAATGCTTCGGCGGCCGCAGAGTCCAGTGCTGTCGAAGCCAATTTCCACCCAACTTCGATCTCAATATGCCCCAACCTCAACACATGGCCAATGCCATTCGCGCGCTTGCAATGGATGCTGTACAACAAGCGAAATCTGGACACCCGGGTGCTCCCATGGGCATGGCGGATATGGCCGTCGCTCTGTGGGCCAGGCACCTCCAGCACAACCCGTCAGATCCTCGGTGGCTCAACCGGGACCGGTTCGTGTTGTCTAACGGCCATGGTTCCATGTTGATTTATGCGCTGCTGCACTTGACCGGCTACGACCTTCCGATCGAAGAGTTGAAGAACTTCCGCCAGTTGCACAGCAAAACGCCGGGCCACCCTGAAGTCGGGATCACGCCTGGCATCGAGACCACCACCGGTCCGTTGGGGCAAGGCATCACCAACGCTGTCGGTATGGCTCTCGCCGAAAAAATGCTGGCCGCGGAATTCAACCGGGAAGGCCATGCCGTGGTCGATCATCACACTTATGTGTTTCTCGGCGACGGCTGTTTGATGGAGGGTGTCAGTCACGAGGCTTGCGCCTTGGCTGGCGCTTGGAAGCTGAATAAGCTCGTGGCCTTGTACGATGACAACGGCATTTCTATTGATGGCGAAGTGGCGCCTTGGTTTGGAGACGATACACCCGCACGTTTCAAAGCTTACGGCTGGCAAGTCATCGGTCCAATCGATGGCCACGACATTGAAGCTGTGGATCGAGCCATTGCCAACGCCAAGCACAGTGCTGACCGCCCGACACTGATTGTGTGCAAGACCGAAATTGGCAAAGGCTCTCCCAACCGAGCAGGCACGGCCAAGGCACACGGCGAGCCCCTTGGTGGCGATGAGATCGCGTTGACTCGAGCGGCGCTCCAGTGGCCCCATGGTCCCTTTGAAATTCCTGCAGACGTCTATGCAGCCTGGGACGCCAAGAGCAGCGGCAAAGCGGCGCAAGCCGCTTGGCAGAAGAAATTTGACGCGTATGCGAAAAAATTCCCGGTGCAAGCCGCTGAATTGAAGCGCCGTATGGCTGGCGAGTTGCCTGCAGATTTCCAGCAAATAGCACTCGATGCAATCATTGCGGCGCACAGCGCCCATGAAACAGTTGCATCACGCAAGGCATCTCAGCTGGCGCTGAATGCCTTCACTGCCGCATTGCCAGAAATGTTGGGAGGCTCTGCCGACTTAACCGGTTCTAACTTAACGAACACGCCCTCCACCACCGCGTTTCGCGTTGATGTCGCGGGCGACGTGGTGCGCAACGCATCTGGCCAGATTGGGCGCCACATCAACTACGGTGTGCGCGAATTTGGCATGGCCGCCATCATGAACGGCGTGGCATTGCACGGGGGCTACATTCCATACGGCGGCACGTTTTTGACGTTCAGTGACTACAGTCGCAACGCCATTCGCATGGCAGCATTGATGAAGCAACGCGTGATCCATGTATTCACACATGACTCTATTGGTCTGGGTGAAGATGGTCCCACCCATCAGTCCATCGAGCATGTGCCGAGTTTGCGATTGATCCCGAATGTCGACGTCTGGCGTCCTGCTGATACGACTGAAACCACGATCGCGTGGGCAACAGCTTTGCAAAACAAAGACAGACCAACCGTGTTGGCGCTGTCACGCCAAAACCTGCCTTATTTGCCCAAAAGCGATTTGTCCGAGATCAGCAAGGGCGCCTATGTCTTGGCTGAGCCCAGCGAAGTCGGCATGAAGAAAAAGGCCCAGGCTGTTTTGATCGCAACGGGTTCTGAAGTGGATTTGGCGATGAAAGCACAGGCCGAGTTGGCGGCCCGGGGTATCGCCGTCCGAGTGGTCTCGATGCCGTCGACCACGACATTCGATCGCCAAAGCGCCGCTTACAAGAAGGCGATTTTGCCTGCAGGATTGCCTCGTGTGGCCGTCGAAATGGGCTCTACCGATTTGTGGTGGAAGTACGGCTGCGCAGCAGTTGTCGGCATCGATACCTTCGGCGAGTCGGCGCCAGCACCCGTGTTGTTCGAGCATTTTGGATTCACACCCCAAAACGTCGCAGATACCGTGCAAGTGGTGTTGTCACGCTGAGTGATGGCTGGGGCAGGCGCTGGATAGCGCGCCGTGGAGTTTTTCATTTTTAGGAGTTTGTGAAATGAGCATCAAAATTGGTATCAACGGATTTGGGCGAATTGGTCGCATGGTGTTTCGTGCGGCGG
>CAYZHE010000025.1:0-32991 GCA_964478285.1 uncultured Burkholderiaceae bacterium
ATGAAAGCTGTCGATAAGTTCGAATACCGCCGCGGCTACAAGTTCTCTACCTATGCGACGTGGTGGATTCGACAAGCCATCACGCGCTCAATCGCGGATCAGGCGCGCACCATCCGTATCCCGGTGCACATGATCGAAACCATCAACAAGATGAACCGCATCAGCCGCCAGCACTTGCAAGAGTTCGGCTTCGAGCCGGATGCCAGCATTCTGGCTGAGAAGATGGAGATTCCTGAAGACAAAATCCGCAAGATCATGAAGATCGCAAAAGAGCCGATCTCTATGGAAACCCCCATTGGCGATGACGACGATTCACACCTGGGCGATTTCATCGAGGACACCCTCAATACAGCCCCGATTGAAGCAGCGATGCAGGCTGGCTTGCAAGATGTCGTCAAAGAGATTTTGGACAGCCTAACCCCCCGCGAGGCCAAAGTATTGCGGATGCGTTTCGGTATCGAAATGTCAACGGATCACACCCTAGAAGAGGTCGGCAAACAGTTTGATGTGACCCGCGAACGGATCCGTCAAATTGAGTCGAAGGCCGTGCGCAAACTCAAGCACCCTAGCCGCTCAGACAAGCTGCGCAGCTTCATCGATAACATGTAAATACTCACTAACAAGCTGCCTGCCGAGCCGCAGGCAGCTTTTTTTTGGCCAGCACTCTTTATTTGTCCGGCTTCTTGAAATCCGACTCGCCGCCCTCAAATGCGATTTTGATGTGAATTTTTGATGGATCAATCATGACGGACACCCCAGCAGAACCTCAACCCAACTCGACAGACGAGCACGCAGCGACCTCCCAAGCGGCAGACCCCTCCTCGACGTCCGAGCCCTCCCCAGAGGCAACGCGCACGCCTGAAGACGAGATCGCAGGCCTCAAGGCGGCCCTGCAAGAGCTCAATGATCAGGTCTTGCGGGCGACTGCTGCTGCCGAAAATGCTCGGCGCCGCGCAGACGAAGACATCGCAAAATCACGCAAATTTGCCATCGAATCCTTTGCAGAAAGCCTCCTGCCGGTTTTAGATAGCATGGATGCAGCATTGGCCATCGAGCAAATGACGCTCGAACAAATGAAAGAGGGCGTCCAAGCGACCCATGCGCAATTGGTCTCCGCGTTGGAGCGCAACAAGGTGATTGCAGTTGCCCCAGCAGCAGGCGACAAGTTCGATCCGAACATCCACCAAGCGATCAGTGTTGTGCCCTCTGAACTGGAAGCCAACGCCGTGGTCGCCACCCTGCAAAAAGGCTATGTCATCGCTGAGCGCGTCTTGCGCCCTGCCCTGGTGACGGTGTCCAGCGGCTCGGCCAACTGATTGGCTGGCAAGGACTTGAATTTCTCTGCTTAGACCCTACTTCAGCAGCATCCCAATTTTTAGGAGAACCCACATGGGCAAAATTATCGGTATCGACTTGGGCACCACCAACAGTTGTGTGGCCATCATGGAAGGCAATACAACGCGCGTCATTGAAAACAGCGAAGGCGCCCGCACGACTCCTTCCGTCATCGCGTATCAAGAAGACGGCGAGATCCTGGTCGGCGCACCTGCCAAGCGTCAGGCCGTAACGAATCCTAAAAACACCGTGTACGCGGTCAAGCGCTTGATTGGTCGCCGTTTTGAAGAAGACGCTGTGCAAAAGGACATCGACTTGATGCCTTACAGCATCGTCAAAGCCGACAACGGTGACGCATGGGTCAGCATCCGTGATCAAAAATTGGCCCCCCCTCAGGTCAGCGCCGAGATTCTTCGCAAGATGAAGAAAACAGCAGAAGACTACTTGGGCGAGGAAGTCACCGAAGCGGTCATCACGGTCCCTGCTTACTTTAACGATAGCCAACGCCAAGCTACCAAAGATGCCGGTCGCATTGCTGGGCTGGAAGTCAAACGCATCATCAACGAGCCCACCGCTGCAGCATTGGCTTTCGGCCTCGACAAAAGCGGTAAGGGCGATCGTAAAATCGCGGTCTACGACTTGGGTGGTGGTACCTTCGACGTGTCGATCATTGAGATCGCAGACGTCGACGGCGAAAAGCAATTCGAAGTGCTGTCCACCAACGGAGACACGTTCTTGGGCGGTGAAGACTTTGACCAACGCATCATCGATTTCATCATCGAAGAGTTCAAGAAAGAGCAAGGCGTTGACTTGACCAAGGATGTCTTGGCACTGCAACGCTTGAAGGAAGCAGCAGAAAAGGCCAAGATTGAGCTCTCAAACAGCGCGCAGACTGATATCAACTTGCCCTACATCACAGCGGACGCCAGTGGTCCCAAGCACCTGAACATCAAGCTGACTCGAGCAAAATTGGAAAGCCTGGTCGACGAACTGATCGAGCGCACCATTGCTCCCTGCCGCACTGCTATCAAAGATGCAGGTATCAGCGTCGGTGATATCAATGACGTGATTTTGGTCGGCGGTATGAGCCGGATGCCCAAGGTCCAAGAGAAGGTCAAAGAGTTCTTTGGGAAAGAGCCACGCCGTGACGTCAATCCTGACGAAGCCGTAGCTGTGGGCGCTGCCGTTCAAGGGCAAGTCCTCTCCGGTGACCGTTCTGACGTTTTGTTGTTGGACGTGACTCCTTTGTCTCTGGGCATCGAAACCATGGGTGGTGTGATGACCAAAATGATCACCAAGAACACCACCATTCCGACGAAGTTCAGTCAAGTGTTCTCTACTGCGGATGACAATCAGCCTGCCGTGACCATCAAAGTTTTTCAAGGTGAACGCGAAATTGCGTCCGGCAACAAGATGTTGGGCGAATTCAACCTTGAAGGGATCCCACCAGCTCCTCGTGGAACACCGCAGATTGAGGTGACATTTGATATTGATGCCAACGGGATCCTGCATGTCAGCGCCAAGGACAAAGGCACCGGCAAGGAAAACAAAATCACCATCAAGGCCAACTCTGGTCTATCCGAGGCGGAGATTGAGCAGATGGTGAAGGACGCAGAAACTAATGCTGCAGAAGACCGCAAAAAGGTGGAACTGGTTCAAGTGCGCAATCAAGCTGAATCTATGATCAGCAGTGTGAACAAGAGCTTAGCCGAGTATGGTGAGCAATTAGACGTACTGGAAAAGGACGCCATCCAGGCAGCCGTGAATGATCTTGAGGAAGCTCTCAAGGCAGACGCCGACAAAGATGCGATCGAAGCCAAGACCAATGCGTTGATGACTGCCAGCCAGAAGCTGGGAGAGAAAATGTATGCAGATGCACAAGCACAAGCAGGTGACTCTGCAGGGTCGGCCAGCAGCGGCTCCAACGCCAGTGCGGACGATGACGTCGTTGATGCTGAGGTCAAGGAAGTCAAAAAAGACTGATTGACCCGATGCGTCTGTTGCCGCGCTGGCCTATCACTGGGCTTGCGCGGCTTTGCACTTGAATTGACGGGTGATTTTCCCCTTACAGATGGCTTTGAACCATGGCAAAAAAAGACTTTTACGAATCCCTAGGCGTCCCCAAAAACGCCAGTGATGACGAAATCAAAAAGGCTTATCGCAAAATGGCGATGAAGTACCACCCTGATCGAAACCAGGGTGACAAGGCCGCCGAGGCAGAAGCCAAGTTCAAAGAGATCAAAGAGGCCTACGAAATCCTTTCTGACGGCGAAAAGCGTGCCGCATACGACCAATATGGACATGCCGGCGTTGATCCCAATATGCGTGGTGCAGGCGGTCAGGGTTTCGGGAATTTTGGCGACGCCTTCGGGGACATCTTCAGTGATATTTTTGGTGGTGGCGGGCGACGTGGCGGAGGCGGACGCCAAGTGTTTCGCGGCAACGATTTGTCTTATGCGATGGAGATCACGCTGGAAGAAGCTGCCAACGGCAAAGACTCGCAAATTCGCATTCCTTCTTGGGACAATTGCGAGACCTGTCAGGGCACCGGTGCAAAACCAGGAACCAGCGTCAACACCTGTCAGACGTGCCATGGCAGCGGCAGTGTCCAAATGCGCCAAGGTTTCTTCAGCGTACAGCAAACCTGTCCACACTGTAGGGGCCAAGGCAAGGTCATTGCAGACCCCTGCTCTACCTGCCACGGTCAAGGCAAGATCAAACGCAATAAGACACTGGAGGTCAAGATTCCCGCGGGCATTGACGATGGCATGCGCATCCGCAGTGCGGGCAACGGCGAGCCTGGGCAAAATGGTGGCCCACACGGGGATTTGTTCATCGAAATCCGCATCAAAAAACACGACATTTTTGAGCGCGATGGTGACGACCTGCACTGCCAAGTCCCCGTTCAAGTGACCACGGCGGCACTGGGTGGAGAAATCAATGTACCTACGTTGACTGGCAAGGCCACGATTGAAATCCCGGAGGGTACCCAGAGCGGCAAGATCTTCCGTCTCCGAGGTCGCGGTATCAAAGGCGTTCGGTCTGCTATCGCGGGAGATTTGTATTGCCATGTGAATGTGGAAACACCAGTGAAACTCACAGAGCACCAGCGCAAGTTGCTCAAAGAGTTAGATGACTCATTCACCAAGGGTGGCACCAAGCATAGCCCCCACGACAAAGGTTGGTTTGAGAAGGCCAAGGCCTTTTTCTCCTAAGCCTCAAGGTGCCTCAGCACCTTTTTTTGGCGTTCGTTAGATTTCGATACACCCGTCTCTTGGGGATGCATAGCGGTATTCGATAAGATGCTGCTATGAACGTATTCGCTCGTCTGCCATTCCAATGGATACAAGCCGCTGCTTTTGCTGTGGGCTTTGGGTCGACGTGGTCTGTCGGCGCAGTGGAAAGTGATTGGCGCAGCTGCATCCAACGGCTAGAAAGGCCAGCTCTGGCAGCAGGCATTACAGCTGAGACTTGGCAAAACCATACCGAGCGCCTGACGCCCCGTCCTGAACTGTTGGATAACCTGAACAACCAACCTGAATTCACCATGCGGGCATGGGACTATTTGGCAGTTTTGGTTGACGAAGAGCGGATCGCAGATGGCTTGAGGGCGCTTGGATCCCAGACAGATGCTCTGCGTTTGGCCCAAGACCGATACGGTATCGATCCATTTACAGTAACTGCCGTTTGGGGAGTTGAAAGCAATTTTGGTCAACGCACTGGCCGTTGGCCAGTTTTGCAGTCCCTCGGCACCTTGGCCTGCATGGGACGGAGGCAGGCCTTCTTTCAAAAGGAGTTCTTTGCCGCTCTGCGAATCGTGCAAGCGGGGGACTTCAATGCAGATGATTTCATTGGATCCTGGGCGGGTGCCTTTGGGCAAACGCAATTCATGCCGACCACGTTCGAAAAGCTCGCTGTCGATTTGGACGGAGATGGCAAACGCAATTTGATCAGCAACGATGCGGATGCACTCGGCTCTACCGCACACTTCCTCAAAGATGCGGGTTGGCGTCCAGGACTACCATGGGGTTTTGAAGTCGCTTTGCCTAAGGGATATCGGGGACCGAAAGGGCGGCGTGCCTTTCGAATGGCCAAGGACTGGCAGGCAGATGGTTTTAAACGCCTCAGCGGTGTTGCAGTAATTTCAGGGAACATCTCCCAAGATACCCCTCTGTCATTGGTCCAACCTGAGCCGAATGGTCCTGCCTTTTTGGTCACCCGCAACTTCCAGGCGATTTACCGATACAACGCCTCAGAAAACTACGCCTTGGCGATCGCCCACTTGGCAGATCGGTTGAGCGGTGCTGGTCCGTGGGTCACGCCATGGCCGACAGATGATGCTGGGCTGTCGCGCGCAGAGCGGCGCGAAATTCAAGTACTGCTGACCAAGCGGGGGCATGACATAGGCGCCATTGACGGCGCACTGGGCAGCCGCAGTCGCACAGCCATTCGAATCGAACAAGAAAGGCTGGGGCAGGAGGTGACTGGGCGAGCGGGTCAAAAGCTGCTGCAAGCCCTGCGTCACAACCAAGCGTCTCCATGAAAAAAGACCCGCCAAAGCGGGTCTCTTCGCGACGGTCAGGAAGGATCAAAGCGCGGATTTGGCAGCCTCATACTCAGCTTTAAAGCGCGCGACCAATTCGCCAGCACCTTGGATTTTGTCGACAGCTCCGATGCCCTGACCACAGCCCCAAATGTCTTTCCACGCCTTCTTGGCATCGCCACCGAAATTCATTTTGCTGGGATCGCTTTCGGGCAAATTATCGGGGTCGAGGCCAGCATTGCGGATGCTTGGCTTAAGGTAATTGCCATGCACGCCAGTGAACAAGTTGCTGTAAACGATGTCATCGCTATTGCTCTCAACAATCATTTGCTTATAGTCTTCCGCAGCACGAGCCTCGTGCGTCGCGATGAAGGCTGAGCCAATGTAGGCGAAGTCTGCACCCATGGCTCGTGCCGCCAAGATTGCCGCTCCATTCGCAATGGATCCACTCAGTGCCACAGGACCATCGAACCACTGACGAATTTCTTGAATCAAGGCGAATGGGCTTTTGACACCGGCATGTCCGCCCGCACCAGCGGCAACTGCAATCAAGCCGTCTGCACCCTTTTCGATGGCTTTGTGCGCGAACTTGTTGTTGATGATGTCATGCAATACGACACCCCCATAGCTGTGCGCAGATTGATTGACGTCTTCGCGTGCACCCAAGCTCGTGATGATGATGGGTACCTTGTACTTCTCGCACAGCGCCATGTCGTGCTCTAAACGGTCGTTGCTCTTGTGCACGATCTGATTGATCGCAAATGGCGCAGATGGCGCATCCGGATGCTTGGCATCGTAATCTGCCAAGGTCTCGGTTATTTCGGCTAGCCAATCATCCAATTGCTCTTTAGGCCGAGCATTCAGGGCGGGCATGGAACCGACTACCCCAGCTTGGCACTGAGCGATCACCAACTTAGGGTTGCTGATGATGAACAACGGCGACCCAATCACTGGGAAAGGAATGCGCGCCAGTGCGCCGGGCAATCTTGACATCGGTAGTCTCCAAAAAAGAAAAGGGTTCAACGATCTTGCCTCACCCCTCAAGTTCAGGCTGTCGCGAGCGGGAAACCCAAGCGATCAAGCCAAGCGGCTTCAATCAGTTCATTCAGAAAGCATCGACAGCTAGCGCATTGACGCTATCTGCCCCCTCCACAATCGCATCTCGCAATCCGGAGGTCTTGACCAAAATATGCTCGGCGTAAAAACGCGCCGTTGCGATTTTGTTGGTCAAGAAGGCATCACTAAATTCGCCGCTCTGCCCCATTGCACTTTGTGCTGCCAACAAGGCACGCCCCATTTGCCAGCCTGCCATCAAATTGCCGGACAGCATCAAGTACGGAACGCTACCGGCATAAGCAGCATTGGGATTGCCTCGGCTTTGGTCTGCGATGAACTGCAAGGCATCCAGGAACGCAAGGCGTGCCTTGCCCAATTGATGAGCCATAGATTGAGCGGCATCCGAGCCACTGGCTTTGAGTTCGGCCTCTGTTTCTGCAATTCGCATCGCCAAGGCCTTAGCTGCCTCTCCGCCATCCCGCGCAGTCTTTCGGCCCACAAGGTCGTTGGCTTGAATGGCTGTGGTGCCTTCATAAATCGTCAAAATTTTAGCGTCGCGGTAATACTGTGCTGCACCGGTCTCTTCAATGAAACCCATGCCGCCGTGGACCTGTACTCCAAGGCTTGTGACTTCCAAACTCATTTCGGTAGAGTAGCCCTTGACGAGGGGCACCATGAACTCGTAAAAGCGCTGGTTGGCTTGGCGTGTCTCCGCATCAGGATGGTGGTGCGCCGCATCGAATGCAGCAGCTGCCGCAATCGCCAGTGCACGACAACCTTCGGTATATGCTCGCATGGTCATCAACATGCGTTTGACATCTGGATGATGAATGATGGGAGCAGAGCCTGGCATCGAGCCATCCACGGGACGACTCTGGATGCGATCGCGTGCGTAAGTCACCGCCTTTTGGTACGCGCGTTCCGCCACTGCAATACCTTGTACACCGACGGCATAGCGCGCCGCGTTCATCATGATGAACATGTACTCTAGGCCTCGGTTCTCTTCGCCCACCAAATAACCGACGGCGCCGCCGTGATCTCCATATTGAAGCACCGCGGTAGGGCTGGCTTTGATGCCCATCTTGTGTTCAATGCTGACGCAGTGCACGTCATTGCGATCGCCGAGTGAGCCATCTGCGTTAACCAAAATTTTCGGCACAACGAACAGGCTGATGCCTTTCACTCCCTCAGGGGCACCAGCGACCCGAGCCAACACCAAGTGCACGATATTGGCAGCCATGTCGTGCTCACCATAAGTGATGTAGATCTTCGTTCCAAAGATCTTGTACGTGCCATCTGCCTGGGGCTCTGCACGAGAGCGCACAAGAGCCAAGTCTGATCCTGCCTGCGGCTCTGTGAGGTTCATGGTTCCAGTCCACTCACCCGATACCAGCTTCTCCAAGTACACACTTTTGAGCTCGTCACTGGCTGCGGTCATCAGCGCTTCGATTGCACCGTCGGTCAACAGCGGACACAGTGCAAAGCTCATATTCGCCGAATTCAACATCTCGATGCATGCAGCACCAATGGTTTTAGGCAACCCCTGTCCGCCATGAGCCACATCATGCTGCAGGCCTTGCCAGCCTCCCTCGATGTATTGTCGATAGGCCTCCTTGAAGCCCGGGGTTGTTGTGACTACTCCATCCTTCCAACTGCTCGGCGCCACATCTCCTGGCCGATTGGTGGGTGCAATCACTTCAGAGTTGAAGCGCGCGCACTCCTCGAGCACCGCCGCGGCGGTGTCGAACCCCGCATCCTCGAACGCAGGGATTTGGGTCAATGCATCAATGTTCGCCACGTGGCGCATATTGAACAGCATGTCTTGAACGGGGGCTTGATAAGGCATAACAGGGACCTCTTAATCAAAAAAGGCGCCGCGTTCTAGAACCGGCGCCTCCGATGGACTTCACTTCAAAGGGATTGAGTGAGCTCAGGCACAGCGGCAAACAAATCAGCCTCAAGCCCATAGTCAGCAACGCTAAAAATGGGAGCCTCGGGATCTTTATTGATTGCCACGATGACCTTCGAGTCTTTCATCCCAGCCAAGTGCTGAATCGCGCCACTGATACCACACGCGATATAGAGCTGAGGCGCCACGATTTTTCCGGTCTGGCCGACTTGGAGGTCATTCCCCGCATAACCAGCATCGACCGCCGCACGAGAGGCACCGACGGCCGCACCGAGTTTGTCGGCCAAAGGCACGATGACTTCATCAAACTTCTCGCTTGAACCCAGCGCGCGACCACCCGATACGATGATCTTGGCAGCAGTTAATTCGGGGCGATCACTCTTGGCCAGTTCGGAACCGACATATTGCGACAAGGCACTGGGCGCGACCGCATCAATCACTTTCAACTCTGCGCTACCACCAGCAGATGCAGCAGCATCAAAACCAGTCGCACGAACAGTGATGACTTTGATGCCATCTGTGCTTTGAACCGTGGCGATGGCGTTGCCTGCGTAGATGGGGCGCTCGAATGTATCGGCTGAAATCACGTGGGTAATTTCACTGATTTGTGCAACATCTAGAGCCGCAGCAACGCGAGGTGCCACGTTTTTGCCGGAGGCTGTGGCGGCAAACAAGATGTGGCTGTAATGGGAGGCCAAAGATTGCACTTGGGCCGCGACGTTCTCGGCCAGGCCATGGGCCAGTGACTCCCCATCGGCGTGCAAAACAACGCGAACTCCTGCAATTTGGGCAGCAGCCGCAGCTGCAGCACCTGCATTGTGTCCTGCAACCAAAACGTGTACTTCATCACCGCAAGCCAATGCCGCGGTCACTGTGTTGAGAGTCGCGCCTTTGATTGAGGCGTTGTCATGTTCAGCAATGACGAGAGTTGTCATGAGGGTTCTCCAGTTCGGTCTTCGTCAATCAGATGACTTTTGCTTCGTTCTTGAGTTTGTCAACGAGTGTTGCCACATCAGCAACCTTGACACCTGCACCACGTACGGGTGGTTCCGCCACTTTGAGTGTCTTAAGACGAGGCGTGACATCCACACCCAAATCCGCTGGACTCATGGTGTCGAGTTGTTTCTTTTTGGCCTTCATGATGTTGGGCAACGTCACATAACGTGGCTCATTCAAACGCAAGTCGGTGGTGACGACAGCCGGCAATTGGATGCTGACCGTTTCTAGGCCACCGTCGATCTCACGTTTCACGGTTGCTTTCCCATCCGCCACTGTCACCTCACTGGCAAAAGTAGCCTGAGACCAGCCAGCCAGAGCAGCCAACATTTGACCGGTTTGGTTCGCATCATCATCGATGGCTTGCTTGCCCATGATGACCATCTGGGGTTGTTCTTTGTACGCGACCGCTTTCAATAATTTGGCCACCGCCAAAGGCTGCAACTCTTCTGAAGTTTCGATCAAAATCGCGCGGTCAGCGCCAATCGCCATCGCGGTGCGCAAGGTTTCTTGGCACTGGGTGACGCCGGCAGAAACCGCCACAATTTCTGTCACAACACCCTTTTCTTTGAGACGCACAGCCTCTTCAACTGCAATTTCGTCAAATGGATTCATGCTCATCTTGACGTTGGCAATATCAACGCCCGTGCCGTCTGATTTGACTCGCACTTTGACGTTGTAATCCACGACCCGCTTAACGGGAACCAATACTTTCATTGCAGTCACTCCTGTGATGGATTGAGATGTCGGATGGTCGGCGTTGCATCCATTCGGCATCGGTTTGCTTGACGTTTACGTAAACGTCAATTGTATTCAAAGAGGCCGAATTTGCAACAAAATCGAACGATCGTTCTTTTTTGATTATACGGTCTGTCCAATGACCCTTCCACCGTTGCCAGAAGCATCCGCTCCCGGCGCCCAGTGCAACGTCCGCTGGGGGTATGGGATATCAATGTTGTGCGCTCTCAGAGACTTCAAAATCGACAGATTGACCTCGGATGTCACGCTACCGCGACCATTTTCAAGGTCTTCTATCCAAAATCCCAACAAAAAGTCCAAGCCATCAGCACCAAAGCTGCGCAAAATGGCGCGTGGTGGCGGGTCTGTCAACACACGGTCCTGTGCCGCTGCGGCTTGCTCCAACAAGGCCATCACCTGATCTGGATCACTGTCATAGCCCACTGTGACGTTGGTTGAGAGCCAGACCCGAGGGTCAGCCAAAGACAGGTTTTCTACTCGCGCAGTGATCAGCACTTCATTAGGAACGATCGATTCAACGCCGGTAGGGGCTCGAATCACGGTGTACCGCCCCCGGATATCAACCACCGCCCCTTCAAATCCATCGATTCGCACCATATCTCCGATTCGGACACTGCGTTCGCCGAGAATCACGAACCCACTGACGTAGTTGGCAGCCAGTTTTTGGAGGCCGAAACCAATACCCACACCCACTGCTCCGCCCAAGACAGACAAGGCTGTGAGATCAATTCCAACGGTATTCAAAGACACCATCAGACCAATAAACACCAATAGAACACGCAAGCTGTTCGACAACATTTTTCGCAGCGACAAGTCATTGCCACCCGCATCCTTGAGCAAGTAGGCCTCAAGCGCAGAGGAGGCCCAGAGCGCAAGAATCAAAACCAGGCCCGTTGTGAATATGCCTTCAAGCACGCTACGCAAAGTCCATTGCGTCCCGCCCAAATGCCAAGTCACTTCACCCAACTCTTGCTGAACCATAGACAAAAAACCTGCACCCCAAAGTATCCAGAGCGCCACCGAAATCCAAATCCAGGCGATGGCAATTGGACGCATCCAACCACCCTCCCCATGGCTTGACCTCAGCACTCGCACGACCCCTGTGCCCAGCGCCCAAACGCTAGAAAGGTACATTGCCGCGGACAACACAGCTTTTTCTCCGTCAGCACGCCAGAACAGGCCCAACAACCAGAGTGCAACGACCACCAGCAAAGGCGTGAGCAAGCCATCCCAACCTTGCCGCCCCAACCATACTGGGTGGCTACGAGGTTGGGTGCTTTTTTGGACTACGCGGCCGATCAGTCCAGCAAGCACAAGCATCGCCAGAACCCCGAGCCATGTCGTGATATCGGTATGAGACCAAGCCACTCCAAACGGTGAGCCTGCCCATTGCCAGTCGGTCCAATTCGTTGGGTTTGTATTCATGGGCGCGAGTACCTCAGTTCCAATTTGGCTTGCGTTTGTTTACAAAGGCGTCAGCTCCCTCTTGGGCAACCGGGTGCATCATGTTGACTGCCATGGTTTGGCTCGCCATTTGATAGGCGGCCCCCATTGGGGCTTCGCGCTGCTGGTAGACCAGCGCTTTCCCCATCGCAATCGCCTCTTTGGGTTTAGACAATAAGCGCTGGAGCAAGCGCTCCACTTCGTTGTTCAACTCCTCTGCGCTGCAGACTCGATTGACTAGTCCTCGCGCCTTGGCATCAACCGCCGAGACAAAATCACCGGTCATCAGCATTTCCATGGCGGCTTTGATCCCTACATTGCGTGTCAGCGCCACGCTGGGCGTCGAACAAAACAGACCGATGTCAATGCCATTGACGCCAAACGTAGCGGAATCCACTGCCACCGCAAGATCGGCTTGTGCGACCAGTTGACACCCGGCCGCGGTGGCGAGCGCATGAACTTTTGCGACCACGGGAACTGGCAGCTTCATCAGACCCAGCATCATGCGGGAACACTTTGAAAAAAGGGCTTGGTGCGCAGCAATGTCGATTTCAGTCGCCATGGTTTTAAGGTCGTGACCAGCGCAAAAAGCCCTTCCGTTTGCACCAATCACCACAGCCCTGGCTTGCGTATCGCGAGCCACAACCTGGGTTGCGACAAGCAATTGGTCCAGCATGCTGTGACTGAGGACGTTGTAGCGGGCTGGGTCGTTTAGCGTCCAAAAGTGCACCCCTCTGTCATCCACTTCGTGCAACAACAAGTCATCATTCAAGGTGTTCATCATGGTTCCTTCGCGTGCATCAAATCGCAAGTTCTTTGAGGTGTGCAGCAACGCTGCGTCCCAGAGCCGAAAGATGGTAGCCGCCCTCCAAACAACTGACGATTTTGGCAGATCGCCCAGCGCGCGTCTGGGTCTTTAATTGGTTAGTGATCCAAGCGTAATCAGCTTCGACTAATCCCAGCTGTGCCATGTCATCCTCGCGGTGAGCATCAAAGCCGGCACTGACTAAGATTAAATCTGGATCGTGGGCGTGCAAGCGTGGCCACCATTCTTGCACGATCAATTCGCGGACCACGTCTCCAGACGTGTATGCGGGAACGGGAACATTGCAAAGGTGCGACGTGTCCCTGAATTGAGCGCCCCCCAAAGGATAGTAGGGGTGCTGGTAAAACCCCAGCATCAGAACTGCTGGGTGCGACACCAAAATATCTTCGGTGCCATTGCCATGGTGGACATCAAAGTCGATCACAGCAACCCGTTGGGCCCCTTTTGCCAATGCGTGTAGAGCGGCGATGGCCACATTGTTGAGCAAACAAAACCCCATCGCCTGCTCCCTCGTGGCGTGGTGCCCCGGTGGCCGGATAGCGCAAAAAGCATTTTGTGACTCACCAGCCATCACAGCATCGACCGCTGCGACCGCAGCCCCGGCGGCACGCAATGCAGCCGTCAAACTATGGGCATTCATCGATGTGTCGTCATCCAATCGCACCAGACCCTGCCCTTGAGCTTGAGCATCCGCCCGCTGTAACTGCTCAAGGTAGGCATCGGTATGAGCGCGTCGCGCCAATTCCAGGGGTAACAACGGCGCATCGCGCCGATCCAGCCAATCAGCAAGGCCAGACACCAGAAGCTGGTCTTCGATAGCTGCCAACCGCTGCGGGCTCTCGGGGTGCTCTGGCCCCATGTCGTGTAGGCGGCAGTCTGAATGAGTGAAATAGGCCAATTGACGCATCTCGCCAGCTTAGCACTCGCGTGACAAATTTTGATAGCGGGAATGGTCTACAGTGGCACCACATGATGTCTTTCGTTGCTTCTGCCACCGTGACCCCCATGTTCCCTCTAATGAACAGGCTCTTGAGCCGTGTCGGTTCGGCATTCGTGATGTGGAGCCTCGCTTCAGGCGCCTCTGGTGCACCGCAGTCGCCATTCAAACCTTTCGGAAATGATCCCAGAATTGCTGCATTTGCAGAGGAATGGGCTACACAAAATGGCGGGGATTCGCTGGCAATCACTAAGCTACTACAAAGTGCCAAGCGTCGGGTCGATGTCCTGTCATTGATGACGCCCAAAGGGCAAAGCCAGTCCAAAAATTGGTTGCTATATCGAAAACGCTTTATCACCGAGACGCGCGTGAGCGCTGGACTCCAGTTTTGGAAAAAGCACCGAAAAACACTGGCCCGCGCGCAGAATCAGTTCGGTGTTGATGCCCATATCATCGTCGGTATTTTGGGAGTCGAAACCCAGTTCGGACGCAACAAAGGGCGCGTACCCGCGCTAGATGCCCTGGTGACGCTTGCGTTTGATTTCCCTCAAGTCCACCCCAGAGCGGATCAGCGAGCGGCTTATTTCAAGCAAGAGTTGAGTGCGTTATTGAAATTGAGCAAGGATCAAAAAAAGGATGCCAGCTCATGGAGAGGCAGTTACGCTGGTGCTCTTGGCTACCCTCAATTCATGCCGAGCAGCTGGCAAAAATGGGCCATTGACTTCGATGGTGATCACCGGATTGACTTGATGAACAGTCCGGCCGATGCCATCGGTTCTGTGGCGCGTTACTTGCAAGGACACGGATGGATCAAAGCCATCCCGACGCACTGGAATGCAGATGTCTCAAGAGTCAATGCTGATTTAGAGATATTGCTCGAGCAAGACATCCTCCCCAACTTACAGCCTCACCAGCTCAAAGACGCAGGCGTGACGGGACTGCCGACCGAGCCACCCCGGGAGCATCCACTCGCATTGGTCGAACTGTTGAATGGCAATCAACCGCCAAGCTATGTGATCGGCACGCCCAATTTCTATGCCATCACGCGATATAACCAGAGCAGCTATTACGCTCTTGCAGTCATTGAATTGGGCGAGGCAATTTTGCATGCGCAGCGCCAACACAAGCTTGACAGGCATCGACCAGGGCTACAAAAAGCCACCTCCGGGACGGACGCCCTTCGGCCTTGAGTCGATCACACTTCCGCAATGGAAACCGCAGTGCTCATGGTCTCGCGTCCACCCCCCTGACGAACGCCCCTGACCGGAGGGCATTGAGCATAATCAACACCCACCGCAATTCGGACATGTCTTTCGTCAGTGAAGCAGCCATGCGTGACGTCGACACTGATCCACCTTGCAAGGGGAACATTCAGGCACACATCAACCCAAGCGTGCGACGCGAGCTCTGGCGCTTGGGGATCATAGAAATAGCCGCTCACGTAGCGCGCTGGCCAGCCTAGACCGCGACACACACTAACCATCACATGCGCTTGATCCTGACATACTCCAGCGCCCCAGTCGAATGCTTCCAGCGCTGCGGTCTCGACCACAGTTGTTCCCGTTTTGTATTTGACTTTCGCCGCCACAGCCTTTGCCAACTCGAGCGCAGACTGCGGCGTCGCTGAACATTCACCCAAACGTTCCCGCGCCCATTGGGTCATCCTTGGCTCACGTTTGGCATACGCGCCATCACGCAAAAAATAACTGGGATGCATCCCTCTCGGCTCTTCGAACTCGGCAACATCTTGCGTTTGCACAGTGCCAGACGCCAATATTTGCGCGCGCAGACCAGGGCCTTGATGGCTGTGGGTGTGAATCAAGTTACCCAATCCATCGCGCCAAAACGAAATCGGCCCATGTGTATCGATCCGCCAGTCCAAGACGCTTTGATTCGGACCAGATTGGGGGGCCAAGTGCAACGACTGGATCGCGTATTGGAGAGGCTCTGTATATTGATATTCAGTCGCGTGATTGATGCGCAGCTTCATACCATTCAATCCACTGCGACCGGCATCAGGAACTCTCGACCAATTTGGGCTCCAATGGCGCTGACACGCTCCAGACACTGAGTGAGATAAGCGTGCAGGCCTGTTTCTAAAATCTCATCGACCCGCGCATACATGAGCTCTGCTTGCAGTTTGCCCGCCAATCGCAGCGCTTCGGATTCTCGGCCCAATGAGAGCGCACTGAGGTTTTCGACTACCCCGTTGATGCTAGCCCTCAGGCTGCGGGGCATGTCAGGACGCAAGATCAATAGCTCGGCAACGCGCTCGGGCTTGATCACATCGCTGTACGCCTTGCGATAAATCTCAAAGGCAGAAACACTGCGCAGAATCGCACTCCAATGGTAGAAGTCGTACTCCTGATCCAAGTCGCTTGCGGCGCCAAAAAAATCGCTCTGCACCGCATGAAACTTCACATCCAACAACCGCGCTGTATTGTCAGCACGCTCTAAAAAAGTGCCCATGCGCAAAAAGTGGAATGATTCATCTTGAAGCATGGTACCAATGGCGACTCCACGACTCAGGTGAGATCGAAATTTGACCCACTCAAAAAACACAGAGGGGTCGCGCTCATACTGGCGTTGTTCAAGCAATTTTCTGAGCTCAAGCCAAGTTTGATTCTGTGTTTCCCAAAACTCAGTGGTCAATGTACCTCGCACCGCTCTCGCGTTTTCTCGCGCTGCTCGCAAACACGCGGCAATGCTTGACGGATTATCTTGGTCGGTAACCATGAACTGCAGCACTTTGTCAGGTTCAATCAAACCGTGCTTGCTTGCATACAGGGGCAGTAATTCGCTGATTGAAAGCATACCCTCCCACCCGACTTGAGAGACGGCTGCCGATTGCGGTAATAACGCTGATTCGACATTGACATCCAACATGCGAGCGGTGTTCTCAGCGCGCTCCGTATAGCGCGACATCCAATACAAGTGATCTGCGGTTCTCGACAACATCTATCAACCCTCAATCTTCCAAAACCCAGGTGTCTTTGGTACCCCCACCTTGCGATGAGTTCACCACCAGAGAGCCCTCTTTAAGCGCCACCCTAGTCAGACCGCCGGCAACGATGTTGACACCTTGGGTGCCGCTCAAGACGAACGGACGCAAGTCAATGTGACGCGGGGCTAGCCCCTCGTTAACCCACGTGGGACAGGTAGACAGAGAAAGTGTCGGCTGTCCAATGTAGCGCTCAGGATAGGTCGCCAGCAGCTTCTTGAAGTGCTCGATTTCTGCCTGACTAGCTTTTGGCCCAATCAACATGCCATACCCGCCCGCACCATGTACCTCCTTAATCACCAACTCGTTGATATGCGCCAGCATGTACTTCAGATCTTCCGGGTGACGGCCAATCCACGTGGGAACGTTGGACAGGATGGGCTTTTCACCGAGATAAAACTCGATCATTTGGGGAACATACGGATAAATGGATTTGTCATCGGCTAAGCCTGTACCCACCGCATTGCAAATGGCGACGTGACCCCGTCTGTAGACCGACATCAAGCCTGCGCACCCCAATGCAGAGTCGCTGCGAAACGAAAGCGGGTCTAAAAAGTCATCGTCCACGCGCCGATAAATCACATCGACGCGTTGAGGGCCTCGCGTCGTCCGCATATAAAGCCAGTCATCCTTGACAAAGAGATCCTGGCCTTCTACCAGTTCAACACCCATCTGCTGAGCAAGAAAGGCATGCTCAAAATAGGCGCTGTTGAACATCCCTGGGGTCAGCACAACCACGCAAGGATCATTGCGCCCGCCGGGCGCCATACTTCTGAGGGTCTCGAGTAGCAAGTCAGGGTAATGGGCAACAGGTGCAACACGATTTTGGCCAAACAGCTCTGGGAAAAGCCTCATGCTCATCTTGCGGTCTTCAAGCATATAGCTCACGCCGCTCGGCACACGCAAGTTGTCCTCCAGCACAAAGTACTCTCCGTTATCACTGGCCTGACCAGCACGAACAATATCGATACCGCTAATATGGCTGTAGATGTCACCGGGAACTTGTACGCCCACCATCTCAGCTCGAAATTGTTGGTTTTGAAAAATTGGTTCTGGCGGGATGACTCCCGCTTTGATGATCTCTTGCCCTTGGTAGACGTCACTCAAAAAACGATTCAACGCCGTCACCCGCTGTACCAAGCCTCGTTCTAAGAACTCCCAATCACTGGAGGAAATAATCCGTGGAATCGGATCAAATGGGATGAGTCGCTCTGTATCGGTCTGTCCATCTGCCAAGTCACCATATACGGCAAAGGTGATGCCGACCCTTCGAAATATGACTTCCGCTTCCGCTGCCATATCGCCCATGAACTCAGGGCTTTTAGACGCCAGCCAGCGCGCGTAACTGGCGTAGTGGCTTCGCACATCACCGCCTGCGTTGGTGTTCATTTCATCAAAATGAGTCAGCTGGGTTTTCATACTCAGATGCATAGCAATTCCTGTACCTGCTCGCGCGTCCTGTTTATTCTCTTTCGTTGGCACCATAGTGGTGCTCCAACTGCACCATCAGCGGTTGCTCAGCCATCATAGAAGAGAACCAGCTGAACCTTGCACTAAATTAATGCGCATTGAGAGACCAGTAGTGCATGTGATCTCTGCGCCAGCATCCGGTATGTGTTGGGAGATCACTGCGCCAACTGAGTGCGCCGCATTCCACCGTACTCACCCAATCTTGTTGCATCGCACTCCAGCGCGAACGCACGCTTGCCGAAGGATGGCCATACCGATTCATGAATCCAGCTTGAACCCAAACTTGGCGAGGTCTCAATTGGTTCATCCAAAGGGCCCCATTGGACGTTGAGCTGCCGTGGTGGGCAGCAATCAAGATATCCGTACTCAATGCCGGATAGCGTGCCAACACTTCGACCTCTTGCGCCACGCCGATGTCACCAGTCAACAGCGCTGATCTGTTGCCTGCGACAACGAGCAGGACACAAGACCGATCATTGCCTGCCCTGCCCTTTGCACCAGCTGAGGCCTTTGCAGGATGCAAGACCTCGAACTTCACACCCTCCCAGTTCCAAGTTTGACCCACGCTGCACCGCACTGAAGTCGGAGAGCCCTCCGTGCGTGGCCAGTCAAAAGAGGCCCATACTTGTGCTTGCGGGTGTGCCTCCAATACGGACCGTGCACCACCGGTGTGATCTGAATCCTCATGCGACAGCATCAATCGATTCAGCTGAACGCCATGCGCCAATAGCGCTGGGATGATCACAGTTCTGCCAACGTCCCCACCCGACCGATAACGTCTGCCCGCGTCAAACAACAAGGCGTGATTGGCGGTCCGCACCAAGATGGACGTTCCCTGTCCAACGTCCAGCGCCCTCAGCTCAAAATGATCGGTTGGAGGAGTACTAGGTCGCCAGATCAAACTTGGCAATATCATCCAAATACCAAGGGCTCTGTATAACCACGGCCACCTTTGTATTCCTACCCCAATCCCGATGAGGGCTAACACGCCCAACGGCGCGGGCACGGGTGTAACCATCCAGACAGCGCCAGGTACAGCTGACCACCACACCAACACCATTTGAAGCAACTGGATGGCCTCGCCCGCCCATACCCAACATTGCCTCCACAATCCGCCCGCTAACGTCAATGGCAGCACGAGCCAACTCACCCAGGGAATCGCCAATGCGTTGGCCGCGATGCCAACCCAGGAGATTTGGCCGAACCACCAAGCGCTCAACGGTGCCAAAGCCAAACTCAATTGGAACTGCCGTTTGAGTACATCAAGCACGTTGGAATACCAACCGGCATCGTTGCCTTTGGGCAAGATAAAAAGCACGCCCACAGCAACAAAACTGAGCCAAAAACCAGCCTGCAAAGCGGCCCAAGGGTCCCACGTTAAAACCAAGCAAGCGACCCACAACCACACGGTGCCCTTGGGCCAATCCGCCGCTAGCAATCTCAATGACATTGCTCCAATCAACATGCAAAGTGCACGTTGAACAGGAACTGCCCACCCTGCCAGTGCAGCGTAGCCCCCAGCCAGAATCAATGTGCCGAAAAAGACGACCCATGGTCGAGGTACCGCCATAGCCCATCGTGGGCGGAGGTAAGCAAGACCATTCCAAATCAAGCCCATCAACGCTGAGGCAATGCTCGCCCATACGGTGAGATGTAAACCCGAAATGCTGACTAAGTGCGCTGTGCCTGTGACACGCAAAACATGCCAATCTGCTGGATCAAGCATGGATTGATCGCCCACCCACAATGCCGAAAGCCAGGGCTTAGCCGAAGCTCTGGCATCACTCTTCCATAGCGCCTCGCGCCATGTCTGCCGCCAGCCCACCCAATGCCACCAAGGGCTTGCGCTGATCATGCTGGCTTGCTGCCCTTGCCAGGTGCGCACATAACCCACGCCCCACAGTCGATCTCGCCAGTTCCAAAGATCGGGGTCACGTCCACCAGGATTGGCATAGCCATGAGGCACTTTGATTCTGGCGTTGAAGAGCCAGCGCTCGCCTGCTTTGGGACGGCGCTCGCTACCGGTGCGATACCAAGCAAGCTTCACCTTTCCCCCACCGCTTTGCCATAAATCGGCTGACTCACCCTTGGGTGGTAACGGCCGCCAGGCTTTGACTGTGACGACAACGGATACAACGTCGTCGTCGGAATTTGGCCAATCCGATATCAAACCATCAATTTGAACGTCTTGGCGCCCATTTAAGAGAGGGACCGACTCGCTGATCAACACAGCGTGAACACCTGTCACAGCGAACGACAGACCCGCAAAGCACACGTATGACGTGCAAGCTTTCGTCCACACCCAAGCGTTCACGCGGGATCTCAGTTTCAAAGCGATGCCTAACAGACTAGCGCCAGCGACGCCGGTGTAGATCCAGACGCTCCACAGCTCGGCCTGTTGCAGCTGAGTGGCGATGCCGATCAACCACGCGATGAGGTTCAATATCAAGGGTGCCCTTCCACGCTGCATCCGCGGAGAATGGTTTGGCGACCTTGATTTGCGCGCTGCAGCGCCCTGTACCCTATTCCTCAGAACGGGTTCGTTCAACCTCTCTACAATTGTTCACATCACATTTGAGAGGAATATCACATGGACATTGACGCAACACTCAAGAGCTTGGGGATTCAACTTCCACCTGTTGCGACCCCAGCTGCGGCATACGTACCTTATGTCCGATCGGGCTCATTGGTTTATTTGAGTGGTCACATCGCCAAAAGAGACGGTGCTGTCTGGATTGGTCAGCTGGGTACAGACATGGATACAGCAACCGGGAAGCTTGCCGCTCGGGCTGTCGCAATCGACTTGATGGGTACTTTACAAGCGGCATGTAATGGCGATTTGCGTCAGGTCAAGCGCATTGTCAAATTGACCAGTTTGATCAATTCTCATCACCAATATACCGAGCACCACTTGGTCACGAATGGCTGCTCGGAGCTGTTGGGCCAAGTCTTTGGTGAGCGAGGTGCTCACGCGCGCAGTGCGTTCGGCGTAGCCCAGCTGCCGATGGGGGCCTGCGTCGAGATAGAAATGATCGCCGAACTTGAATGATGTTTGGCAATCGCCAAGAAAAAAGCCGGACGATGTCCGGCTTTTTTCATATCCAATTGCCTTAAGCGATACCGGGGTTACCCACCATGTTCACCACTTTTGGTGTGTTGATCTTGCGAGGAGTGATCACGGGATGAGCCTTGAAGTAAGTCTCCATCACATCCCAAATCGCAGGCCCTTGAGGATTCTCAGCCACCGGCGCCCAACCCGCGACTTTGTACGCCTTGTCCGCATCGATGAGCTTGCCGTTCAGACGCATATCGGAAATCCGGTTGCCACTGGTTGCCTTCGGATTGCAGGTGTACTCCAGGCCTCCAACCCGAACCATATCGCCACCTTGCTGGTAATAAGGGTCTGGGTTGAACAGGTTGTCTGCGATGTCCTCCAACACTGTCTTGATGGTTGCCCCCGTCATATTCGTCAGCGTCGAAGTTGGATATGTGATTGCCACTTGATCCATCAAATGATCGCGTGTGATCGCCTGACCTGGAAGAATCGTTGTACCCCAACGGAAGCCCGGGGAAAGCGCCATGTCTGCGCCGCGGACTTCCATCAAGGCATCGACAATCAGCTGATCCCATGAACCATTGAAGTTGCCTCGGCGATAGAGCAAACCTTCGGAAACCGCGAGCTTCTCGTCGAGCTTGGCCTTATAAGGTTCACGCACTTTGGTGATGTACGCATCCATCTCTGGATCAGCTTCGAGCATATTCGCGAACACCGGCAGCAAACGGTAGCGGAAGTCTTGAATCTTGCCGCCTCTCACGTCGAAGTCTAAGACCCCTAAAAACTTGGAGTTTGAACCTGCATTCGTGACTAAAGTAACGCCACCGGAATTTTTCACTTTGACTGGGGCTGGCATGCCATCGTGTGTGTGTCCGCCTAGGATCGCGTCAATGCCACGCACACGAGAGGCCATTTTGATATCGACGTCCATACCGTTGTGAGAAATGACGACCACGACTTGAGCGCCCTTGCCACGCACCTCGTCCACGACCTTTTGCATATGCTCGTCTTTGATACCAAACGTCCAGTCTGGCACCATGTGGCGTGGGTTGGCAATCGGCGTATATGGAAACGCTTGACCAATCACTGCAACGGGCACACCATTGATCGTGCGCATTGAATAGGGCTTAAAAACTTGATCTTCAAAATCGCGTGTGTGAACGTTTTGAGCCAAAAAGTCGAGCTTGCCTGCAAAGTCTTTTTCGACAATCTCTTGCACGCGCTCCGCACCCAAGGTGAATTCCCAGTGCGGACACATCATGTCAACGCCGAGCAATTTACACGCGTCCACCATGTCTTGGCCGTTGGTCCACAGCGCAGTGGCTGATCCCTGCCACGTATCACCCCCGTCCAACAAAATGGCATTAGGCCTGCTAGCGCGCATGCGTTTAATCAATGTAGCCAAATGCGCAAACCCACCGACTTTGCCATAGGTGCGTGCGGCTTGTTCGAAATCAAGGTATGTGAATGCGTGCGCTTCGGCGGTTTGCGGGGCGATGTTGAAGTGCTTCAATAATGCCTCGCCGACGATATGAGGAGGACGCCCGTATGCCTCCGCAACCCCCATATTGACATTGGGTTCGCGGAAATAAATCGGCTTCAACTGCGCATGGCAGTCAGTGAAGTGCAAAAAACTTACATTGCCGAATTTGGGGACTTCGTACAAACGGTCCGTGGCACCGGCTTTGCCCGCCAACACGTCTTTGTTTGCGAGGGCCATGCCGCCTGCGCTTGCAATCGCCAACATTTGCATGAATTCACGACGTCCGATGCTCATGGAATATTCCTTCTTAATTGAACACTGATATAGATGAAATGAAAAAACGGTGCCACCACAAGATGGCACCGTTCTGCTTACTTTTACTTGTTGACAGGAGAAGTGGGGTCAAGCAAGAGAGCCACCAAGTGGCGCACTTGATCTTCATCCAAGACTCCATTGTGACCAGCGCGAGGCATGTTGGAACATGCGTTGTAAGCACGCGCATTCCAAATCTTGCCCCAGGTGTACTCCACCACCGCCTTAGAAGCGGCGCTGTTGGGATCAGTCACACCACGCAACTTGCCATAGTTGTACAAGCTGGGACCCAGCGTACCGTATGACACCTGTTCTTTGGTGATTTGGTGACAGTTGTAGCAGTTACCACCGTTGTTTGACGTAGTCTTATCTGACCAAGTCATGCCTCTACCGCTTTCGGCGATCTTGTTACCGGCTTTCCAGTCACCCAAGAATTGACCGTTGGTAGGCCACTGAATCGCCTTCATGTTGGCCTCTTCTATGGCCTTCGCTGTGGCAGCGTCTAGGGGCTTACCCGTGACATCTGCTTGCGAGCAAAGACGGTTTGAGTCGTCTTGCTGCATCCGTTCAACTTTGGCAATACCCTTGCTGTGGAACGTTTTGATGGCTTCAGCCGTCAATTTGTCGTACTCAGCGCTGGACTTTTGAACGGCAGTACAGGCGGTCAAACCACCAACGAGGCCGAGCGCGATGATCGAAAGTGTCATTTTTTTCATGTCAACTCCTTAGCGCTTGATGGCGGGTGCGATGCTCTTGGCACCTTTGGCGTTTACGCCCATGTACACACCCAACGCGATCGTCGCATCACCCGCGAAATCAGGCTCAGGGAAACGTTGTTGACGGTAGCAATCGTTGATGCGCTTTTGCATAGTCCACATCTGACCATTACCGACGCGATAGGCTGGCCAAGCTGCAAAGCCTACGCCATCACCGGGGTTCGAGCTCAGGATTGGCAGGTCCTGCAAACGAATGCGCTTGCCCTCTGCGCCGTGACACGTGTTGCATGAGAAATCATGCGTGCCACTTCGCCAGTAGAAGAGACGCTTGCCCACTTCGTACATGTCACGCTCTTTTTCGTGTGCTTGGGGAAGGTTAAATGCCATTTCGCGCGACTGTCCAGCCACATAGGTCGCCAGGTCACGCAGGTTGGCTTGTTCGCCTTTGTTATAACTGGTTTTGGCCACCGACTCTGCAGTAATACCTTGCAGAGTTTCCATACACGTCATCAAACGCGATTCCAAATCTTGGACGCGACCGGTGTCCGCAAAATAACGTGGCAACTCAACAAAAGCTCCTTTGACCACGCCAGGACCTTTGCCCAGATCGCATTTTTCTAGAGAGGCGCTCTTGGGACCACGTTTTGTCGTCCACAACTCTTCGCCGCTCATTTCAAACAATTCAGCAGGGTTGCCATCTTGCAGCATTTCGCGGTATTTCGCGATGCCATCAGCCACGCTATCAGCATGTGCTGAGGTCACGGCTGCAGACGCCACCATGGCGAGCAAGGCCAGGTTTATTTTCATGTCGTCGTCTCCTCTGTATTATTCAAAACCGTCGGCACCTTCTGGTACCGACGGTGTCACGATCACTTGATGGTTACTTCATCGGTGCGTGAATCACCCATGTTGTCTTTCCAGCTAACCACGACTTTATCACCTGCCGCGCCACCTGCAAAGGTGAATGACAAGTATGGGTTTTGTGAAACAGCAGTGGCCCACTGTGCTTTCAACACTGTCTTACCGTTGTGAGAGGCCTCGACGTCAGTGATGAAGTGCGCAGGAATCAATTTGCCAGCGCCATCTTTGCGCTGACCACCCTCCATGGGGTGAGACATCAGTGCACGAACGTTGGTCTTCCCATTGTCCGCTTTGGCGCGGATACGCATTGGTTTTCCCATGTTATTTCTCCTAATTGAATGCTGTGTGTTTGATCAAAGTACGGATAGGAATGTGCTGCGATCAGCCGCCACAACCGCCCAAGGTCACCTTGGTTTCCTTCTTAGCGAAATACAACTGGCCGTTGGCCTTCACGACTGCATAGACGTCAGACGTTTGACCCATCTTGACGCGCAAGTCAACGTCGGCATCGGTTCCTGCAGTCAAAGTGAACGCAGCAGCCAAGGGGTTGGGGTTCTTTTCAACCAACACCCAAATGTCGGTGGTACCAGCGATTTCACTGGCTGCACCAACGGGCACGACAGCGCCGTTTTCTGCGATATCAGGTGCGTTGACCTTGATCTTATCGCTCTCAGTGCCCTTGCCGCCAATCGCTTGCAGGGCGCCAGCGAGATCTTTGGCCACAAAACCAGGACGAGACTCAGCCGCTGCTTGCGCTTCGCTGGCAGTGATAATTCCAAGAGAAACCAAGGTGCCCAGCGCACCAGTGGTTTTCAATAGTTCACGACGGGTCGCTTTCATTGTTGCTCCTTTAAAACGTCAACAGTTCACACAAAAATTATTGAGGGGCGCCGGCCAATACCCACGCCGCCAACAGCTCTGCCTGAGCATCGGTCAACGAGGGTTGGGGTGGCATCGGAATTGGACCCCACTTGCCACCGCCGCCGGCTTTGATGCTGGCAGCGAGTTGCTGAGGTGCCATTCCCTTGTATTTGGCAGCCACATCTTTGTAAGAAGGGCCAACCAGCTTTTTATCGACGGCATGGCAACCCAAGCAAGCCTTTTGAGCTGCCAAGGTTTTCGCCGCAGCTGCGTCTAGTGACCAAGCGTTAGTCGCCACACCAACCAAGAGCGCAGATGCCAGAAAAGTCTTCATGTTTGATTTCATATTACAGCTTTCGATGGTTTGTTTCACTTGGTATTTACGCGAAGTTATGACGAGACATCACCTTACTTCTTCTCGCCTTTGAGTACCCAGTTGGCCAGCAGATCAAGCTCGGCATCGTTCAGTTGAGCCTGAGCCGGCATTGGAATCGGACCCCATACGCCTGCTCCACCATTCTTGATTTTGTCCTTCAAGTACGCCACGGCGTCCGCTTTACCTTTGTACTTGGCTTCAATTTCATTGAAACCAGGTCCGACCAGCTTCGCTGCCATGCCATGACATGCCGTACAGGAGTTTGCTCCCAGCAGCTTCTTCGCTGCGGCTTCATCTAACCCGCCTCCGGCAGCTGCTTTAGGTGCAGCGACAACAGTGCTTTTGGCATCTGCTGCGATCTTGCGAGCCTCTTCCAAAGACTTGGGCGCTGGCGCGTCAGTATTTGCACCACGCACGGGACCGACGACGCGGTTTTGCGCTTGGATATTGCCGTGCGCATCACGAGCAAATTCAGGCAAACTTGACGTGATTTTGACCTCGGTCGGACAGTCCTTCATACAAGCGGTGTTGATCACATCAGGCTTGCCATTCACCAACCAGAGGCCTTCCTGCATCACCATACCGTTGCGGTTTGGCATTCGCTTTTGCACGTCTTTAATGCTGTCTTGGTTAAGCTCAAAATCCGAATCAATGATTTCTGCCAAGTTCAGCAAATACGCCAAAACGGAATAAACCTCATCGGTCGACAAGGTCTTGGGCGCATTCCATGGCATCGCACGGTTGATGTAGTCCCACAAGGTAGAGACAGTTGCCACCTTCATGATGGTTGTGCGTTGCGGAAAATTCTGCCCGGGCAGCAGGTTCTTCACATGACCTGTTTTGATGTCCTCGGCGGTTGTCCCGCCAATGATCGGCGTGAAAACCTCGTTGGACTCGCCAAACACGCCGTGACAGGACGCGCATTTGCCTTCCCAAATCTCAGCGCCAGCATCCACAGTGCCTTTGCCTGCGGGCAAGCCTTTGAAGTCTGGACGAACATCGATGTCCCAGGCTTTGACTTCTGCGGGAGTCGCATCGCGACCAATGGTGGACCAGGGCGCCGATGCAGCCATCGCAGCCGAACTTGCAACCAGCAACGCAGCTGCACTCAATACATGTCGAATCATTTGTTTCATCAGTACACCTGCACGTTGGAGACTTCGCCGTTCTCAGAAACTTTCCAAGACTGAATGGCGTTGTTGTGATAGATGGAACGCGTACCGCGCACTGCACGCAGCTGATTGATTTTTGGCTGCACGTAACCTGTGCTATCGATGGCTCGGCTTTGCAGAATGGCGGGTTTGCCATCCCACACCCAATCAATGTTGAATCGGGTCAATGCCTTTGACAACACTGGACTTTCCAGTCGGGCGGTACGCCAATTGCGACCACCATCGACCGACACGTCAACACGCTTGATTGCGCCACGGCCCGACCATGCCAGGCCAGAGACGTTGTAGTAACCCTTGTCCAACAACGTCTGACTGCCAGAAGGCGTAGTAATGACGCTCTTGCATTCCTGAATAGATGTGTACTGACGATGCTGACCATCGGGCAACAAATCGATGTAGTGCACCGCCTCATCTTTGGTCGCATAGCGCTGATCACCCACCTCAATGCGACGCAGATACTTCACCCAGCTCACGCCCTGCACACCGGGTACTACCAAGCGCAAAGGATAGCCGTTCTCTGGGCGCAGCATCTCTCCGTTCATGGCCCACGCGACCATCACATCATCCATGGCTCGATCAATCGAAATGGTGCGCGTCATGGACGAGCCATCTGCACCTTCTGCCAAGATGTATTTGCCGTTTTTCTTGTCGTAACCACACATTTCTAATAGCGTAGACAACAACACGCCCGTGAACTCAGAACAGCTCACCATGCCATGCGTGTACTGCACCGACGGCAATGCGACGTTGCCCCACTCTGGTCCAGTGTTGGCGCCGCACTCAATGAAATGGATGCGAGACACACTGGGCAGGCGCATCAAATCGTCCATCGTGAACACACGCTGGCGCTTGACCAAACCATTGATCATCAATCGATGCTGGGAGGGGTCGATATCCCACCAACCTTGGTGATGGCGCTCAAAGTGCAAACCGCTCGGTGTGATGATGCCAAACAAGCCTTGCAGAGGACAGAAACTGACGGAAGCACCGCCCACGCGCGTCAGCCCCGGACTCTCGCGACGTTGGAGGTTGCTCTCCCATTTGCTTGGCTTGCCGTATCCGTCAGTCACGACCGGCTGACCCAAATTGGTGGAGTGGCGAGGCAATTTCAAAATAGCGTCTTCGCCTTCGGCGCCAGCAGCCACCGCTTGCGCGGAGGCAGCGACACCTGCGCCCATGGCCAATGCCTTGCCCATGAAGCTTCGGCGGGCCTTGCGTGCGACTTCAAGAGCCTCAGTGCCCAAATGGTTTTCGGGCGCGGGCAATACACGCCCAATGGTTTGACTCAAATCTTCAGACACGAGCGGTTTCCTTCGATGGTTGAGATGAGATAAAGGCCACATGACGCAACGAGTCACGGGCCGAGGAGGATTCAAATGCAGCCGTTGGTTGATGTTGTGCCAAGCGAAAATTCACTTGCGCACTCACCGACCGGCACAACTCGAGGAGGAGCGCATCTGCGACACGATAGAACACCAAAGTGCCCTCTCTGCGTCGCGAGAGCATGCCAGCCTGATACATCAGTCCCAAGTGACGCGAGACATTCGCCTGCGCCATTTCTGTGGCTTGAATGATCTCACTGACACACTTTTCGCCCTGGCAAATCACGTGCAGGATCTTCAGGCGAGTCGGCTCCCCCAAGACGCTAAAGTAGCGTGCGGTGGATTCAAAAATCTCGTGCTGAGGTTCCAAAACAAGTGCTCCAAAACGAATTACCACTCAACTATATGATTAATTGCTAATATAACGATTAGTACAAACCCTAAATTCCTCGCACGACCCCATCACCTGACAAGTTGCTGACTAAAAGTGTGGGGTTTTTGCCGCATGGCGGCATCTCGTTCGCTGGCGAAGCTTGTCGGCTTGCCTGTCTCGTGTTGATCAGTGGCTGAGTTTGACGTCTTTGTAATCTGCCAAAACTTGCACTTCCCGGCCCAACAATTCCAGCAGAATCATGACGCGTTGGTCCGCGTTGCCGGTGATCAGGCCCTCCAGCCCTCGGAGTGCCCCAGAGACAAACTGCACCCTCTCCCCCACGACCAAACCTTTGGCAATAGAGACGGGAACCGCTTGCATGTCTTCAGCCACGGACTCCAGCGCACGAACCACTTCTTCACTCACGCTGGCCGGCGTAACTCCAAAACGAACCAAAGTCGATACCCCGCTGGTTGACCGGATTGGCGCGATCGATTGATTCACACTAGAAGGCGCCACAAAAAGGTAGCGCGGAAACAGAGGCTGCCAACGCTGCCCCGGGCGCTGAAATCCTGGCAAGACCGTCAAGAAACCCTGTCGTTCAAGATTGTCTTGCGCCTGTGTTTCGCCTCGCGGCTTGGTGAGAGCCACATACCAACGGCGTACGGGGTCTCCCATAGCTCGCTTCAATCAGGCTCGTGCTCACCATCATCGACCGAGGGAGCCGCGCCATCCGCATCGTGTCCCAGAACCACATCTCGCACCATAGAACGCAGCCGACGCTTTTCAGAGATATCCAAGGTACGGCCGAGTGCTGCTCGCGCACGCGCCAGCATCAAACGATCAAGATCTTGAGGCAAACCATGTGCAGCACGCAACGCGGCTTGCAACTGCTCAGCCTCATCGGGATCACGCTCGGACCACCATGCTCGCACCATCTCATTGACTCGTGGCCATGCGTCGGCGCCATCTTGAGAGGATGTTCCACCACTCGCCAATGCATTAGGGCTGATCCAAATACGCCGATCGGCTTGGCGCATCAACCGAGCCAGTGCGCTGTCTTCTTCGGCAAGGAGTCCCAAATCGCTCATGGATTCTTCGCCCAGGACGCATACCCGCATACCGCAAAGCTTGGCCTCCTCAATCGCGGGGCCGATGCGATCATCGTCGCTGGCAATCAACAAAGTGTCACACGCCCCACGGTGGGCCAAGGCCACAATGTCGGCGCTCATCGCAGCGATCAGGGCAGCGCCACCATCCGTCTCATAGGATGCAACAAATCGCTGGGTCTGATCATCCAAGGTCTGACCATCGTCGCGGTCGCAATACCAATAGCTGCGCAGAACCATGGACGGCATACCTGCTCCGTCCAAGGCCCTGGCAATCACATTGCCGGCATGGTAGCGATTGACTTTACCACCATGAGCCAACCAACTCAGGTAACGCACATCCAACAAAACGACACTGCGATCTTTGGAAACGTTGAATTTTTTATAAGTCATCGAAGTAGTTTGAAAAGGTCTGTAATAACTAAAATAGTGCTCGAGCCGAATGCGCTCAGAGGACGACAACGCTCGCCTGCAATTATGTCCAAAAGTGCTCAATGGTCAGTGAATGACCTAACGAATACCTAAAAATTTGTGCGTTTGCATCGAAAGGCGCCACTGAGGATGCGCCTGACAATAGGCCACGGCCACCGCCGTGTTGAGGTCTCGCTCAGAGTCATCCAAGGGCTGCAACGAAAACACCTGAAAGTCCAATGACTCAAACTGGGATGGATGGGCTTCGGGCTGCACTTGAGGGAATACCAACTTCAACTCGTGCCCTTGCTTCTGAACCAATGTTGCGTTCGCCTTTGGACTTACACAGAGCCAATCCAGCCCGGGAGGTGCCGGTACGGTGCCATTGGTTTCAACTGCAATGAAAAAACCGCGATCGTGCAAGGCGTCAATCAAATCTGCATCAACCTGCAACAGCGGCTCGCCACCGGTCAAAACCACCATGCGATGGTCAAGACTTGGGTCTGGCCATTGTTTGGAGATCACCTCAGCCAATTCGGTCGCTTGCTCATACTTGCCACCTAGCGTGCCGTCGACCCCGACAAAGTCCGTATCGCAAAATTGACAAACTGAAGTCTTTCGATCTGCCTCACGACCGGACCAAAGATTACAGCCTGCAAAACGACAGAACACAGCTGGACGGCCAGCTTGAGCCCCCTCGCCTTGCAGGGTATAGAAAATCTCTTTAACAGCGTAAGTCATAGCGGGAGCGGTAAAAAATCACTATCACGAGACCAATTCGCCCCCACGAAGGGGCCTTCCAATAAGGTGACGCGTTCCAACTGCGGCAATACAGACAAGGCCTCGCTGGCGATCCTTTGAACCCAAAACATCACGCCACCATCACCTTCCGGACACAACTCGTGCAAGGGTTGGTGATCTAGTGCAGCAAATTGTGCCGCAAACTGCTTTTTGACGTCGCCAAAATCTACCGTCCAACCCAAGACTTCATCCAAGGGTCCCTTCAGGTGTAACCGCAGCTGATAGGTGTGACCGTGAACACGGCTGGCCGGATGGGCAGGAGGTGCAGATCTGAACTGCGTCGCGCTGTCAAAACTGAGCTCTTTCCAGATTCGGTGTTCATGACCATTGAAATTAGCACCGCAACTTGCGGTTTCAAACACGGTCACCCAAGCCAAGCCATCAAGAGAGCCCTGCAGCGCATCCCAAATCCAAGACGACAGCACCTCACTGGTTGGGTTTTGCAAACCTTCAATGTCATTGAGCTTTTGGTAATTCAACTTGAAGTGCAACGGAGCCCATGCCTCGTCGATGTCCGCGTAGGCGTCTCGCCCGGATTGTGCTTTGGCGTGCACGACGACCTCAAAATCGTGGCCATGCAAGCGCCCACACTTGTGACCTATTGGCACATGGGGGAGGAAATGCGCACAACGCAACCGGTATCGGCGCCAAGCGAAGACTTCCCTGTGCGCGTTGCTATCAGCACCCTGATCAGGGCTCATTTCGACGGCTACGCGTCGCAGGTTTGGGACACCCTGGTCCGCAAGCCTGTCATGCAGCCATTCCAACAAAGCCAAGGGTCCATGTGCACCTGCAACCTCATTGCTCAATCGCCCATGCATTGGCGCCACTGCATTTTCTAGCCTTGCCTGCAGTGCTTCGGCCTCTCCTCCTTGAAAAGATTGCCAGCCTGCCGGTACCTCCGCTTGCACGGCACACCGCACCGTGTGCCCCTGCCAATGATCATCTGGCGTGCGCGATGCCCATTGGCCACGCGTGATCGCCATGACTTGGGTATGGCTCACTTGAGGCCCTCCAGATATGAGCGGTAACCTTGGGCGCGCAGTTCACATGCAGGACATACTCCGCAGCCATAGCCCCAATCGTGCCAGTGAGTTCTGTCTCCCGCATAGCAGGTGTGGGTCTCCCGCCGGATCACGTCGATCAATGCCTCGCCGCCCAATGTTGCAGCGAGCTTCCACGTTTGAGCCTTGCTCAGCCACATCAGCGGCGTCTCAACCACCATCGGAGCGTCTAAGCCCAAGCTCATCGCGACCTGCAAAGCTTTCAAGGTGTTGTCGCGGCAATCTGGATAGCCAGAGTAATCGGTCTCGCACATGCCACCGACCAAAACCTGGAGATTCCGGCGGTAAGCCACTGCGGCAGCAAATTGAAAAAACAAAAGATTGCGACCTGGCACAAACGTGTTTGGTAAGCCTTTGTCGTTGAATTCAATTGCACGATCCGCCGTCAATGCGGTGTCGCTGATGGCTCCGAGTGATTGCATATCAACCAAATGATCCTCACCCAGTTGGCCTGACCAACCCCACTTGGGGTCGCCGAAGGATGCCAACAAAGTTCCGCGACAGTCGAGCTCAACTCGGTGCTTTTGGCCATAGTCAAAGCCGATGGTCTCCACCCAATCGAAACGATCAAGCGCCCATGCCAAGCAAGTTGCAGAGTCTTGACCACCGGAAAACAAAACCAACGCGCGCTTGTTCATGTTGAACCCTCAATAAACCCACCTTGCTAGAAGCAAGTTCGCCAATGAGTGGCGATGCTGAAAGCAAAACGGGCTAGCCTTTTTTGAAAGCTAACCCGTGTTGTTTTTGGTCGGCGTGGCGGGATTCGAACTCGCGACCCCTTGCACCCCATGCAAGTGCGC
>CAYZHE010000026.1:0-29851 GCA_964478285.1 uncultured Burkholderiaceae bacterium
CAGATGCGCGCTGCGATGGGGCTCGATTCGGTGCTGCTCATGCGATTGATCGCGCTTCACTCATCGGTCTCGCCGGCTTCGTACAGCGCTTCGCGTCCAATCCGATCCATACACAACTCTGCTGTCCACGGCAGCATCAGCGAGCCGCAGCGGGCGTCTCGGTAAAGGCGCTCGAGCGGCAGGCTCTTGAGCATCGACTGACCACCACAGGTGCGGATAGCGAGGCGAGCGATGTCCTGTGCGTTCTCCATGATGGTGTACTGAGTGGCGTAAGCGCGCAGGCGCGTGGATTTCGATGGATCGACCTTGGCATCGGTGATGGCGCGCAAGAACATGTTTCGGGTCTGTTCGAGCTTGACGAACATCTCTGCCACGGCGATTTGCTTGGTGGCAAATTGGCGGCGTTTGACCGGCCCAGTGCCAGGGACCTCGCCACGTAGGTACGCCACGGTGAAGTCATACGCGGCCTGCGCGATACCCATATAGGTCGGCGCGAGCGTCATGAACATGTGTGGCCACCGGCTGGCCGCTTGAAAGTACAAGCCCTGTGGCATCAGCGCGGCTGCATCAGGCACAAAAACCTCGTCAAAGATCAGTGTTCGAGACACTGTGGCACGCATACCTAGTGGGTCCCAAGGCCCCTCAACGCGCACGCCCTCGGCGTTGCGTGGGATGGCGAGGTACAGCGTGTCTCGGCGTGAGAGTTGCGCGTCCGCTTTCTTCTCAGTGCACAACACGCCAAAGTAGTCAGCGGCGTCAGAGAGCGATGCAAAGATTTTTTTGCCCGACACCTTCCAGCCGCCATCGACCTTGACGGCTGTGGTGCCAAATGGCGCCGCGCCCGCAGCGGCAGCGCCACCCTCTGAGAACGGTTGCGCGTAGATCGCGCCCTCTTTGACGACGCGGTCGAAATGGATGCCTTGGTGCACACGGTGCTGGGCGCGTTGCTCGGCCGTCATCTCCAGGTCCTCTGACAGCAGCCCACTCCACAGCGTGGTGCACACGTGCATATTGAACGTCAAGGCCGTGGCGCCACAGTAGCGGCCAATTTCGGCAGAGACCATCGCGTAGGTCGCGTAGTCCGCTCCCTGTCCGCCGTGTGATTCGGGCACGCACAGCCCCAACAGTCCTGCTTCGCGCATATCGTCATAGTTGGCGAATGGGAACTTGGCCTCGCGATCCAACTCTGCCGCTCTGGGCGCAAATTTTTCTGCTGCCAAGTTCCGCGCGAGTGTCATCAACTGTTCTTGCTTGGCCGTGAGAGGGTAGTCATCACCACAAATGGGCATGGGTTGCTTATTCATTTGTCAGTTTTTCCTCTAAGAATCGCAAAACAATGCGTGTGAACTGATCGGGTTGCTCGAACGGCAACAAATGATTGACGCCGTCCATACAGACGTAGCTGGCATTGGGGATTTTTTCGGCCATGCGCGCCATGACTTTTGGGGGGGCAGTGGCATCGAGTTCTGCTGCTAGACAAAGCGTCGGCACCGTGATTTGAGGCAATGCGGCACGCTGGTCGAAATGAACCAATGCCTCAAGTGACGCGCGATAGGTGTCGGGCGCAATTGAGCCCATGCAGTCGAGGGCGGTCTGGCAGGCGTGAGCGGAGGCTGATGGCCCCAACATGGTCGGAACCAAACGCTCTGCGATATGGCTGAGTGATTCGCCGCGCTCAAGTGGTGCAAGTCGTTGCTGCAAAAAACTTTGTTGAAACTCCCCCGAACCGTTGCCAAATGCGGGGCTGGTCGCGACAAGCACCAGCGCAGCTGTCCTTGGGTGTTGATCAGCCAAGTATTGCTGCGCCACCATGCCACCCATGCTGTGACCAATCAACACGGACGAGTCAATTTGTGCGCTGGTGAGCAAGTGGTTCAGCGCCCTGGCGAGGTGAGGAAAGTCATACGGCGCAACCATCGGGCTATCTCCATAGCCCGGCATATCCCAAGCCACACAGTGCCAACCTGCCGCGCTGCAATGCTGCATGACAGGTTCCCAACCGAACGCTCTCCCGCCAATGCCGTGCAAGAAAACCAGGCTAGGGCGATCGCCTGACTTCACCCCAGTCTCTGCGTGTCGAGGTACTGGATGAGCGGAGTTCATGCGTCTGCTTCAAACAAATCCCAGCACACTTCGCCCGCGTTGACGGCGGTGCTTGAGTCCAACGCCACGCTACAGCCGCGCAAGGGTAGGTCAAAATGACCTAGGGTGTGCCGGCCAGCAACTTCGTTGGCGCCGGTCGAGTACAAAAAATTACCAGCGAACGCGCGCAGTTCTGTTCCATTGCAATCGCGCTTGTCATAAAACGCCATCGCGTCCCAGCGCGCCGCCGGGTTCAAGCCAAACCCAACATGGGATGTCGCGTAGCAAGCGCGATGGCCCTCTCGATCCTCCCACGTCTTCCAATACGCGCGCATCATTTCGGCGTCTGTACCGGTGCCTTCGATGCTGACCACGCTGTCGTTTTCGATGTGCAGCGTGACGGCGGTGCTGAGGTAGTTTTTGAACGTGAGATTGACGTCCCCAGCAGCCATCGACAATTGTCCATTCACGCGACCTGCGGCTGGGAATGCAAGCACCAAACCACCGGGCCAATGCGACACCATGCCCGGTTTGTGTGCGTATCCCCAAACACCCCCCACAACTGCACCAGCGAGTTCGATGCGCAGGTCTGTTCCGTGTGGCGAGGTGACGTGCATGAGTTGGCTGGCTTTGAGCCGTTTCATGGCTTGGCGCACATGGCCCTCGGTGCGCTCATCAGCGATGGTGCGCTCCAAAATCTCAGGGTGCTCGTTGGAGACCATCAACAAGCGAGGGCGCTGGCCATCGATCCCTTTCATGATCTGTGGGAGTTCAGGGGCATGAAGCAAGCCCTCCACAGTGCAGTCGACAATGAAATGCGCATGGGCTAGGGCTTGAACCACAGGTTTGAGGCCCTGAATCGCATCACTCGCACCCGTAGACCGCACCGGGACGTTGCTGTGCAGGGCCGGTGTGGTGAGGTTGATCTCAACGACGCTTGCCCCTAGACGCTCCAAAGCCAGTCGCGCCAGTTCCACATTGACTCGCCTGGATTGCGTCTCGCAGAGGATCACTGCGGTCTCGCCCGGCTGCACTTGGCATTGGCGAAAAGTGGCGCCAAAAGATTCGATCCATTTGTGTTCGATGCGCTCAATCAACATGGCTCATCACTTTCATGAAGTTGGTTCATTGGCAACCTTTACGGAGGACCCGTTGTGCCTGATCGGGTAGCCGCGTCGCGTCGTTTGGACAGCAATGCCAAACCAGTTTATATGAAAATTCATATAAATCACGTACATTTGAGTCAACCTAGGGAACCTACTAGGTTTGGTTTTACAACCCTTCAGAGTGCCCGCTATGTCTCAGTTACAGGAAGAACACATACGCCCACGCAAACCAGCGGGCAATCATGCTGACGCTGTGCCATTCATCGATGGTTATTTGCCCTATCTGCTGGCCAAGGCGAGCCATCAAATCTCCTCTGAATTTCATGCGGAGGTGAAAGCAGTAGGGCTGAGCGTGATGGAGTGGCGGGTGCTGGCCAGTCTCAGTCATGGTGGCAGCTTGACGATTGGGGAACTTTGCGATTGTTGTCTGGCTCAACAGCCGACCGTGACGAAGCTGATCACGCGCATGGTGATCAAGGGATGGGTGGTTCGAGTGGACAGCGAGACGGATCGCCGCCACACACTGGTGCAGTTGTCTGCTAGGGGTCAACAGGCCGTCGACCCATTGGTGCAATCTGCGCGTGCGCACGAAGCTCGGGTATTGTCCGCCTTCGCCGTGCCCTCACAGCTGAGGCTCAAGGCATTTTTGCGAGACCTGATTCGCTGATCGTGGCGTCGCGCCCGCATCCAATTCAGTCTGGCCGCGATCAGCGGGCAGCCTGACTTGTACGTTTTCGGAGGTGGAAGTGGTGTGAGAGATGGGGTGCCGTACAGGTTAGAGAGTGATATGGAATATGTTTACTTTTATAGCAAAAAATAAAAAATATCTAGACTAAAAAAATATCCCTATTAGTGTATTTTGCTTATTACATGAATTCCTAAATAGTACAAAATTTGGCGGATGAAAATATCAGTATTCATTCTGGAAAAAGAATCTCATATTTCGGATGCATTGGGAAATTGGCTAGAGGATGACGCATCGATAGGAATAACCGCGGTGTGTCATACCACGGCGGAGGCGGTAGCCCACATCAGTCAGGAAGAGAGCGATGTCTATGTCATCGACATCGGACTGACCGAGTGGTCTGGGGTGGACGTGATTGCAACGGTGAACCATCGCTACCCGAATGCCAAAATCCTTGCGCATTCTGCGTATAGCAACCGTCGCATGATTTGGGGGGCAATCAGTGCGGGGGCTCACGGCTACATCGTGCGGGATGATGTCTCAAAGAGCGTTGGAGACAGCATCGTGTGCCTTGTCAACGGCGGTGGCTTCGTCAGCAGCCAGGCTGCCAAAATACTGATTGAAGGCGTGCGTCACGGTGATGGCGCCGTTGTCCCCTCTGCTCGGAAGTCCTCATCAGATCGGATATCGGCTCACGATGGTGGCGTACCGCTTTTCTCTGCGGGCGGTGACCGGCAGCTGTTGACACCCAAAGAGGTACAAGTGCTGTCCTATGTTCAGCAAGGGTTTCCCGCCAAGCGAGTGGCTGGCGTGTTGGAGATATCGATCTTTACGGTGAATCAGCACATCCGAAGCATCTACCGCAAGCTCAATGTGCGCAACAAAATGGAAGCTGTTCAAGCCGCTAGAACTGCCGGCTTGCTTTGAGAGATGAGACCGCTGGTTTGTCACTTGACGATTGAAAAATAGGTTTGAAGCGTTGGAGATCCCTCTGAAGTCATGGCCCGACTGGTTTCAGGTTGCCCACTAGAGCGACCATACGCAAGCGCACCGGAGATCGGGCTGATAATAGGGACCAAGCTAGGCGGCTTGAAATGCAGATTGGCCCGCCATTCAAACCCTGAGGATGAAGCCCGTGAGTTCCATTGAACAACCTGTCGGTGTAGAGCCGCGCCTGAGCACCTTATCGCACGGAGGCGGTTGTGGTTGCAAGATCGCCCCGGGCATCTTGGCCGATATGCTTAAGGAAATGCCCGCGATGGTCATGCCGGCTGATCTGCTCGTCGGAACTGAATCTTCGGATGATGCGGCTGTGTATCGCCTGAACGACGAGCAGGCCTTGGTGGCCACCACCGATTTTTTTATGCCCATTGTTGATGATCCGAGAGACTTTGGGGCCATCGCTGCGACCAACGCGATTTCCGATGTCTATGCGATGGGCGCCAAGCCGATCATGGCGCTGGCGCTGGTGGGCATGCCGATATCAGTTTTGAGCACGCAAACCATTGGGAAAATTTTGGCGGGTGGACAGTCGGTCTGCGCGCGTGCTGGCATCCCCGTGGCCGGGGGGCACAGCATCGATTCAGTAGAGCCGATCTATGGCTTGGTTGCGATGGGATTGGTGCATCCAGATCACATCAAAACCAACAAAGGCGCCCACGTGGGAGACTACCTTGTGCTCGGAAAGCCATTGGGGGTTGGGGTCTATTCGGCAGCACTAAAAAAAGATGCGCTCAACAGTGCGCAATACCAAGTGATGGTGGAAATCACCACACAATTGAACACGCCGGGACCTGACTTAGCCAAGCTGGCTGGCGTGCACGCGCTCACGGATGTGACGGGGTTTGGCTTGGCTGGACATGCACTGGAAATGGCACGTGGCAGCGGGCATAGCATTGAGCTGGATTGGGCCGCAGTGCCTTTACTCGACGATGCATGGGCGTTGGCAGAGGCGGGCATGGTTACTGGGGCTTCGGGTCGCAACTGGTCCGCCTACGGTGCGGATGTCGAACTGAGCCGAGATGCGAGTGTGGTCCAGCGATTGCTGAGTGATCCCCAGACCAGCGGCGGGTTGCTGGTGTCCTGTTCAGCCGATGCCTTGGAGCAGGTGCTGGCGACTTTTCAAGCCCATGGTTTTGGCCGTGCAGCCTGTGTTGGGCGAGTGATTGAGCGCACTCACTTTTGGGTACGCGTGGGCAACGTTTGAAACGATTTGATGTAACGGCGATCAATGTAATCTTTGAGCAGCCAGGCCAGCCAGCCTGAGGTGCTCCAATCGCCGTAGCTCGCGATGGCCCGCCCGTTGGAAGTGTTGAGGATATTTAAACTGCGTGGTTGGACAGCGATCTCTTTCAATTGGCCGCGGCGCAGACTGGACGCCAATTGCTCTGCCATTTGTTCGCCACTGCGAATCGCGTAGACGCCGCTTTTAGGATGACTGATGTCATTGCGCGAAGCGATGTCTCCACACGCAAACACGCCAGTGTGGGAAGTGGATTGCTGATACGAGTTCACTTGGATGTAGCCTCGCTTATCCAAAGCTAGGTCCGTTTTTTTCAGCCATTCCGGTGCCATGCTCCCGGTTGCAATGATTGGTAGATCACACTTGAGCTTCAGTTGGTTATCAAGGACCACACATCCATCCTCGAACGCGATGCCCCGGTGAGGCAAGACCGATATCTCGGCCTGTTTCAAGGCCTTGAGCGCCAAACTTTGGACCTGCTCTGAATACTGAGGAAGCAGCTGTCCTACCCCCCCTGTCAGGAGCGTGACGCTTGCTCGAGCCTTGATTTTGCGCATCTTGGCTTTGCAGGCAAACGCCAGCTCAACGCCAGCCGGGCCTGCTCCGATGATGCAAATGTCCATTCTTCGCTCCAGCGCGATGCCGACTGCTGCGTTCCAATGCGTCGCAAAAATGTCCATGGGTCTGATGGGCAGGACCCGACCGGAGGCTCCTGGCATCGTGTGCTCAATCTGGGCAGGGGACATACTGGAGCCGATATCGATACTGAGCTGATCGAATGAAAAGGGCGCTTCAGGTGCGCCGCGCAAGTACAGTTGCCGGAGTGTCGCATTGATGCCGACGCAGGAATCTTGAATCCAACGGATGTTCGCGCGCTTCAGCCAAGGCCGAATATCCACCTGGCACTCTCCCAGCTCATAGGCGCCGGCTACCCACCCAGGCATCATGCCGCTGTACGTCTGGATGGGGGTTGGAGAAATGAGCGTGACGTAAGCGAAACTTGGCCCGTGTTGAGGCCACTTTTTGATGACTTCAAGGTGCGCGTGGCCAGCGCCGAGCAGCACCAAATGGTTGCGGTTGGGTGTCTTCATTGCGCTTCATTCATCTCCAAGCTTCGACGTACAGGGTGTCTTAGCAATGGCGCTTTAAATCCTGAATGTTACGCAATAAATTGATCATCCATGGTTTGACGCGCGACATTTGCCATTTTGCTGCGATCGCTTTGCTTGCTTCAGTCCAAGAGGGATAGGCATGGATGGTGCTAAGCAGCGATGCCGGAGTCCGACGCATTTGGATGGCGCTGACCCACAAAGGCAAGTGCATGGAAGCTTGATCACCCACGATGCTCACGCCGAGCACATGGCCACGGCGCGCATCCGTCAGGATCTTCAAAAAGCCGTCGGTCGCGTGCTCAGTGACGGCGCGGTCAGATTCATGCAAAGGGTAGACCGTGGTCTCAAACGAGATGTCTTGTTGTAGCGCTTCGCGCTCCGTCAAGCCAGCCTGAGCGACTTCTGGATGGGTATACACCACGCTGGGCATCCATGGTGCTTGTGAAGATCTGCGCCAAAAGGGAGCCAACAAGGTGTTGAGCGCAACGGTGCTGCCTTGATGTCCCGCCGCGTGAGTCAAAGCCAATGGACCGGCCGCATCGCCCGCCACCCAGATGTGAGGCCACACTGTCTGGAGATAAGCGTTGTGCTCAATGTGTGTTTCGCAGTCGATACCCAGGGCTTCTAAGCCGAGTCCCTCATGGCGCGCGCGTCGTCCCACAGCAGCGAGCAATACATCAAATTGGAGGGTGTGCTTGTGGCCATTCATTTCCCACGTCAAAGTCGTTTGGTCGCCCTGGTGCACCACCGCTTGAATGGTGCTCTGGGTGTGGATGCGCACGCCTTCCTCGATGAGGCGTTGGTGCAAGACGGCGGCAGTGTCAGCATCGGCACGGGGCAATGCGTGTTTTGCCCTTTCAAAGACGTGCACCTCTGTGCCAAGAGCGTTCATCGCTTGAGAAATCTCACATCCAATTGGCCCTGCGCCGATGATGGCCATCCGCTTCGGCGCTTGGGTGAGCGTGCGAAGGTGATCCCAGAGGTGATCGCTGGTCAAGCATTTAGCGGGATCTAGCCCCGGCAGATCTGGGTATATCGGTATACCACCAGTTGCAAGCAGGATGTGCTTGGCACTGAGTATGTAAGTCTCGCCTTGCGCAGGCGAAATGCGAACGTGCCAAGGACTGACCAACTGTGCGTACCCAGCAATGACCTCCACCCCGAGGCTTTCATATCGCTCCGCGCTGTCGTTGGGAGCGATCGCTTGAATGCTTTGCGTCACGTGCGCCATCGCTTGCAAGAAAGCGTTTGTGCTCTTCTCAAAGGTGCCCAGACCTCGAGTTTGCGCTCGCTCCGCTGCTTGTATGAGGTGCGCCGTGTGAAGCAATGCTTTGCTGGGTACGCAACCTGTGTTGAGGCAGTCTCCGCCCATCTGGCTTTGCTCAATCAGCGTGACCTTGGCCTGCAGCGTGGCGCCCATGTACGCGCCCACTAAGCCCGCTGCACCGCCCCCGATAACGATCAGATTGCGATCAAATTGCTTGGGCTTGTGTCCCCGCCAGGGCTGCACGCGCTGCCGATATCGCAACCATCGTTGCAAACCTTTGATAAACCAAGGCAAGCCTGCGAGTGCGACGAGCGACAACAGTACCTCTGGCGCAAGCAAGCCGCTGAGGCCGGAGATTTGACCTAGTTGTGCGCCCGCATTGACGTACAGCACCGTGGCTGGAAACATCCCCAGTGCACTCACCCACACATAGGTGGTGACAGGCATCTTTGTGAGCCCCACACCGAGGTTCACTGCAAAAAAGGGGATGGCTGGAATCAAGCGCAGACTGAGAAGGTAAGCCTTGCTGTCCTTTTCGAAGCCCCGTTGGATGGCTTCAATTCGCCGCGGCCAAGTTCGACTCACCCAATCGCGCAAGAGCAATCTGGCGATCAGCATGGCACCTGTTGCTCCTAGCGTAGACGCGATGGATACCAACGCCGTTCCCCACCCAATACCGAACCATGCGCCGCCGAGCAAAGTCATCAGCGCGGCTCCCGGTATCGATGCGGCAGTGGCCAATGCATACATCGCCACGAACGCCAAACTCGAAAGCCAAGGCGATGCCAGGACCTTATCTCGCCATTGCACATGCCATATCTGCACGGTCTGCAGGTCTAGCGACAAAGCGTCTGCTTGCCACAGCACCGCCAGCGCTGCGACTGCACAGACACCCCAAATCCATTTCCAATTGGCGCGATTCATGGCTTGATTGAGTTGACTTGGCAGAAGCAACAAACCAAGGCTTCCATCGCCCTCGTGTCCCGCTGTTTAGGGCTGAATTGGGTCATTGGATGCCTCTGATTTGGCTGACAACCGTTGCCAACCCATGTGCGTGCGGTAGATGGTAGATAAGAAGCACAGGGCTGCAAAGCTCCATGCGACGGGCGCAAAGTGTTGAGGCCAAATGCACATCGCCACATAGGCTAGCAAAGTCTCTCCACCCTCAGTCAAAGTAGTAACAAATGCGAGTGACTTGCGTGGCTGGGCCGTGCTACCGGATCCGAATGCGGCTTGCGGGCGTAGGGATGTCAATGCGAGCCACGATGTCGCGTTCAACACGTAACTAGCCAGCAACGCCGCAGCCGCCATGGCGTTGTGGTCTGGCGCTACCCATGCAAAAGCCAGCGGGATCGCTACATAAAACCAAAAGTCCAGTGCGACATCCAAGTACCCGCCAGCCTCCGAGCTGCCAACCTGGCGTGCGAGCGCACCGTCCAGTGCATCGAGCGCGCGAGAGATCAGCAACATCGCAAGCGCCCAATGATATTGCTGGTGGGCAATCATGAAGGCGCTCACCAGGCCTGTAGCCCAAGCACTTACAGTAACTTGGTTCGGCGTGATACCCCACCGCGCAAAGGGCATGGCGGCAGCTCGCCACAGTGGTTCGAGTGCATTTTGGATGCGACGATCAAACACGGTGAGCCTCCCAATCAGGCCACTGAATCACCGCTTGCTTGTCTGCAATGTCTTGGGGATCATGCGTGACCAATAAGACAGGAATATCACTTGCGCGCAAAAGTTCAAACACTTTGCGTCGCACACGCTCGCGCAATTTTTCATCGAGCGCAGAAAACGGTTCATCCAGCAAGACCGCTTTGGGTTGAGCCACCAACGCACGCATCAGTGCCACGCGCGCCCGCTGACCACCGGAGAGCTGCGCTGGCAGCGAATCTGCAATGTCTTCTAGCTCTATCGTGCAGAGCGCCTTTTGCACCGCCTCGCGCCGCTGGGCAGCTGGGCTTGGTGGTGTGGCGTACCACAAGTTATCGCGCACAGTCATGTGCTCAAACAGACGGTCTTCTTGGAACAGCAAGCCAATGTGGCGCATGTGTGTGGGCATACCCTCTAAATTTTGACCATTCAACGTGCACACTCCTTGCCATTTAAAGTCATCCGGCAATAGGCCGGTGATCGCTTGAAGCAGGCTACTTTTACCGCATCCACTCGGGCCCATCAAGGTCGTGATTTCGCCTGGCTTGATGTCGCATCTCCAGTCACTCAACAGGACACGCTCTTGTGCGATGAGTTGATCAACTTGGACTTGGAGCGTCATGATTCAGATCGTTGGGCAGTCTTGTGGTCGGAACGGCCTAAGGCCCTGGATTGTGACTGATGTGCGGCCCAAGCAAACATGAGCATCGGTACGATCCATTGGGCCAACGCCCACGCCGCAGATGCGCTGCGCTGACCACCGCTGCTTTGGGCGAGTGCCTCTGTTGTCAGCGTGGAAACCCTTCCGCCGCCCAGCCATTCCGTCGGGAGGTACTGGGTAACGCTGACGGCACAACCAATCGCTGCAGTGCGCCACATGGGTGCACGCAGCATTGGCCACTTGATGTGCCAACGCTGAGACCACCAGCCTTTGCCTAAGGTTGCGGCAGCATCGGTGAACCGTCGGTCAAAGTCTGAATAGACCGGTCCCAACGACAAAAGGACATACGGTAGCACCGCAAAGATGTGTCCAATGAACGCTGCGGTCCATGATGCATCGATACCCCATGCGATCACCAAACCGTGGATGCCCCACAACCACAAGATCGGCGGACAAACGAGCCAAACCAAGGCCCACTGTTGACCGACTCGTTGCCATCGCACAGTGGCAGATTCAAGCCAAACGATCAGGCACAACATCGATGCCGCGGTGCTGCTCAATGCCAAGGTGACCGTGTCACTCAGGGTATCGCTAGAGCGCCCAACGCTCTGCCATGCAGTGGTACTCCATTGGTCAGCCAATAGGCTAGGGTAGGGCCACAGCGGCACAAATGACAACGCAAACGTCAGAGCCAGACAGATGATGTAAGTGCTTGCGATGGAGGGTGCAATCCACGTGCTACCTCGTTGCCACCACCGAGGCGTGGGGCCAAATCGGTTGCTGACTGATCGAATGAAAGACCATCGGGCGTTTCGCCTGGTTGGATTCATCCAGCGCAACAGGACCCACCCGCCGATGGCCACACCCAAGCCCACCATCCAACTCAAGGCGACGCCGGCACTTCGGATGCTGGGGTTAGCATCGTTGAGCCATTGCCAAGCCAATACCGCTGCAGTCGGCGGGGCGGTGGGCCCAATGGCTAGGCCGACATCGACTACACCCCAGCCGTAAGACCAAACCGCGAGCACCGGCCAGCGCAAGCGCCCCCAAAGCGCTGGAGCCACTGCGAGTCTCCAAGCGTGCCAGGGGCTATACCCCCAGGTTTGCGCGCACGACCATTGCTGTTGCCAGTGCTGTCGTTGATCTGGGCGCTGCCACTCGGCCCAGCCCACCCACAACAGGAAGGGTAATTCCTTCATCACGAGCACAGCGATCATGGACAGAGCCCATGGATCATGCGTGATCGGCCAGTCCGGAGGCTGCGCCGGCCAACCAACCATGTTTGATAGCACCCGCCAGAACAAGCCAGTTGGTGCGATCAACCAACCCAGCGCCAGCGCAAAGGCCAAGTGAGGTGTGGCGAGAGCCCAGCCGAGATGTCGCAGCAAAAACAGTTGCGCTTTGCTGCCTTGGTGAAGCGTGCGGGACAAGATGACGTTACACAGCACCACTGCCAAGAGGGTCGACGCCAACGCAGTCCAAAGACTCAGCAGCCAAGGCCGGTGCGCAGCTTGTTCAATTAGCTGTTCGAGCCACTTGTCCTGCCATAGGGGCTGTGCAGCCCAGTAAGCCGCCGCCATGGTGGGCCCGACAGCAGCCACTGCGATAGCCCAAGCCCCGATTGGTTGAAGGCTGGAGCGATGCGAAGTCATGTTCAACGCGCGTAGCGTGCGCGCCAAGCGTCTTCTAGTGGCTGCACCCAAGAAGCGTGTGGTTCGAGCAGGGTGGGTTGTGGATCGCGCAGCGCGCCCGGTGCCGTTAGAGGTGCAAATGCGGCTCGATCTGCCGGGTTGAGCGCGGAGAGATTCAACACCGTGGGGTCACCCCATACTTGAATATCCGCTTTGCGAGCTTGGGCACTGGGAGAGAGCAAAAAGTTGACGACCACTTGCGCAGCCGCGGTTGAGGTGCTGTTGAGAGGAATGGCCAGAAAGTGGGTATTGCCAATGGTCCCGCCTCGCAGCTGGAAAGTCTGGACAGTACTGGGTAAACGGCCTGCAGCGATTTCGCTGGCGGCTTCGTTGGGGTTGAAGGTGACACCGATCAGCATCGACTGGTCTGCAACGCCTTGCCGCATCGCTGCGGCGTTGGCTGCAAATTGCCGGCCATTGCGCCAGAGATGAGGGTGGAGGGCATCCAAGTAGGACCACAAGGGCGCCGTCGCTGTGTCAAAAGCTTGGGTATTCCAAGGCTTGTACAGCGTTTGGCGGTCGGGCGTGAGTGACATGAGCCACTGTTTGAGCCAGGTGGTGCCATGAAAGTCAGGTGGCTGAGGATAGGTGAGTTGTCCTGGCCTGCCCTTGGCTAGTGCCAGCCAGTCTTGCACGGTTTGTGGAGGTGTTTCGAGCCGCAACCGGTCAGCAAAAAAGCTGAGCTGGGCCATGCCCCAGGGCGCTTCGAGTCCATCGGTGGGTTCACCAAAATCGATCAAGGTGGTCGGCTTCCCCTCAGTATCGATCAAGGAGGTGTTGGGCAAGTGATGGGTAAAGGGCCCCATCAATGCGCCCTCACGCTTGAGGCGAGCAAAATTTTCTCCGTTCAGCCACAGCAAGTCGACGCTGCCGCCCTGGCCCTTGCCGCGCTTCAGTTCTTGCGTGATGCGCGCCACAGTTTGGGCAATGTCGCTGACTTTGACGTGGATGAGCTTGATCTCGAACTCGCGCTTGAGCTCTTGTGAGGCCCAATCGATGTAGGCATTGATTCGATCACTCCCACCCCAGGCATTGAAATAGACCTGTTGCCCCTTCGCCTTGCGAACGATCTGCGCCCATTCGGTTTTCAGCACCGGTGTTGCCCCTGAAGCCGGGTTTAATGCGGTCATCCCCATCCATCCGATGGCTCCACCTAAGATGTGGCGCCGCGTGAGTCCGCGCGGTTCATGAGCAAACTTGGTGAAATTAAAACGAGATTGCATGGTGCGAGGTGAGTGGGTTGTGCATCGCCCTGTTTGGCGAGCCGACGGTTATGGTCAGGCAAGAGCGGCAAATGGTAGCCGCGCAATGATTGTCGCTGTTGCACTGCCTTGGCTACCATCAATCTCGCACAGATGAGAGGGGCTTTCAGGGAAGGAGTACTTGCGCGAATTCCTGCGCATCAAAGGTTTGTAAGTCATCCAATTGTTCGCCAACGCCAACAAAATAAATCGGCACTGCGCGCTCTAAAGCAATGGCTGCGATGACGCCTCCTTTAGCCGTGCCATCTAATTTGGTGACGATTAAGCCCGTGAGGCCAAGGGCATCATCGAATGCTTTGACCTGCGCTATTGCGTTCTGGCCAGTATTGCCGTCAATGACCAACAACACCTCGTGTGGCGCACTTGACTCTGCCTTTTGGATCACGCGTTTGATCTTTCGCAGCTCCTCCATCAGGTGAAGCTGGGTTGGCAAGCGCCCTGCAGTGTCGATCAGAACCACATCTTTGTGGCGAGCAATTCCCGCTTTGACTGCATCAAAGCTGACTGCGGCTGGGTCTGCATCCACTTGGCTGATGATCTCCACCAAGTTTCGATCTGCCCAGACGGCAAGTTGCTCTTTGGCTGCAGCTCTGAAGGTGTCGGCTGCGGCTAAAAGCACATGGGCGTTGTGTTGCGTCAAATGTTTCGTGAGCTTGCCAATCGACGTGGTCTTGCCTGCGCCATTGACTCCTGCGACCATGATGACGGTTGTCGGATGCTGCCCAATGGTCAGCGGGCGTTGCAATGGGGACAACAAGGCGGCCACCTCTTCCCGCAAGATTTTTTTTACGAGTTCCGATGTGGTCGCCTTCTCAGCTTTGACCCGACGCTGCAGTCTTTCAAGCAGAAGGGTTGTCGCTTTGAAACCGACATCGGCACTGAGGAGTGCCGCCTCTAGCTCCTCGTAAAGGGCGTCGTCCACTTTTGCGTTGACGAACACCGCGCTGATGCCGGCACCCGTCTTGCTCAGCCCTTTTCGCAGTCGGTTCAGCCAGCCTTCTCGTGCGGTGGGCGTGGGGGCTATCGCTGTCGCATGATCGTTGGCCAGATCGTCTGCGGCCGATGTCCCTGAATCGGCGTCTGGAGGGTTGGCGTTGCTTGGCTCCCCAGAGGACCTTGCGGCATCCTCTGTCTCAGTGCTGGTGCCAGGAGGCGGGGTTTTTTTGCGAAAAAATTGGAACATACAGGTCTTTTTTACAATGGCCACCATTCTATGAAACATCTAAGCAAACCCAAGACGCCTACACACCGGGCTGTTGCCAGCGTTCGCATCATCGGTGGAACGCACAAACGAAGCCTGTTGCCGGTCCTTGATGCACCTGGGCTGAGACCGACGGGTGACCGTATCCGCGAGACTTTGTTCAACTGGCTCGGGCAAGATTTGAGCGGTTGGCGGGTGATTGACGCGTTTTCTGGCTCAGGTGCTCTGGGGTTCGAGGCAGCCTCGAGAGGCGCGGTGGACGTTTTGTTGGTGGAGGCCTCAGCCCCGCTGGCCCAATCTTTGACTCAAACTGCTGAACGTTTAAAGTTGTCAAAAGTCGTCCGCGTTGAGCGCACGGATGCCCTTGCATTGTTGGCGCGGGAGGTTGGCCGCGGGTGGGATGGGGTATTTGTTGATCCGCCGTTTTCGCAGATCGGTGAGGGGGTGTTCGAGCAGGCGTTGGCTGCGGTGGGCAAGGTCATTTCCGCTCGGGGCTGGTGTTATCTAGAGGCGCCACGCCCGTGGCAGGACGATGAGCTGGCTGCTCTGGGGTGGAGGTTGTCGAAACAGGGCAAAGCGGGCTCCGTGCACTTTCATTTGTTGGAACCTTTATCATCTGCGGTATGAACCAAGCTACTGCTCAGCGTGCGCACCGAGTTGCGGTGTACTCCGGAACGTTTGATCCCCTGACCAAAGGGCATGAAGACGTGGTTCGCCGCGCGGCGCAGTGCTTCGATGAGGTGATCGTTGCGGTTGCTGTTGCGCACCACAAAAAGACCCTTTTCACCTTGGATGAGCGCTTGGCCCTTGTGCGAACGTCTTTGGCAGACTTGCCGCAGGTTAGTGCGCAGCCCTTTGACGGGTTGATCATGGATTTTTGCCGGAGCCACAGCGCTTCAGCTGTGGTTCGAGGCATCCGCAATGTCACCGATTTTGATTACGAAGCTCAAATGGCAGGCATGAATCGGAAGCTGGCGCCTGAGGTGGACACCCTGATGCTGATTCCCGCGCCCGAGCTGCAATGCATCTCCTCAACTTTGGTGCGTGAGATCGCCAAACTGGGGGGCGACGTGAGCGATATGGTCAGCCCTGTGGTGCGGCAGGCCCTGGCTCGCAAAATTTCAGAGGGTTAAGGACGTGGCACTCACCATCACAGAGGAGTGCATCAATTGCGACGTGTGCGAGCCAGTATGCCCCAACCAGGCGATTTATATGGGGCGCTCCATCTACGAAATTGATCCGAACAAATGCACGGAATGCGTCGGTCACTTTGACGAGCCACAGTGCGTGAGTCTGTGTCCAGTGGAGTGCATTCCAATCCATCCTGAGCACATTGAGACGCCCGCACAGTTGCTGGAAAAATACCACCGCCTCACTGCTGGCCAGTCGGCTGAATCGTGACAGTGGCTTGAGGCTGACTTCCGTTGGGCCCACCTCAGAGCTTGGGCACTCCGTTGTCTTGGGATGGATTTTCAGGCTTGGGTGGTTTGGGTTTGGGTGCTTTGGCTGTGTGAATTTTGCGCATGGCCTTGTCAAATGCGCCGTTCCGCAAGTCTTCCGCGGCTTTGAGGCTGCGTTCAATGGCTTGCTCAATGCCTATTCTCTGGTCGGGGGAGGGCTTGTTCAACACCCAGTTGGCGACCTCAGACTTGATACCAGGGTGACCAATACCAAGGCGCAGGCGCCAGTAATCCGAGCCCCCCATGCGGGCATGAATATCCCGCAACCCGTTGTGTCCCGCGTGACCACCGCCTTGCTTGAGCTTGACCTCGCCCGCTGGAAGATCGAGTTCGTCATGAATGACAAGGATCTGATCCAACGGAATTTTGAAGAACTTCGCGACCGCTGCGACAGATTGCCCACTCAAATTCATGAAGGTTGATGGTTTGAGCAACCAGATCTTTTCGTCGCCAACTCCTTGAGTACCGACCCAGCCAAAGTCGCTTGGTCTGATTTGTAAAGAAATATTCCAGTCCCGCGCGAGTTGGTCAATCCACCAAAAACCAACGTTGTGGCGGGTGGCTTCGTATTCTGCGCCTGGGTTGCCTAAACCTACAAAGAGTCGAATCATGATTGCATTATGTAAGAGCTCAATGAAAAACGCCTCGGAGCGTGAGCTGCCGAGGCGCTTGGCGTGAAACGACTGAAATTATTCAGCTGCTGCATCACCTTCGCCTGCAGCGCCGCCCTTAGGAGCTACTGCAGTCGCGATGGTTTGCTCGCCACCGTGACCATGGTCAACCAAAGACACGCCTTCTGGCAGCACCAGTTGGCTGGCGTGAATACTTTCGCCCTTGTTCATCTTGGACAGATCGACTTCGATGTGGGTTGGCAGCTTAGAAGCCACGCACTGCACGTCGATCTCGTTCAAAACATGGTTGATCAAGCATTTGTCTGTCTTGACAGCGGGGGACTCTTCAGCACCCACGAAATGCAACGGGACTTTCTTGTGTAACACACTGGTGGCGCTCACGCGCTGAAAGTCAACGTGCAGGACCAAAGGCTTGAAGGGGTGGTACTGAATGTCACGCAACATGACTTGCTCGCTTTTACCAGCCAGCTCCATGTCCAACACAGAAGCGTGGAAGGCTTCTTTTTGTGCAGCGTGCCACAGTGCATTGTGATCCAACTCGATGGCGGTAGGTTCAACGTTGCCACCATACACAATGCCGGGCGTACGACCAGAATTGCGCAGACGGCGGCTCGCACCCGTACCCTGCTTAGCGCGCTCAAAAGCGACGAATTTCATACTATTCTCCTGGAACCTTGAGGTTCACATGTGAAGGCATCCGCGACCAGATGACCTTCGAGGTTAAACGCCACTGACTCCGCTTGCGGAGATCGAGTGGCGGGCTGATTGTCGAGATCGCTTGGGACTTAGAAAAGTCCGTCACGCTCCGCGAACAAACTGAGTACCGACTCTCCAGAGGAAATGCGGGCGATGGTTTCTGCCATCAGCGGTGCAACGGAGAGTTGGCGGATTTTTGTGCAAGCCTTGGCGGACTCACTCAACGGTATGGTGTTGGTGACGACCACTTCGTCCAATGCTTCGCCTTTGTTGATGCGGTCAATAGCTGGGCCCGAGAAAATCGGGTGCGTACAGTAGGCGTACACGTTTTTAGCACCACGCTCTTTCAACACTTCTGCAGCTTTCACCAACGTGCCGGCGGTGTCGATCATGTCGTCCATGATGACGCAGTTGCGGCCATCGATGTCACCGATGACGTGCATGACCTCGGATACGTTGGCACGGGGGCGGCGCTTATCGATGATGGCCATGTCACAACCTAACTGCTTGGCCAATGCGCGCGCGCGCACCACACCGCCCACGTCAGGCGAAACGACCAAAAGGTCTTCGTAGTTCTTTTGACGCAAATCACCCAAGAGAGCGGGTGAGGCGTAAATGTTATCCACCGGGATATCGAAAAAGCCTTGAATCTGGTCCGCGTGAAGGTCCATGGTCAGCACGCGTGAGACGCCAACAGCCTGCAGCATGTTGGCAACCACTTTCGCGCTGATGGGGACCCGACTGGAGCGGGGTCGACGGTCTTGGCGAGCGTAGCCAAAGTAGGGGATCACCGCCGAAACGCTGGTCGTTGAAGCTCGCTTCAGGGCGTCCACCATGATGATGAGTTCCATCAGGTTCTCATTGGTGGGTGCGCAAGTTGGCTGAATAATGAACGCGTTGCGTGCCCGGACGTTTTGGGTAATTTCAACGGTGACTTCACCGTCAGAGAATCGACCGACATTGATGCCGCCCAGAGAGGTGTTCAAGTGATCAGCAATCTCTTGAGCAAGAACCGGATTGGCGTTGCCCGTGAATAGCATGAAATCTTGTGAAAGGCTCGCCATGGTGCACTCAGCCGGTAGTGGTCGAAACAAACGCGCCACCGTTTGCGGCGGTGGCGAGGTTAATTTGGCAGGGGAGGAAGGACTCGAACCCTCGCATGCCGGAATCAAAATCCGGTGCCTTAACCAACTTGGCGACTCCCCTACGCAGAGCGTTAACCGGGGGCTAACGCTCAAAAATCGTCGCAGATTGTATCCTCTGTCAGACTAGGTTTCGCTAACCCAGTGCGCCAGTGGATGCCTATCGATTACGCGCCCCTGGTGGATGATCCAATCGGAGCGCGCATCTGACACATCAACGGGCTCAGCATGAACGGCAAAAACCGCACTGCCTGAGCCTGTCATCCGTGCAACCAAATTTTTTTGTTCGAACCAGCTGATCGCGACTTGTATTTCAGGACAAACGGCGACAGCGGGCTCTTGCAAATCGTTTTGACCGAACGAAAAAGGTTGCCATTCAGTGAAGCCGGCAACCCTGTGCTCTGCAAAGTCCGACATTGTAGCAGGATTTGTGTCTCTGGTTAAGAGTGGCGAGCTAAAAAGTTCTGCAGTGGACACCCCCACGGCGGGTTTGACAATGGTGATGCGGGACGACGGCAAATTCAATGGAGTGAGTCGTTCCCCGATCCCTTCGACCCAGGCATTGTGTCCGCCTACAAAAAACGGGATATCTGCCCCCAAATTAGCTGCGATCGAGATCAATTGATCTCGCCTCAGATTCAAACCCCATAGGCGATTGAGCGCGATCAAACAGGTGGCCGCATCGGACGATCCACCGCCTAATCCAGCCTCCATGGGCAGGCGTTTTTTGAGCTCGATGTGAACCCCTTGATTGCAACCGGTGGCTTGCTGGAGCGCCAGCGCCGCTCGCACCATCAGATCGTTGGCTGGTAGCTTCACCGCGGACTCAATATCGGCACGTGACACGCCGCTGGCTCTCTGGTGAAGGTTGATTTCGTCGCACCAATCCACCAGCGCAAAAACCGACTGTAAGAGGTGGTAGCCATCGCTTCTTCGCCCGATCACGTGCAAGAACACATTGATCTTGCCGGGCGCTGGCAGCCCGATGAGACTCTGTGTGTTGGGATTCGGAATAGGGAGCGGATGGCTCATATAGCGTTCAGGGCAGGAGCAAGATTTTGAGCGTCAACGCAGGTTTGGGTAAGGGTCTTTTCGCTGTAACCAAACGCGTTTGATCATCGCGTGTCAATTGCTCCACCTCCCATGATTCAATTGAGCCAGGCCGGTTTTCAATCCAACGCCACAATTGATCCATGTGGATACCAGAGCCGATCAGTGCGTTGAGCATGGCATCTGCGCTGGCATAGTCCTTGATGTCGCTGCCGCGTTGGATGCGAGCAAAGCCAGCGGACCAAGACGCGACTGCCAATGTCGTGCCAACGGGACTGAACAGTGTCAGGCTTCCCTCAGCAGTTGATCCCTCTAGGTGAAACCTGGCTTGCCAAGTCTCTGGGCTGGCTTGATGGAGCGTGAGGGCGAGTCGCCCCTGGTATTGTTTGCCAGTGGATTGATGGATCGAGTCCATGCTGGTACACCCCACCAGAGTGGCCAGAGCAACAACCAACAACGCTGGTCGCAGCCGAATCGCTCTGATCGGGAGCCACAGAAGTGACGTTGGAATCCGCCCCTTCATGGTCAATGAGCGACTTTGAAGCGCGCCAATGTGGCTCGGAGCGTGGTGTTTTCTGAGTCTAGCGCCAACCCTTGGCGCCAGGTCTCTTGAGCCATGTCTTGGCGTCCGAGTACCCACTGAACTTCCCCAAGGTGGGCCGCAATTTCAGCATCGGCTCGGGACAACCATGCTTGCTTCAAGACTTTTTCAGCTTCAATAAGGTTGCCACTTTTAAAAAGTACCCAGCCCCAGCTGTCCATCACAAAAGGATCGTTGGGCACGATGCTCAGGGCTTCCCTGATCAGTTCCTTGGCTTCGTTCAGCCGAATGCCGCGATCAGCGAGCGAGTATCCCAAGGCATTTCTGGCTTGGTGATCTTCGGGCGCAAGCACCATGTGCTTTCGCATCAAACGCTCCATTTCTGAGTAAAGCTGCAGTCGCTCTGCAACCATCCCCTGAGAATAAACCCAGTCGGCCTCGTCGGGAAACTTGAGGCTGGCCTCACCGAGCAGAGCATAGGCTTGCTCCCATGCGTTGTGATCTTTGAGCAACTGGATGCGCATCCAGATCAAACGTTTCTCAGCGCGTGGGTCAGTGGTGGTCTGGCTGGCCAACATTTGCTTGGCCTCTGCCAGACGACCTTGGGATGCCACGATGCTGGCTCGTCGGAAAGCCAACGTTAGAGGGTCTGCGTCGTCATCAACTCGAGAAAGCCATGCCTCAGCCTCAGCCCACTGCTTCTGCCTTTGTGCAATGTCGGCGAGCAATAAAACCGCTGCATTTCGGTCATTTGAGGCTGCAGCGTCGGAGTCATCCTTGGACTCTGCGAGGTCCAGTGCGCGTTGCGCCTGCGCTTTGGCTTTTGACCATTGCCCTTGCTCACTGTTGAGTGTTGCCATGAGCAGCAGTGCAGAGCCATCGAGTTGCGGGCTCGCTTCGACAGCCTCGAGGGTGTCTAGGGCCTTTTTGTTCTGATTGATTTGTGTCAGCGCGCGCGCAAAGTAATACCGAACTCGAAGATCGGCGTTGGCAGCTCGCAGGTAATTTTCGATCTTGGGCTGAAGCGCCCACTCACCTGTGTCGAGGAGGGCTACAGCTAGGGTCAAAGCAAGCAGGTTGCCAGGTGCACGCTCAAGGGCGGCCTCGGCATATCTCAGGGCGGCTGTATGGTCGCCTTGCTGCAGCGCAGTTGCTCCCAGGATGGCTTGGGCAGATGCAGAGCGGATGGGGTCGTCAAGCAAGGGTGCGATGGCTTGCGTCACGATGGGCGCGCGAGCCTTTGGGTCTCGCACTCGGTCTAACAATCGAGGCAGGCTGGAACCCAATTCGGTTAGCTCGTCAGGAGGTAACAGGCGGACCAGGCGAGTCAGCGTTTGTGATGCGTCATCGGTTTTTTGAAGCATCAGCTCGAGCCCCAATTTTTGTCGAATGGCCGGCACCGAGTCTGGAAAGTCTTTGAGCCACTCATCCAAGGCCTGAAGCGCTGAGGCACCTGAGCGCGCTTGGAGTGCAATCTGCGAGGCGCGTTCGTAGAGGGCAGGTTCCTGTGCGGTTTGGGCCCCTTTCAGCATCATCCCAAACGCCAAGTCATAAATGCCACTGGCAGCAGCAAGCTCGCCGACCAAGATGCGGTACATCAGTGGCGCATCCATGCTCGAGTTCATGACGGGGATAGGTGCCGCGGGCGGCGGTGGCGCCGCCACGCTGCTGCACGCGCTCAGGGTCAACAGCATTGCCCTCAGCAACCAACGGGTAGAGAAGAATCGATTGGGTTGTTCCATGGATACCGCATGATAATGCTAGCCGTCTGCCCTTGCCGCTCAAATGCCTGTTCACGATGCCTGAATTACCCGAAGTCGAAGTTACCCGCATGGGCGTAGAGCGTGCCGTTGTCGGGCAACGCATTCGCAGCGCAGCCCAGGGCAAGTCCTTGCGCTGGCCTCTTGGTGTGGATGTGGGTGATCTGTCGGGACGAAAAATCCTTGCCTTGCGTCGGCGCGGTAAGTATGTGCTGATGGACTTAGAAGAAGGCCTGCTGCTTTGGCACTTGGGGATGTCAGGCAGCATTCAAATCCTGAGTGCGCCGCTGCCTCGCGGCCCGCACGACCATTTTGATCTCCAGTGCGAAAGCGTGACTTTGCGATTGCATGACCCCAGGCGATTTGGCGCGGTGGTTTTCGCCGACAGCGAGTCGGCGCCACAAGCCACCAAACTTTTGCGCCATCTAGGCGTGGAGCCCTTGACGGAGGCATTCAATGGGTCAGATTTTTATGCCAGTCTGAGACAAAAAAAGGCGTCCATTAAGCAAGTCCTATTGGGCGGTGAGTTGGTGGTCGGAGTGGGCAACATTTACGCGAGTGAGGCGCTTTTCAGGGCGGGTATCCATCCTTCGCGTGCGGCCAACCGGATCTCACGCGAGCGGGTAGACAAGTTGGTTGATGCCATCAAGGGCGTTTTGACTCGAGCAATCGCGGCGGGAGGCAGCAGCCTCAAAGACTTTCGACATGCGGATGGTGAGTTGGGGTATTTCCAGCTCGAGACTCGAGTCTATGACCGCAGCGGTCTGCCATGTTTTGTATGCCAACGTCCCATCGTGCGCATTGTGCAAGGCCAACGTGCCACGTACTACTGCAAACATTGTCAATCGTGAATACATCGGTGGCGACCATTTTCCCGGATGTGCCGAGTCCATTGGCGTTGGCGCAATTCGCCGATGCACTTGTCGCGTGGCAAAAGCAATTTGGCCGCCACGACTTGCCTTGGCAACAGGACAAGGATCCTTATCGCGTGTGGTTGTCCGAGATCATGTTGCAACAGACCCAAGTGGCCACGGTGAGGGATTATTACCAGCGGTTCTTAGACGCGCTTCCCACCGTGGAGGCATTGGCGAATGCGCCATCTGAGCAAGTGATGGCGCTGTGGGCTGGGTTGGGTTATTACAGCCGGGCACGCAATTTGCAAAAGTGTGCGATGCAGGTCATGTCAGACTGGAATGGCGAATTTCCGAGGACTGCTAAGGAACTGGTGAGGCTGAGTGGTATCGGCCCATCCACGGCTGCTGCGATAGCATCGACTTGCTTTCAGGAGCGCGTCGCGATTTTGGATGGCAATGTCAAGCGGGTTTTGGCGCGTTGGTTAGAGTTTGGCGCAGATGTTGGTGATGCCGCTAGCGTGAAGTGGCTTGCGCAAGTGGCGCAGCGCTTAGCTGAGAGCGTGAGCCGAGACCAAGATATGCCTGCTTTCACGCAAGGATTGATGGATTTGGGAGCCACTGTTTGTAAGCCCAAGCAGCCTGAATGCCACCGCTGTCCGATGACTGCCAGCTGCAAGGCGATGGCAACAGGCAAGCAATATGCGTTGCCGCTGAAGCGCAACCGAGTGAAGCGGCAAACTGTGCGGTGGTGGGTTGTCTTTGTTCGCAACAGAGAGGGCGCCTGGGCTTGGTCTCAACGCCCAGCGCGTGGCATTTGGTCCGGCTTGCACACGCCGCTCATATTTGAAGATGAGTTAACCCTTCAAGACTGGCTGGCGCAGCATACCCACCACAGCGAGCACTGGCCGATGGTGAAACACCTGCTCACGCACAGAGATCTTTTTTTGTACCCTGTGGTGGCGCAGCTTTATCCCGGTGCCTCCCCGCATTGGGATGCAGTTCAGTGGCTGGCGCCAGAAGGGGTCGCTGGATTGGGGTTACCTACACCGGTTCTTAAGTTGTGGCACCAGGTGTCTCGTTGATGCCCAGCATCCGGTGCCGAATATGTGTCGGCCACGTGGTTTTGTAATGCTCCGCCAACCGTTCCACCAGGTAGACAGAGCGATGTTGCCCGCCGGTGCAACCGATCGCAACCGTGACATAACTGCGGTGGTTTTCGCGCAGTTTGGGCAACCAGTGGTCTAAGAATGAAGTGATGTGCCCTTGCATTTCGGCCATGGTGGGCTGTTTCTCAAAAAACGCGATCACTGGCTTGTCTCGTCCGGTTAATTGGCGCAAGTCAGGCTCGTAGTGGGGGTTAGGCAGCATCCTCGCATCAAAAACGTAGTCTGCATCCATTGGCAAACCACGTTTGAAGGCAAACGATTCGAAGACCAACGTCAGTTGATCCAATCGAATGTTTAACAAGGCGTTGATATGGCTATGCAGTTCGGCCGGTCTGAAGTGGCTGGTATCAATCACCAGCGCGTCGTCTCGCAGTGGGGCTAGCAATTCGCGCTCATCACGGATGGCCTCGATCAAGGCCTTGCGCACGTCATTTGTACCCACATCTCGAGAGAGTGGATGCTGTCTGCGCGTCTCGGAAAAACGCCTGATCAATACTTCGTTCAATGATTCGAGATACACGACGCGGTAGCTCACGCCCAAGTCTTTTAGTTTGTGCAACTGCTTTGGTAAGGCAGGCAGAGACCGGGAGCTTCGCACGTCAATGGCGACCGCGATGCGATCGACTCGGTTCAAGGCCTGAAGTTCAACCAGCGTATGCAACAACTCTGGAGGCAAATTGTCGACACAGAAGTAGCCGGCATCTTCTAAAGCCGCAACCGCGACGGATTTGCCAGACCCAGAGATACCCGTGATCACCACCAACTCGATCTGTTTTAAGGCTGCATTCATGCGGCTAACATTTCCTTGGCATGGGCCATAACAGTGGGCGAGTCAGCATCGCCTCCCAGCATTCGCGCGATTTCAATCACACGATCCGAATTTGACAGGGTCGAAATCTGGCTACTGGTGGCACCTTCAATAGTCCGTTTTTCCACCTTAAAGTGGTGGTGAGCCGTTGCAGCAACAGGTGCCAGATGAGTGATGGCTAACACCTGACGGTCTTCTCCAAGTTGCCGCATGAGTTGCCCAACTGTATGCGCGACCTTGCCACCGATGCCTGCGTCCACTTCATCAAAAATCAGTGTGCCAGCAGCTCCCAGCCTACTGGTGCAAACGGCCACGGCCAACGCAATGCGAGATAGTTCGCCACCTGAGGCGACTTTGGCGACAGGTTTGGGTGTGACCCCCGCATGGCCCGCCACCAAAAATTCGACCAGGTCTTGGCCGTGGTGGTTGGGTTCAGCCGGGCGCACATCGATGCTCAAGTTCCCGCCTTGCATACCCAAGGTTTGCATGATCGAGGTGACCTCGCGTGCCAGCGAGCGACTGGCTTTTAGCCGTGCATGACTGACTTCGTCCGCAATGGATTTCCAGGCTTTTTGCGCCGCACGGGCTTTCGCTTCTAGTGCCTCCATGTCAGCACTCGCGTCAAGTGCCGCAAGCTCAGACTGCCAATCTGAATAGACTGCTGCCAATTGGTCCGGTGTCGTTCTGAAGCGCTTTGAGAGTTGCATCCACAGCGACACTCGATCATCCAATTGCTGGAAACGATCGGGGTCAAGATCTCCATGACGCGCATAGGCTTTGACCTCGTGCAGGACATCAGAGACCAGGTCCGATGCCTGAAGCAAGGTTTGAGACCACTGCGTGAATTGAGGCTCGAATGCGGCCATATGTGTCAAGCGATTGGCGGCCGAAGCCAGCACCCGATTGACGTCGACTGGTTCCTCATCCAAGTCTTGCGTCACAGACTGAGCAGTTTCCAACAAATCTTGCCGGTGCGCCAAACGCGTGTGCTCTTCGTTCAATGATCCCCACTCGTCAGGCATCGGTTTGAGTTGCTCCACCTCGGCGATTTGCCAAAGCAGTTGTTCGCGGCGTTCTTGGCCTTTCTGTGACGCTTGCTTCGCATTTTGCAAATTGCTTTGGGCTTGTCTCCAGGCATCCCAAGCTGCGCGCAATGCGCTCAACTCAATCTGCGCGTAGCCGTCGAGTAGGTCGAGCTGTGCCTGAGGGCGAGTCAGGCTGTGCCAGGCATGTTGTCCATGGATGTCGATCAGGTGATCAGCGACCGCCTTCAATTGGGTCATAGTAGCGACACTGCCGTTGATCCAGCCACGGCTTCTTCCCTCTGCATCGATTTGGCGTTTGAGGATTAACGTGGCCTCGGTAGGAAAGCCCTGCTCATCCAACCAAATATCCAGTGATCGTGGATGATCAAACTCAGCGGAGATCTCACAGCGTTTGTTGCCTTGGCGAACGACATCGGACTCTGCTCTCTGCCCGAGTACCAGTTGGAGCGCGTCAATCAGAATCGACTTTCCAGCCCCAGTCTCGCCGCTGAGTACGGAAAAGCCTGGCTCAAGCTCGAGCTCCAATGACTCGACGATCACGAAATCACGCAACGATAAGCGGATCAGGGCCATAGCGTGCAGTCAATCAGCGGGTTCAAAATGGGGTTACGCCTTCGTTCCAGTGGAGCTTCTTGCGCAGCGTATCGAAATAGTTCCAGCCAAGTGGATGGAGCAACTGCAGGGTGAACTCCGATCGACTGACACGAATTTGATCCCCAGGCAGTAGGCTGGTGAAAGACTGCATGTCGAAATGCGCACTCGCGTCTCGTGCCGTGACCACTTCTATTTCAATCGTTTGCGAATCCGGCAGTACGATGGGTCGGTTGGAAAGGGTGTGTGGAGCAATAGGGGAAAGCACCCAACCATTGATGCTTGGGTGGCAAATTGGACCGCCGGCCGAAAGAGCATAGGCGGTTGAGCCGGTGGGCGTTGCGATGATGAGACCGTCTGCCCTTTGGTTGGCCACCAAGTGGCCACCCACGGCGACACGCAACTCGATCATGCCGCCCATGCTACCGCGGTTGATTACCACATCGTTGAGCGCATCGGCTTGGAATTCTTGCCTAGCGTCGCGCCAAATGCCCGCGTGCATCATGCTGCGGTGCTCGCTTTGGAAGTGGCCATCCAACATGGGTGCCAGGGTGTGCTCGTAGCCTTCAAGTGAAATATCTGTGATGAAGCCGAGGCGCCCTTGATTGATGCCGATGACGGGAATACCTTGCTTTGCCAACTCTCTCCCTGCGCCCAACATGGTGCCGTCGCCTCCAACGACCAGTGCAACATCGCAGCGCCGGCCCATTTGAGACAGGGCGAGTGTGGGGTAGGCATTTAAGCCGGTGTTCTGTGCGGTTTGCTCTTCTATGTAGACTTGGTGTCTTCTCTCGTCCAGAAAACGAGCGAGTTTGCCCAACGCCTCTCCCGAGCCGGTGACTTGGTATTTGCCCACAATCGCGACACTGCCGAAGCGAATGGGTGCAGTTGGCTTGTCAATTTGGGTCATACTCAGGTAAAAATAGAATGAAACCTCTCTGCAATTACAACATAGCTTAGCGAAATTCTGATGCTTGACGATCGTGCCAAAGTTTTATTGAAAACACTGGTTGAACGCTACATTGCGGACGGTCAACCCGTGGGTTCGCGCACGCTCTCCAAAGAGACCGGGCTGACTTTGTCACCTGCAACGATTCGCAATGTGATGAGTGACCTCGAGGACTTGGGCCTCATTGTGAGCCCGCACACCTCAGCCGGCAGAATTCCGACCGCAAAAGGGTATCGGCTTTTTGTCGACACCATGCTCACCGTGCCTGCAGATGATCCGATGGATTGGCGACATTTGGGCGCCCCTGAGGGATTGAATGCCGATCAGCCCTCGCGTGTACTCACGCACGCGGCTCAAATGATCTCCAGCCTGTCCAACTTTGTCGGTGTCGTCGTCGTGCCTAAAGGCAACGCAGTCTTTCGCCATATCGAGTTCTTGTCTTTGTCTGAGCGCAGAGTACTGGTCATCATTGTCACGCCCGAAGGCGATGTGCAGAACCGGGTCATTCACCCTACGGTCGACTACACGCAGTCACAGCTCACAGAGGCTGCGAATTTTTTAAATACCCATTACGCGGGATTGACGATCGACACTGTGCGGGCGCGCATCCGCTCAGAGGTTGACTCGCTGCGCGGCGAAATCGCCAGTCTGATGGAGGCTGCGGTCAGTGCGGCGGACGAAGAGGGTGCAGAAGAGGCCGATGTTCTGATCGCTGGAGAACGCAACTTGTTGTCGATTGACGAGTTTTCTGGCGACTTGAACAATCTCAGGCGGATGTTCGATTTGTTTGAGCAAAAGACCCAAGTAATGCGCCTGCTCGATGTCTCTGACCAGGCAGATGGAGTGCGCATTTTTATCGGTGGAGAAAGCCAAGTGGTCCCAGTGGAAGATGTGTCAATCGTGTCGGCGCCATACCAGGTCGATGGGCGAGTGGTCGGGCGCCTTGGGGTGATCGGGCCACAACGCATGGCCTACGAGCGCATGATCCAAATCGTCAGCATCACCTCTAAGATGCTTGGCACGGCGCTCAGCCACAACCGCTGATGGATCTGCCGTGTCAGGCCTGGCTAGCCCGTTACAATCTTGGGCTTGGCGGGCCGTTAGCTCAGTTGGTTAGAGCAGAGGACTCATAATCCTTTGGTCCACGGTTCAAGTCCGTGACGGCCTACCAATCAATTCAATGACTGACGAGCCTCCAGTGTCAAAACTGGGGGCTTTTGTCTTTGTGGGTAGCCACTAGTGGCAGCGGTGGCTCGCAGCGTTGCGCTGCATACATTTGTGAATCCGCAACAGCTGTATTTTCGAGACGGCGAAGTGGTGCTTTACCGCAGACGCCACGGCTTGCAGTACCAATGCCGCTGCAAATTAGCTGATAGCAAGTGGTGTAGGCGCAGCACCGCCAAAGCAAGCCTTGAGCTCGCTGCACATGCAGCATGCGAGCTGTATGACGAAGCACGGTTTAGGCAGTGCCTTACCTTGGCACACCGCGCACAGTCTGTTGCACACCTCGCAGAGCTAACAGCACGTGAGCTACGACGACAAATGGACTTGGGACACGGCAAAAGTGTCTTCGGCAGCTACTTGAGCTGCATCGAACGCTACTTCATCTCTTTCTTCACACATCAGCGCTTGGAGTCTTTAACGCACAGTGACATCACTGAGTTTGAGCTGTGGCGCAAAAAGCAGATGCAAAAGCAGCCCAAAGCATCCACCTTGCAGAACTTTGCAAGCGCTTGGAGCAAGGTGATTGCCACAGCTGTAGAGCACGGATACATCAGTGAGCGATTGACAGTGCCGCGTATGCAAGTCAAAGGCGCCAAAAGCCAACCAAGAGCAGCGTTTACAGAATCAGAGATAGCTCAGCTGCGCAGCTACATGGCAGCGTGGGTGGAAGGCAGCAGCAAGGCAAACAAATCCACAGAATCAGAAATGCGCCACTTGCTGCGTGACTACATAGAGATGCTGCTGCTCACTGGCATGCGACATGGCACAGAAGCACTTGGGGTGCGTTGGAAAGATGTGTGTTGGTACACGCAAGATGGCAAGCGGTACTTGCGCATATGGGTAAATGGCAAGACTGGGGGCAGATGGTTAATTGCCAAACATGCGGCATTGGCGGTGCTCGAACGCTTGCATGCCAGACAAACAGCCCTTAACTCACAGTCGTTAGAAACGACATTGCTAGGCGAGGGGG
>CAYZHE010000027.1:0-27781 GCA_964478285.1 uncultured Burkholderiaceae bacterium
GTTTGCCTTTGTTGACTTGTTTCTCGACCCAGCGGCTGTAGCGCGACATCGAAAAACAAAAGGCGAAATAAACCAGAGAAACGAACAGGTAGCCTTCGAGAATAAATGGATGCCATTCGGGGTCACCAGACAAGGCCAATCCGAGTGCTCCAAGCAGCTCATACATGCTCACAATTGTTACCAGCGAGGTGTCCTTGAAATTGGAGATGAAGTTGTTCATCAATCCAGGGACTACCATGGCGAGGGCTTGAGGCAACACGATCTTGCGTTGTGTTTGCCAGTACGACAGCCCCAGGGTTGCTGCAGCTTCGACTTGCCCTTTGGGGATGGCTTGCAAGCCGCCCCGGATGGTTTCCGCAGTGTAGGCTGACATGAAGAGCGTGATGCCAACGAGCACACGAACCAAAACGTCAATCGTGGTCCCTGCAGGCATGAATAGAGGGAACATGAAGGACGCCATGAACAGCACTGAAATCAGTGGAACCCCGCGAATCAGCTCTACGAACATGACGCACAAGGTCCGGATGGCTGGCATGTTAGAGCGTCTTCCCAGTGCCACCAACAGTCCCAGCGGAAATGATGCCAAGATGGATAAGGTTGACAGCAAGATGGTCAAGGGTAGACCACCCCACCGATCGGTGGTGATCACAGTCATCCCAGCAACGCCGCCATGCATCAGCGCAAAGAAAAGACCCAGGACAACGACCCAGTAGACCACGAGGCTGCGGTTCCAAAATGTTCGGATGCAACTAATGATCAGCAAGCCGATCATCAATAGGGTGGCGACGATGGGGCGCCAGGCTTCCTCTACGGGATAGCGTCCTAAAAAGATCACCTTGTACTTTTCGCCAATCACACCCCAACAAGCACCTGCGCCCTCGGCGTCGCAGGCCTTCAAGTCGGGAGTCCATACCGCCGTGCCGACTGCCCAGTGGAAGAAAGGCGGCAGCACCCACAGAAGCAGTCCACCCAAAATTAGGGTCGCTAAGGTCGTGGGTAAATCATGGAAAAGGTTGGCGCGCAACCAGGCCACCGCGCCATCCGTGCGAATTGGCGCTGGACGCGCTTCTATGGGTTGAAAAGTAGATGTGTTCATGTTCATGCCCTCATCTCTCTAAGATGGCGGAGCGTTTGTTGTACCAATTCATCAGCCCAGAGGTGGCCAATGAGGTCGTCAGATACACCAGCATCACCACTGCGATGCACTCGACCGCGCGGCCGGTTTGGTTCAACGACGTGTTGGTGATCGACACAATGTCGGGATAGCCAATGGCGACCGCCAAAGAAGAGTTTTTGGTGAGGTTCAAAAACTGGTTGGTCACGGGTGGAATGATGACCCGAAGAGCCTGGGGCAAAAGTATCAATCGCATGGATTGACCTTTGCTCAAACCCAACGCCGAGGCTGCTTCCCCCTGCCCTTGGGGGACAGATTGGATACCTGCACGGACCACTTCTGCGACAAACGATGCTGTGTAGATGGTCAGCCCCAAGGTGATCGCGAGGAACTCTGGCGTCACAGATGCGCCTCCCTCTACTGCGAACTCCCCTTTGTGTGGTGCATTCATTTCCATTGGAGCGCCACCCACTGCCCAGCCGATCAAGATGCCGAGGAGCACAACCGCCAAGGGCACCCAAATCAAACTGCGGGGCTCACCGGTGGCTTCGAAGTGCTTGCGTGCGCGCCGGCGCACCACCACAGCCGCGACCACACCAACCACGCCACCCAACAGTGCCGTCAAGTGACCGATTGCCCAGACAGGCTCTGGAAAAGTCAAACCGCCTTTGCTCAGGAATAACGTCCCCCATTTCCATGGTGCCCAGCTGTCTGGCAGCAAGTGGGTGAGCAAGAAGTACCAGAGCAGCAATTGAATCAGCACAGGTACATTTCGGAAAAATTCCACGTAGGCCGTACAAACGGCGCGCACCAAAATATTGCGCGAAAACGAGCCTACGCCCAGCAGTGTTCCCAAAATGGTCGTCAAGATGATGCCAAGGATTGCGACGCGCAATGTGTTGAGAAGGCCAACAATGAACGCCTGCCAATAGGGCTGTTGGGATTGAAAAGGAATGATGGATTCACCGATGTCAAAACCTGCCGGGTCACCCAAAAAGTCAAAGCCACTTTGAATGCCGCGCGCTTGCATGTTCGTCAGCGTGTTGTTTGTCAGGACTGAGATGACAAACACGATGGCTGCGACGGCGATGATTTGATAGATCACACCGCGAAAGGCTTGGCTGCGCCAAGACCAACGCTGTCGGTGCGCAGGAACAGGTGTATTCATGGCTATTTTTTGCAAAAGAAGGGGGCGACAGTGCGGTACACGACCGTCACCCCTCTAATAAAAAACCGTGTGTCGAGCACTGTCGACCACACGGTTCATACTCAGACGCTCAGATCAACGCACGGGAGGTGCGTACATCAAACCACCTTGTGTCCACTGGCTATTGACGCCACGTGGCAGGTTCAAAGGCGTCGTTGGTCCGACGTTGCGGGCAAAGATCTCGCCGTAGTTACCAACTGCGTCGATGGCACGAGCCATCCAGTCGGCATCCAAGCCCAACAGTTTGCCCGTGTCCTGGCCCTTGCCGCCCAGGATGCGGTTCGCGCTAGGGTTGTCGCTGTCTTTCTGTGCCTTCCAATTCGCCTGGGTGATGCCAACCTCTTCAGCCTCCACCAAACCATGGATGACCCACTTCACAATCGCAAACCATTCGTCATCACCGCGGCGAACCATGGGTCCGAGCGGCTCTTTGGAGATGATTTCAGGCAGGATCACGTGGTCAGCTGGGTTTTTGGCCTCGTTGGAACGAATCGAAGCCAAGCCGGAAGCATCGGTGGTGTAGGCGACGCAGCGCCCGGCAAAGTAAGCAGCATTGGTCGCATCAAGCTTTTCGAACACCACAGGCTTGATCTTCAAGTTGTTGGCGTTAGAGAAGTCAGTGAGGTTCTTTTCGGTTGTGGTACCGGACTGCACGCAAACGGTTTGGCCCTTGAGCTGTTTGGCACTCTTGATGCCGGTGCGCTTGGGCACCATGAAACCTTGACCGTCGTAATAAGTGACGGCAGTCATGTGCAAGCCGAGGGAAGCGTCGCGGGTGATCGTGAATGTGGTGTTCCGAGACAGCACGTCGATCTCACCGGATTGCAGCGCAGTGAAACGCTGTTGCGAGGTCAATGGCACGTACTTGACTTTGTCGGCAGAACCCAGTGTCGCGGCAGCTACTGCACGGCAAATATCGACGTCCAAGCCACTCCACTTGCCGTTGGAGTCCGCGCCAGAAAAACCGGCCAGTCCGCTGTTGACGCCACAGACAACCTGACCTCGTGCCTTGATGGCGTCGAGTGTGGCACCGGCGTGTGCTGCTGTGCCCAGCAGAGTAGCCGTGGCGGCGACTGCCATGGCAGCCAATTTCCATTGACGAATGGTTTTCATTTGAACTCCTGATTATTTTGAGATGAAAAATGCAAAAAGTTACGCTGACGTAACCCTTACAAGTTCCAACTGTATCCAATCGGCTATGCCTGAGCATCGGGGTTTCCACCGGTTTTGGGTCTGCATTTATGTGATTAGTCACTGATTTCGAGGCTGATCTGTCTGGCCCTCTCAAAATGGGGCTCGACGTTCGCTCTACCTTCCGATGAGAGGAACGACAGCCGCCGCGGTGGCGCCGTGTGTGTCGAGTGGGAGGCAAGTCCTGGGCTGAGAAGCGGGCAGAATACAGGCTATAACAGCAATCGGCGAAGCAGCCAGCCACAGGAGAGCACCATGACACAAGCGTTGTTGATTCAAAAGACAGACGACCTATACACCTGCGGGGTGAGCGCCATGCCGGCGCTTCCCGCATTGGAGGCGTCGCAAGTGCGAGTTCAAGTGAGTTACTCGACCATCAATTTCAAGGACGGCTTGGCAATCACAGGGCGCTCGCCAGTGGTGCGTCGATTTCCGATGGTGCCCGGGATCGACTTTGTGGGAACCGTCGTTGAGAGCTTTCACCCGAAGTGGAAATCCGGCGATGCAGTGGTCCTGAACGGCTTTGGTGTGGGCGAGGGGCATTGGGGCGGTCTCGCACCGCTGGCGCAAGTGCACGGCGATTGGCTGTTGCCCCTACCCCAAGCGATATCACCTCAGCGCGCGATGGCAATCGGCACGGCCGGGTACACGGCGGCGCTTTGTGTCCTCGCGCTGTTGGACCATGGCGTCAAGTCGGGCGATGAGGTGTTGGTCACAGGAGCCAGCGGCGGTGTTGGCTCGGTCGCGACGGCGCTGCTGGCGCGGTTCGGTATTCGCGTCGTCGCTAGCACTGGCAAGTTGGCAGAGGAATCATATTTGAAGCGTCTGGGTGCCGCTGAGGTCATCGATCGTGCAGGCTTGAGTGCTCCAGGCAAGCCCCTTCAGAAAGAGCGCTGGGCGGGCGTGGTTGATTCGGTGGGTAGCCACACCCTCGTCAACGCGTGTGCGAGCACGCGTTATGGTGGCATCGTGGCCGCATGCGGCTTGGCGCAAGGGATGGATTTGCCTGGCTCTGTTGCACCTTTCATCTTGCGCGGCGTCACGTTGGCGGGCATTGATAGCGTGATGGCGCCAATGGCTAAACGCGAACGCGCCTGGGCGCTGCTGGCTGAAAATTTGTCACCAGATCTGCTCGACAGCATGACCCAGGTCGTGGGACTGAGCGGAGCTCTAGAGGTTGCGCCGCAAATCCTGGCAGGACAAATCAAAGGCCGAGTTGTCGTCGATGTCAATCGAGCTTGAGGTCATTCTCTGGTTTGGGGACGATCGCGCGGTACGCATGCCACGTGGCATAGCCCATCACTGGCCCCATCACAATCAGCCCAATAAAGTAAGGCAGCATCGATAGCACGATGGTGACTGTGATGGTGCCACCCCACACCAGCATCGCTAGAGGGTTGGTCAAGCAGGCGCGCATGCTGGTGAGGACTGCGGTGATGGCGTCGACCTTGCGATCCATGATCATTGGAATGGCGACGACGGATGCCATGAAAATCAATCCGGCAAATACGGCGCCTACCGCTACGTAGGCCAGCAAAAAATCCAAATTTTCTGGATTCAGCAGTTGCGCCAAGATGTTGTTTTCCTCGGGGACAACATCAAAGCTGACTGCAAAAACAATCAGCGCAGCTCGAGCCCAGAGCATTTCCAGCACCAACAGCACTGCGGCAAACAAGGACAGCGTGCCTGCGGTAGGAAGCCAAGCATCCAACGATTGCGAGAGAAGTGGTCGCTTGCCTTCTTCGATGGATTTGCTGCTTCGGTAAAGTCCGAGGCACAGAAAGGGACCGACCAACAAAAAGCCTGCACTTAAGGCCAAGACGTACTCGGTCGCCGACTCGAATGCGCGCAGCAAGATGTGGCCCATGATGAAAAAGCACAGGCCAAAAAAGAGTGCGATTCCGGGACATTTGAAAAAATCCCGCCATCCGGCGAGCCACCAGGCAAATGGAGCCGTCATGGGAACTGAGTTGAGTTGAAGTCCCAGCGTGCGTCGCGTGGCTTGCGCAGCTTCTGTGCTGTCGTCGTCCCGGACGATGACGCCACGAGCGTCTTTGCGCAGTTCTGCGCTCGATTGGATAGGGGGCGTGGGCGTTGTGTCAGGCATGGGTGTGGCGTTGAAGCCGATTAAGCGGATTAAAGATACGGTAGACAGTATCCATTTGCGCCAGACTCTGAGCACTTGGGGTTTGCCCTAAACTTCTTGTATGAACACCGTTTCACCTCCTTTCAGTGCCCCCTCGGTTTGGGAAGACCAGCTTCGCGCGCAAGGCTATGTGTTGCTCGCGCCTGATGACGTGCCCAACTGGTGCGGGGCCACGCGCGACGCTCTGGAGCAATTGGTTCCGTCTTGGGACGGCTTGCCTTTGGATCAGTATTTGAAGGATGGCGGGCGCTATCGACGCCGGAGGCACAGCAGCTATGTGGTCGAAGCCCAGCAAGTTCAGAAGGTGCCTCACAGGGCGCATTGGCAGCCAGAGTCGTACAACGCGTTGCATGGCGGCATGGAGCGTTGGTTCGAGCCATTGGCGCCTGACTGGGATGATTCATTGGCTTGGCGCTATTTGCTGCGGGCGACGGCAGGCGCCGCGAGTGCACTGCGCGGGCAGCAAAAATGGTTTGTTGAAGCGCATCAATTTCGCATTGACACCACCGACGGTATTGGACGCCCAACGCCCGAAGGGGCTCACCGAGACGGCGTTGATTTGGTGGCCGTTTTTCTGGTGCGACGTCAGGACATCAAAGGTGGCGAGACGCGCGTATTCGACGCCAATGGGTCGATGGGACAGCGCTTTACGATGTGTGAGCCATGGAGCTTGATGCTGCTAGACGACCATCGGGTGATTCATGAGTCGACCCCTATCCAACCGCTGGAACAAACGGGGTGGCGTGACACCCTGGTGCTCACTTGTCGGAGCGGTGGCTTTCAGGACCCGATGCCGAACGTCGCTGCCTGATGGTACCCAAACAAAACGACCCTTCCGGGCCGTTTTGTTCAACTGCTCAGCGGCGCTTCACATGCGCTCAAAAATCGCTGCAATCCCTTGTCCACCACCGATGCACATGGTTACCAAGGCATACCGTCCTTGGGTACGCTGCAGCTCATGCAATGCTTTGACCGTAATCAAAGCGCCTGTGGCCCCGATGGGGTGACCCAATGAAATACCAGAGCCATTGGGATTGACCTTGGCAGGGTCTAAGCCGAGGTCTCGGGTCACAGCACACGCTTGGGCTGCAAATGCTTCATTGGCCTCAATCACATCCAAATCGCTGATGCTCAAGCCCGCCCGCTTGAGTGCAATCTGAGTTGCTGGTACAGGACCAATGCCCATGTACTTGGGGTCAACACCCGCGTGCGCGTACGTCACCAATCTGGCCATCGGCGCCAAGCCTCGGGCCTTGGCTGCACTGGCTTCCATCAATACCACTGCGGCAGCGGCATCGTTGATGCCCGAGGCGTTACCCGCTGTCACGGTTCCATTTTCTTTTTGAAACACGGGCTTGAGCTTGGCCATGTCGTCCATGGTGCAGTTTTGTCTGAAATGCTCGTCTGTATCAAACACCACATCGCCTTTGCGACCTTTGCTCACGACAGAGACGATTTGCGACTTGAAGTAGCCGGCCTCCGTTGCAGCTTGTGCGCGGCGGTGGCTTTCGACAGCCAATGCATCTTGGTCTTCGCGGCTGATGCCCCACTTGGCAGCAATGTTCTCCGCGGTGACTCCCATATGGATGGTGTGAAATGGGTCGTGCAGCGCTCCGACCATCATGTCTACCATTTTGGTGTCGCCCATGCGGGCCCCGAATCGAGTGGCTAAACTGGCGTAGGGCGCCCGGCTCATGTTTTCAGCGCCTGCCCCAATCGCGATGTCGCAGTCACCCAGCAGGATCGCCTGGCTCGCAGAGACGATCGCCTGTAGGCCAGAGCCGCACAGCCGGTTGACGTTGAACGCGGGGGTGCCTTGGGCACAGCCACCCTCGATGGCAGCAACACGCGACAAATACATATCGCGAGGTTCTGTGTTGACAACATGACCAAACACCACATGACCGACTTCTTCGCCCTTTGTCTGAGCTCGTGCCAGCGCTTCCTTCACCACCAGCGCACCCAACTCGGTGGGGGGCTTGTCTTTGAGGCTTCCTCCAAACGTGCCAATGGCAGTGCGCACCCCACTGACGACGACGACTTCACGACTCATATTGCTCTCCAATAAAAATGCTGAGGTAGTGCCCCATGATACGAACGGGGCTGACCGCTGGCTGTCAGCATCGCGGTTGTTTGTCTTTTACAGTTCACGCAGGTCGGTGATGACCTCTTGACCGAACGAAGCGCTGTCGAGGTAGCGCCAAATTTTTTGGGCCGCATCATCCGGCGTGGTCAACATATTTTGCTCTTTGAGCGCAACAAAATTACCATGATCCGGAAACTGACTGGGATCGGCCGCGCGCAAGTGTGCTTGCATGTCAGTCGCAATCACACCGGGCGCGAGTGACACGATGCGTGCGCCATGGGGATCACGTGCTTGTTCCAGCGCCACACACCGGCTGAGGTGATCTAGCCCCGCCTTGACCGCACAGTACGGACCGCTGCTCGCCATTGCGCGACGTCCCAGTCCGCTCGAAATATTGAGGATTTGCCGCTGCCCATGCCAACCGTTGGCAACCCATTGCTGCGTCGCGGCAAGCCAAACTTGCATCAATTGCATGGGGGCCTCTAATCCAATGCGAGTGGAACGCGCGAGGTCAGACAAAGGGACGTCTTGCAGCGGTACCAAATCCGTCAAAACGGCTGCATTGTTAATCAAGATGATGCGGTCAATGTCTGCGCTGTGCAGGGTCTTTAGCCACAGAGCGAGGCGCTGCGCAGCCTCAGCGCCGTCGCTGAGATCTTGCGCCCACTGTTCGAGGTGTGCACTGTGTGTGTGTGCGTGTTGAAGCAGGGCTTCGTTCACGGTGCGCGATATGCCTAACACGGCGTGTCCATGCTGAAGCGCCTGTTGGGCGATCGCCAGGCCCATGCCGCGGGAATGCCCAGTCAAAATCACCCATGAACGTGCTTGCATATTGGTCTCCTAAAGATCCGTGTAGGAAAGCGTCAAGTCTGTCAAAAGGGAGGCGGGCTTGTCCAATCCAAGGCGACACCTGAAAATGGGTGTTGAAGTTGCAAATGCGTCGCATGCAGCATCAGGCGGGGTGCCGCTCGGTACACCGCATCGGTGTGCTCAAAATCTTGCCCATAAAGCGGGTCTCCCAAAATCGGGTGGCCGATGCTGAGCAAGTGCACTCGCAATTGGTGTGAACGCCCCGTGATCGGTTTGAGGACCAGCCGGGTTTGATGGGGAGCGAGGTCAGGATCATCGAGCACCCGCCAAAGTGTGGTGCTGGGCTTGCCAGTCTCTGAGCAGACTTTGCTTTTGGGGCGATTGGGCCAATCCACAATCAGTGGCGCTTCAATCGCATTCCATTGATCTGGGCGCGCCGTGTCACGCAAATTGCCCCACACCACCGCTGTGTACGTTTTGACTGTGCGGCGATCGGCGAAAGCTTGGCTCAATGCGCGTTGCATTTCCAACCCGCGCGCCATGATGAGCAGCCCCGAGGTGTCCATATCGAGTCGGTGAACGACTTTGGCATCAGGCCATCGGTCCAAAGCGCGTTGACTCAAGCAATCTTGCTTGTCAGGACCGCGCCCAGGCACAGAAAGCAGGCCAGTAGGCTTGTCAAAGACCAGCAGGTCTTCGCGTTCTTCGATCAGAGTCAGGCCGTTGATCACCTTTTTTGTGGCAACTTTTCCTGTGCCTTATCTAGCCAAAGATCAAAGCTCGCCAACAGGTCTGTTTGACTGAATGAGCAACTGTCGCCGCTGAACAGCGCAGCGGATTCCAGGCGATCGAGCAAGTTGTCCCACACTGTTGAAAAAGCTGGCGGCAAGTCGCCTAGCCACGGTTTAGGTAAGCGAGCGAATGCACTGAACTGAGCCACGGCAATGCGGTCCTCGCGGAGGCTTTGCACGTGGTTTCGGAGCTCAGAAATGTGTTGACTTGCTTGCATCACATTGGGCCTATGACTTGCCCCACGAGTCTTTCAAGGCGACCGCTCGATTGAACACTGGGCGATCAGATCGATGGTCTTTGCGGTCTGCAACAAAGTAGCCGTGGCGTTCAAATTGAAACTTTTGATCTGGCTGAGCTATAGCCAAGGAGGGTTCGACGTAGGCAGTGATGACCCGCAAGCTATCGGCGTTGAGGTGAGCGAGGAAGTCCTTCCCTCCCGAGTCAGGGTGTTCCTCAGCGAACAGCCGATCGTAGAGCCTGACCTCAGCTGCGACACCGTCGCTCACACCAACCCAAGTGATAGCCGCCTTAGCCTTCACGCTATCGGCGCCGGGGGTGCCGCTCTTAGTGCCCGGGATCACCTTGGCGAGGACCTGGACGACGCCCCCATTGGCATCCTTCTCGCAGCCGGTACATTCAATCACGTAGCCACCTTTGAGTCGGACGATGTTGCCAGGGAACAGGCGTTTATAGCCTTTGGCGGGAGCCTCTTGGAAGTCTTCCTTTTCGATCCAGACCTCGCGCCCAATGGCAAATGAGCGCAAGCCAGCGGCTTCAGCCCCAGGCGCTGAGCTCGGTAATGCGGGTTGCGTGCAGGTTTCGGTGTACTCCTCGCTGCCAAAGACCTCAGCCCAGTTGGTCATGACCAGTTTCACCGGGTCGAGCACCGCCATCCCTCGGTGTGCCGTCTGTTCAAGATCCTCACGCAAGCATCCCTCAAGCGTGCTGTAGTCGATCCAACTGTCAGCCTTCGAGACACCGATGCGCTCGGCAAACAATTGAATACTCGATGGTGTGTAGCCGCGGCGGCGCAGACCGACGATGGTCGGTAGGCGAGGGTCATCCCAACCGCTGACGTGTTGTTCGTCGACCAATTGCTTGAGTTTTCGCTTGCTGGTCACGACGTAGGTCAAGTTCAAACGCGCAAACTCATACTGACGAGGAGCGGGGGTGTTGATCAAGCCACCCTCGCTCAGTCGCTCCATCAGCCAGTCATAGAAGGGTCGCTGGTCTTCAAATTCCAGCGTGCACAGGCTGTGTGTGATGTTCTCGAGTGCGTCTTCAATGGGGTGCGCAAATGTGTACATCGGGTAGATGCACCACTGATCACCTGTGTGGTGGTGGGTCGCCCGGCGGATGCGATAAATCGCGGGATCGCGCATGTTGATGTTTGGGCTGGACATATCGATCTTGGCGCGCAATACGGCCGCACCGTCTGCCAACTCACCGGCGCGCATCTGGCGAAATCGGTTCAGATTCTCCTCGATGGTTCGGCTTCGAAACGGACTGTCGACACCAGGTTTGCCAAAGTCACCGCGATTGGCCCGCATATCTTCGGCGCTTTGCTCGTCAACGTAGGCCAGGCCGCGTTCAATCAGGTGTTCTGCCGCCTTGTACATGAAATCAAAATAGTCGCTAGCCTGGTAGAGGTGGCTGGTGCCATTGGCGTCCCAATTGAATCCCAACCACTGCACCGCGTCCAGGATGCTGTTGACATATTCGGTGTCTTCTTTTTCAGGGTTCGTGTCATCAAAGCGCATGTGACACACGCCGTTGTAGTCAGCGGCAAGTCCAAAATTGATGCAAATGCTTTTGGCGTGTCCAATGTGCAAGTACCCATTCGGCTCTGGTGGGAAGCGAGTGCGAATTTTCGCGGGGTCGAGTTGACCTGCGGCATGGTGGGCTGCGTCACCGGGACTGCCTCCCCAGCGGCGGGAGGCATGATTGCCCTGGCTCAAATCATTTTCGATGATTTGGCGCAGGAAATGGCTTGGCTTGGTGCTAGGGGTAGTGCCGTTGTCTGGGTGTGTGCTCATCCCTCAATTTTAGATTGAGCCACCCTGGTTTTTAGAGGGTGAAGCGTCGATCTTTCAAGCTGACGTGGTTTTGCACTCACTCGGCTTTTAGAATGTCGGTTGTTTCATCGCGCTCGTCGCATCTCCTAAGGAGGCCTCAGTGGCTGTAGATTTTTGGACCAGTGCTGTGGTCTTGGGTGTTGTTGAGGGGGTGACGGAGTTTTTGCCGATTTCCTCCACAGGACATTTGATTTTGACCAGTGGATTGATGGGTTGGGGCGGCGACAAGATCAAATTGTTTGAAATCGCGATTCAAACGGGTGCGATATTCGCGGTGATGTTGATTTACTGGCAACGCCTCTGGTCGACCGTGCGAGGTTTGCCAACCCAAGCGCAAGCGCAGCGCTTCACACGCAATGTGCTGATTGCATTTTTCCCGGCTGTCATTCTGGGACTTGCGTTGGGCAAGATGATCAAGGCTCATTTGTTCAATGCACACACCGTGGCGTTGGCGCTGGTGATTGGTGGCGCGATCATTCTCTGGGCAGAGCGCAGGCAGCAGCAGACGGTTCGAGTGCACAGCGTGGATGAGATGACTGCGATGGATGCGCTCAAGGTCGGCTTGGCACAGTGTTTGGCGCTCATTCCCGGGACCAGCCGGAGTGGTTCGACCATCATTGGCGGGATGTGGTTCGGCTTGAGCCGTCAAGCAGCGACTGATTTTTCTTTCTATCTGGCGATTCCGACCCTGATCGGTGCCGGCGTTTACAGCATGTACAAGGATCGGGCACTGTTGACTTGGGACGATGCATCCTGGCTGTTGGCTGGGACGTTTTTCGCATTCATCAGTGCTTGGTTGTGCGTCAAATGGCTTTTGAAATATGTGGCGACACACAGCTTTGCCCCGTTCGGTTGGTACCGCATTGCGTTTGGAGTATTGGTGCTTTTGAGCGGAGAACTCGGATGGGTGACTTGGGTTGATTGATGTCCACACTTCCGCCACGAGCCAAGTTGCTCGCACTGCACAGGTGAGCTGATGCTGAAGGACGTCCGCGCACTCGCCAGCTTGCTGTCTGGCACCGGCCTGCTGGTCATGGGTGCGGGGCTGATGTTTTCTTTGTTGGGAACCAGAGCCAGCTCGGCCGATTTTTCACCCTTGGTCACCGGTCTAGTGATGTCTGCGTATTTCGCGGGCTTTGTTGCGGGTGTGTATTGGTGTCCACGAGTGATTCGGCGCGTCGGGCACATCCGAGCGTTTGCGGCAATGGCGTCTATTTCATCGACGATGCCCGTCTTGCATGCGCTTTGGGTCAACCCCCTTTATTGGGGCATCTTGCGTGCCATCACTGGCATTTGCTTGGTTGGACTCTATATCGCGATTGAAAGCTGGCTCAACATGGCTTCGACCAAAGCCAATCGGGGGCGGGTGTTTGGGGCCTACACGACCGTCTCGTGGCTGGCGTCTGCGGCTGGACAATGGTTGTTGTTGGTCGGTCAGAGTTTGGAGTTTGCGCCCTATGTGCTGGCTTCAGTTTTGCTGTCGTTGGCCTTGGTTCCAATCAGCACGACGTCAGTCAAAGAACCTCAGGTGGTCGATGTACCTAAGTTGCAATGGGGCTTTTTGTGGGGGGCATCACCAATCGGTGTGATTGGTGGCGTTGCCTCTGGGCTTAGTCTGGGCGCTTTTTATGGATTAGGAGCGGTCTTTGGACAGAGTGTGGGCTTTGATGAGCCAGGGGTAGCTTCGTTTATGGGTCTCACTATTGTCGGCGGTGCACTCGCAACATGGCCTCTTGGCTCGTGGAGTGACAAGATTGATCGAAGGCGCGTGATTTTGCTGGCTTGCACCGCGGGCGTGATTTTTTCGCTAGCCGGGTATTTGATGACTGTGACCGGATGGGTGAACGCGCTTCCGGTGCTGGGGTTCTTTTTGGGTATGTACTTGTTTCCCGTGTACGGTCTCAGTGTGGCGCACGGCAACGATTGGGTTGAACCATCGCGCACACTTGATATGACAGGGGGGCTGCTGTTGATGCACGGCATCGGTGCAGCGGTCGGACCAACGCTGGCGGGGGCTTTGATGGGCATCATGAGTGCTTCTGCGTTGATGCTTTATTTGGGTGCCATTGCCTTGATTTATGGCGGCTTCGTGATGTGGCGCCTGCATCACTATCCGGCAGTGGCCGAGGCAGAAAAATTCGAATTTGTGCCGATGACAGAAGGCGTTTCACCCGCCGCACTGCAGCTGGCCCCCAATGTGGGCGATGACCTCGAGGGACCACCTGCGCCTGACCATTTGACCCAAGACAGCGAGCCAGAGGCCGACGCCAAGCAGGCTATCTGAGCCTGTTCATGCGACTTTGCATCTGTGCGACTGGGTCTCTGAGTGGCGATGCCAATTGTCTGGAGAGACCGCTATTGCTCTGAAACAGCGCCAATCGCCAACAGCGCCTTGTGGATGCAGTCGGCGGTTTCCAGCGGCTTTTCCATCGGATAGAGATGTGACCCCTCGATTTCTTGCCACCGTTGACCAGGCTCTTTGCCGAGCAACCGCCGCAATGGACCTTCACCCAACTGTTGCATTTCAAATGAGCGAGTACCTCGAATGAACGCCAATGGCATTTGCAGGGGATGTTTACGCAAGACCCTAGGTACGTTGTGCGGCAAGGTGTTGTAGATCGCCGTCTCAATTTCGCGTGAGAACGCGAGCTCAACGTGTTGACCTGCATCATCGTGGACATCTTTGAAACCGTGTTGGACATAGTCCAACAGTACCTGATGATCCCATTTCGCGAAGTGCCGCTTCTTTTGGAAGCTCTCGAGTACTGCTTCGCGGTCAGGCCAACGCTGGCGCCGGCGATGGCTTGCCCGAGCCGGAGAAAAACGCTGAATCAGTGGTGTCTTTTTGATCAATCCAATGGTGGGCGAGCGCCAGCCACCTACCAGTGGTGAGTCCAATAAGACGACGCCACGCACAGGATAGCCCCCCAGTTGGGGGTGTTTGGCGGCACAAATCAAACTCAAAATACCGCCCAACGAATGCCCAACCAAGTAAACGCCCTGTTGCGCGTGCGCTGCGACTCGTCCCGCAAAATCGGTCAATTCCTCGACCAAATGGGGCCAGTTGTTGGTGACTGGGAAGTCAGGGTTGTGGCCGAATCGTTCCACTGCGTGTACTTGGTAGCCGCGGGAGCGCAGCCCTTTGAACATCTTGTTGTAAGTGCCACCGACAAAGCTATTGCCATGCGAAAAGACGATCACACCTGCGTGACCATGGGCTGGTGACATATTGGCCTTCAGTTGACGCGGTGTGCTGGGCTGCAGATTTTTAGTAGAGGGATATAGCGCTTGCGTTGTTCTGCAATCGGATGGTCGACAGCCGCGCGTTCATCCCACTGTGGGTTATCGATGGCGTCGAATGCCTCGCGCAAGCGAGGGCCCCATGTATTGTGTACATACTGAAAATAATGGTTGTGTTCGTCTAAGCACAGAATTTTTGCGTTGCCCAACTGGTTGGCGCTGTAAACGATCAAGTCCAAAGGAAGACCGACGGAAAGGTTCGACTTCAAGGTCGAATCCATGGAAACCAGCAGACACTTGGTGGCTTCATTCAATGAGGTCTCAGGCGTCAAAATTCGATCCAAAACAGGTTTGCCATATTTGGCCTCGCCAATTTGGAAGTAGGTGGTTTCAGCCGTGGCCTCGATGAAATTGCCCGCTGAGTAAACCTGAAATAGACGCATCCCTTCGCCAGCCACTTGACCTCCGATCAGCATCGAGACATTGAAATCCAAGCCTTGGTCCTTCAAGGCTTGACCGTCTCTGGCGTGGATCTCCCTCACGGCTGAACCCAGCACGCGCGCCACGTCAAACATCGAGCCAGCGTTCCAGATGGTCAGTGGCTCTGCATCGCCTTCGCCTTCAATGGCATGGGTGTGCAAAATTTCTCTGATTGATTGAGAAATGCTTAAATTGCCTGCGCTAAGCAAGGCGATAAAGCGGTCACCTTCGCGCTCGAAAACCATGGCTTTGCGAAAAGTACTGATTTGATCTATGCCAGCGTTGGTGCGAGAGTCCGACAAAAACACCAAGCCTTCATTCAATCGGGCGGCAACGCAATAGGTCATAACGAAAATTTTCCTTGTTTCAATGCGTAAAGGATGTCGAGCGCCTCACGCGGGGTCAGCGCGTCGGGATCAATTTTTGCCAGTGCCTGCTCCATTTCACTGGGCTCTGGCGCCTCTGTGACTGGGGGTGGAGCGAACAAGTCGACCTGCGAACGGCCCTCTTGCTCCCTTTGCTCAAGGGCTTGGAGCTGGTGACGCGCATGATTGACCACGGCGGGGGGTACCCCAGCCAGTCGCGCCACTTGTATGCCGTAACTTCGGTTGGCTGGCCCGGCTTCAATTTGATGCAAAAACACAATGTCTCCATGACCGGACTCTGCAGCACTGACATGCACATTGATAGCGCCATGGTGGTCTGCGGCAAAGCCAGTAAGCTCAAAATAATGCGTCGCAAACAGGGTAAAGGACTTGCATTTATCGTGAAGGTGTTTGGCGATCCCGGCGGCCAGCGCGAGGCCATCGTAGGTTGATGTTCCTCGACCAATTTCGTCCATTAGCACCAAAGAGTGCTCAGAGGCTTGACGCAGGATTTGCGCTGCTTCGGTCATCTCCAACATGAAAGTCGATTGCGCATTTGCAAGATCGTCGGAGGCACCAATGCGGGTATGAATCGCATCGATAGGGCCCAGTTGGCAAGCTTCGGCTGGTACGAAGGAGCCCATGCTGGCGAGCAACACGATGACAGCAATTTGCCTCATGTAGGTTGATTTGCCGCCCATATTCGGTCCAGTGATCACTTGCATGCGATGTTTGGCATTCAGGTCGGTATCGTTGGGAATGAACGGTGTCCCACTGGTTCGGTCGAGCCGTTCTTGCACGACGGGGTGGCGCCCCTTGCGGATGCGGATGCAAGGTGAATCACAGAACTGAGGGCGCTGCCAGTTCAACGTCAATGCGCGCTCAGTCAGGGCGCACAAAGCATCCAGCGTTGCCAATTGGCGTGCCACCAAGGTGAGCGCCGGGATGTGTTCTTGCAACGCATCTAATATGCCGTCGTACAGCCATTTTTCTCTTGCGAGTGCTCGCTCCTGTGCGCTCAGCGCCTTGTCTTCGAACGCCTTCAGTTCGGGGGTGATGAACCGCTCCGCATTTTTGAGTGTTTGGCGCCGCTTGTAGTCCTCAGGGACTCTGCTCAGTTGTCCTTGGCTGACTTCAATGAAATAGCCGTGGACGCGATTGAATTGAACTTTGAGGTTTGCAATCCCGGTGCGCTCGCGCTCGCTCGCCTCGAGCTCGAGCAAAAAAGTACTGCTGTCCGTGCCTATGGCGCGAAGTTCATCCAATTCCGCGTCGTATCCCTCAGCGATGACGCCACCGTCTCGCACCAACGCGGCGGTCTCACTGTCTATTGCCCGGCTGAGGAGTTCCCAAGCACTGTGAGGTGCAGCCAATCCAGCTGCAGCATGTTGAAGAAGCGCATCGTTAAACTCAAGCAATTGGCTCGAAAGATGTGAGGCCAATTGCAAGGTCTGACCGAGGGCGAGGAGCTCGCGAGGCTTCGCTTGCCGCAGCGCCACGCGTGCGGTGATCCGCTCTGCATCGCTGCAGCGCTTCAGCACTGACCTGATCTCACTGTAGTTTTTTGGGTCTCTTGCATCACGCAGGGCTTCGATGGCATCGAGGCGCGCTTGTGCTTGATGCCGCTCGCGCTCGGGGTTGAGAAGCCAGTGGCGCAACAGGCGCGATCCCATTCCTGTTAGGCAGGTGTCCAGCAATGAGAACAAGGTAGGAGAGGTCTCGCCCCGCAGCGTGTGTGTCAACTCCAAATTGCGACGAGTCGCTGAAGGAATGTGAATTAGCTCTTGGGCGCGAGCCACCACCAACTCTCGCACATGATTCAGGGCACGTCCCTGAGTATGGGTCGCAAAATCTAACAGAGCACCGGCAGCCGCATGAGCAGCGGGCATGTCATGAGCGTCCCATCCTTGCAGGCTAGCGGTTTGCAACTGGTCACACAATTTGCGCGAGCCCAAGGCTTCATCGAAGACCCAGGCAGGTCGGATGGTGAGCGCTAAGCGCTGCCCCAAGCCGCTGAGCTGTTGAGGGAGAGCTTGAAGGGTGGACTCAAAGCTCGGCGTCACCTCAGCGCTGTAAACCAGCTCTTGTGGTGATAGGCGTGCAATCCAGGACATCAACTCTTCGGCATGACACTCTGCCAAATGAATCACGCCTTGTGTCATGCTCAGCCAGGCCAGGCCCAGCTGAAGTTTGGTGCCCTGATGGACGGCCAGCACCAATGCTTCGCCTTTGTCGCCGATCAGCTCACTCTCGGTCAAAGTGCCGGGCGTCACCACGCGCATCACCTTGCGCTCGACGGGACCTTTGCTGGCACCGACTTCGCCCACTTGCTCACAAATGGCAACCGACTCACCCAAGCGGACCAGGCGAGAGAGATAGCCGTCAACAGCATGGAAAGGAACTCCCGCCATCGAGATGGGCTCACCCGCTGATTGGCCTCGTACAGTCAGCGTGATGTCCAGCAGACGAGCAGCCCGCTCCGCGTCGCCGTAGAACAACTCGTAAAAGTCGCCCATGCGGTAGAACACTAGCGTATCGGGAAACTCCCTCTTGATGCGCAGGTACTGCTGCATCATCGGGGTGTGATCCGACAAATCGATCGGTGACGTTGTTTCAGTCATCTAGCCAGGTTCAGTCGCTTGTGCCCAGACGGATACCCATTTGTGGACCTCTTAGTTTGGGTCACCCAATGCTTCGGGCTTGGTCAGCGCCTCTTCGCGCACCTGATCCTTGTCATCGACAGAAGCGAATTTCGAATAGCGCGACAGCAGCGGTACCAACTGGCCGTAGATGCGGGGGTTGGCGGCCATGCACTCTGCTTGGTCCAAGAAGTTGGCCTCGCCCGTGAAATTGCCGATCAAACCGCCAGCCTCACTCACCAGCAACGAGCCTGCGGCCACATCCCAGGGGGATAGGCCTTTTTCAAAGAAGGCGTCGGAAAAGCCCGCTGCGACATACGCCAAATCAAGCGCAGCAGCCCCAGGGCGTCGCACCCCGGCACAGCGGCTCATGACGTCACCGAGCATGTTCAAGTAAGGACGCATAGCGTCCCCTGGGCGGAATGGGAAACCCGTGCTGACCAAAGCTTCGTTCAGTTGCGTCCGCTTGCTGACCCGGATGCGCCGATCGTTCAGGTATGCGCCTCGGCCACGTGTCGCGACAAACAAGTCATTGCGCGTCGGGTCATAGACCACGGCGTGCTCGATGCGACCCTTCACGCTCAGGGCAATGCTGACGCAATAAACGGGGAAGCCATGAATGAAATTGGTGGTGCCATCCAGTGGATCAATAATCCACACAAAATCTTTGTCGCGTCCTTTGCCTTGGATCACGCCTGACTCTTCGGCATGAAAGCCGTGGTCAGGGTAAGCGGTTGCCAATGTCTCGATGATTGCCCGTTCGGCCGCTTGGTCCACCTCGGTGACGAAATCGTTGGCTTGCTTCGCTGTGATGCGAAGCGACTCGACGTCGAGCGCGCCGCGATTGATGATCGCGCCGGCAGCGCGTGCCGCCTTGATGGCGACGTTGAGCATGGGATGCAATTGGGTGGACATAACGGTGATGAAGAGCGGGTGGGCTTGCGCGATGGCAAGAGACGACAACGCCATTGTCCTGAGACAATGGCTGCTTGTTTGAGCTTGTGAAAGCCAAAATCACATTTTACTGTCAAGGCGCCTCCCTGTGTGCAGGCGCACAGCCAAGATGAACACAAGATTTGTATTGATAGAGACCAGTCATGCTGGCAACGTGGGTGCGGTTGCCAGGGCCATGAAGGTGATGGGGTTCGACGACCTGGTTTTGGTGCGTCCCCGTTGGGATGATGTCTTGACGCGGGACGAAGCCGTTGATCGGGCCAGCGGTGCTGACGATGTCCTGCGCCGGGCGAGGGTGGTTGAACACCTCTCCGATGCACTGGTGGGGATGGACTACGTGTGTGCGACAGCCATGACTCCTCGCGATTTCGGACCGAAGACCGCCGCGCCTCGTGAGCATTTCGAAGCCCTGTTGAACAAGGCTATCCCCCGCCCAAAAGGCGTCGCGTTTTTGATGGGGAGCGAGCGATACGGTATGCGCAACCAAGATGTCTATGCTAGCCATGTTTGTCTGAGTGTCCCGACCAACCCAGAGTACGGCTCTTTGAACTTGGCGGCAGCGGTTCAGTTGCTCGCCTACGAATGGCGGCAGGCACTGGGCGGCTATCAGGTGTCTGAGCGGATTACGCCATCGGATGCAGCGGATGGCGAGGCGGTTCAGGGCATGATGCGACATCTTGAGCAGGCCTTGGTCCACATTGGCTATCTTGACCCTGCAGCGCCCAAAAAGCTCATGCCGCGCTTGCTGCAGATGTTCAACCGCGCACGCGTGAGCGCTGAGGAAGTCCACATTTGGCGAGGGGTGTCGAAGGCTATCTTGCAGGCCATCCCGCCGCGTCGGGACTAAACTCGGTGTATTGAAGTGACCTATTTAGTGAGACATTGACGCATGTTTGAGCGCTTAAACCAAGATGTGGATTGCATTCTGGACCGTGACCCAGCGGCTCGCAGCCGTTGGGAGGTTATTACCTGCTATCCGGGCTTGCACGCGCTCACATTTCATCGACTAGCCCACGCGTGTTGGACGGCCGAATGGCGTTGGCTGGGTCGTTTCATCTCCCACATCAGCCGTTGGCTAACGGGTATCGAAATCCATCCTGGCGCGCGCATCGCGCCCGGCGTATTCATCGATCACGGCATGGGCGTCGTTATTGGCGAAACGGCTGAAATTGGAGAGGGGTGCACGATTTATCAGGGGGTAACCTTGGGCGGCACTTCTCTTGCCAAAGGTGCCAAACGGCACCCGACGCTGGGTAAAGGAGTGGTCATTGGGGCGGGGGCACAAGTGCTCGGCGGCTTTGAGGTGGGCGATGGTGCCAAGGTTGGCTCGAATGCTGTGGTCACCAAGCCCGTGCCAGCGGGAGCAACGGCGGTCGGCAACCCTGCCCGCATCATCGTGGCGGACGCAGATGCTCAGCGTGAGGCAGTCGCGAGCAAGATGGGATTTTCTGCTTATGGGGTCACCCAAAGCGATGACCCCCTAAGCCAAGCCATGCGCGGGTTGATCGATAGTGCTGCATCACAAGAGCATCAAATTGCGATGCTGTGGCAAGCACTTGAAAAACTCCAGCGGGGCGAACAGGTCGATGCCTTGCCGGCAGATGCCGCCAAAAAAGAACAGTTCGAAGCGGACAAGTTGAATCAACTGATGGACTGATCCGTTCGCCGTTGGTGGCGCTTGAGTCCTGGGCTAGCAGCGTCAAGCCAAGACTGAGAGGAGTCTGAGCAAGATCGCGCTCGACATTGGGGCGGCGACTTCGTTCAGAAATGCTTCAAAGTCCATCGGGGCGGCGCGATCAGCCCGATCCGATATGGTGCGGATGACCGCGAAAGGTATTTCGTTTTCCCAGCACACTTGGGCAACTGCAGCCCCTTCCATTTCGACGGCGAGTGCATCGGGAGTTGCCAACAACAGTTGTTCTGCATGACCGGCCTGATGGATAAATTGGTCGCCGGACAAGATCAAGCCCTCGTGCAACTCACTTCGGGATACAAGCGTGTGCGGTGTTTGCATCTTCCATGCTGAAATAGCTTGCGTCGCCGCGGTCCTCAACAAGCCAGTGAGGTTCGCATCAGTCGGAATTCTTTGAAGCCCGAGCAGCGGAATTTCAAGGGCTGGAAACAGCGGCGCCGCACTCAGGTCGTGCTGCATCAGCTCTTGTGCTAAGACCACATCGCCAACTTGTACTTGGCTGCCGATGCCACCAGCGACGCCGACAAACACGATGGCTTCAGCGTTGAATTGTTGGATTAACGTGGTCGCTGTCGACGCAGCAGCAACTTTGCCAATCCGAGCGGTGGTGGTAATCACCGTCAATGAGCCAAGCTGTCCTTCGCAGTAACTGCGGTGTGCCCATTCCCGCACACTTGGCTGCTGGAGTTGATCTCGCAAATTGCCCAGTTCTTGGGGCAAGGCCGCCATGATGCCAAGGCGTCGAATTTTCATATGCGACAGGTAGGTAAAGAGTGCTGCCTAGCTGTGCATTGCAGGTCGGATTGCTGACTTGGGGCGAAACGATTTGCATACACCGTCGTGCGTGACCATGTAGGGTCCACCAATCAGGTCGACACAGTAGGGAATGGCAGCAAAAATGCCATTGACTACAACGCTGCCATCCGATTCACGCAACCCTTCTAGTGTTTCTTGAATGCTTTTAGGCTGCCCCGGCAAGTTCACGATCAAGCAATTGCCCCGGATCACTGCCACTTGGCGAGATAAAATCGCGGTTGGAACAAAGCGCAAACTGATTTGGCGCATTTGCTCGCCAAAACCAGGCATCTCCTTGTCGGCGATGGCCAACGTCGCTTCAGGTGTGACATCTCGCGGGCTGGGTCCAGTGCCGCCGGTGGTGAACACCACATGACACCCTCGATCTACGCAATCGATCAGCGTTTGGCTAATCAGCGCCTGTTCGTCTGGGATCAAGTAGGGTTGAAATTCCAAGGGATTTTGCAGCGCACTCTGCAGCCATGTCTGCAGCGCCGGCAGGCCCTTGTCTTCGTAGGTGCCACTGGAGGCACGGTCACTGATTGATACGATTCCAACGCGAATCAAATCCATGCTCATTCCAATTCGTTCTCTTCGTCCGCAGCGCTAGCCGATGCCTTGCGTTTGGACTGCAGTGATTGTTTGACGTGCTGAAAGATTTCTCGGTACGCACGACCGTGGCGCGGTGTCTCGCCTGCTTTGGTCGGCTTGGCGTCCTTTCGAGCTTGGCGGATCAAACTCCGTAAGGCCTGCGCGTCGGTATCCCGGTGGGCGGCGAGCCAGTCAGTGACGGCCTCATCGTTGTCAATCAAGCGGTCGCGCCAGCTCTCCGCTTCGTGCAGAGCTTGCGCTTGTTCTGCAGTACCTTGGTGTTGTGCGAGCAACGCCTCTTGCACAACTTGCAAAGTATCCTCGTCTAACTTGCGCATGAGCTTACCGATGTATTGCATTTGTCGGCGCTTGGCACCGTGTGCATCGATTCTTTTAGCGTCATCTAACGCCAAGATTAGGATCTCGGGGAGGTTGAGCTGAGCCCGCGCGTTGGCACCCAAACTCAGCAGATCTTCCCCGAGTTGTTGTTTTGCATCGCTGTCCCGCTTCGCGTCGTTGCGAGAGTAGTCTTGGTCGCCTTTGAGCTCGCGCTTGAGCTCGAGGTCAAGCTCACTACCGGCGGCTACAAAATGCCCCCGAACCCAATAGCCTTGTCGTTGTTTTCTTGCCATGACCTGAATTGTCCCATGAGAGTTGCGGTTTGCGCGCTGACGCTATGATGATCGCTACCATGAGCAAGTCCAAATCCTCCACTAAAAAAACCGCGGCCGTCGGAGCTGGCGGGTTCCAATTCACCACTCAACAGTTGCAAGACGCGGTAGATGCAGCGCTGCAAGCTGCTAAGCGCTTGGGCGCAACGGACGCGGTTGCTGAGGCGTCTGAGGGCCATGGCCTCAGTGTTTCAGTGCGTAATCAGGCACTTGAAAATGTGGAGCGCAACCGCGACAAATCACTGGGCGTCACCGTTTATTTGGGTCATCGACGCGGCCATGCGTCAACATCTGATTTTTCGTCCAAGGCGATCTCACAGACTGTTCAGGCAGCTTTGGACATTGCCAAGTTCACCGCGGAAGATCCTTTGGCCGGTCTGCCCGATGCCGAGGACATTGTGACTGAGGTAAGAGACCTTGACTTGTTCCATCCTTGGGAAATTGATGCTCAGGGCGCAGCCGATCTAGCGATGGCCTGCGAGGCGAGCGCTCTGCAAACAAGTCGACTGATCACCAACAGCGAAGGGGCTGGTGTTTCAGCCCAGCACTCACACTTTTTTGCAGCACACATGAGGGACGGCAAGACCCACGGAGCAGGCATTTTTCGTGGAGGCTATGCCTCGACGCGACACAGTTTGTCGGTGGCGCCGATTGCCGGTAGCGGCGAAGCCATGCAGCGCGATCACTGGTACACGTCAATGCGTGACGCCCGCGAAATGGCCACACCCAGTGCGGTGGGGCGCTACGCGGCTGAGCGTGCGCTAGCTAGGCTCCATGGGCGCCGCTTGTCGACCATGACTTGCCCCGTCTTGTTTGAGGCTCCCTTGGCGAGCGGCTTGTTGGGCGCTTTTGTTCAAGGTGTTAGTGGCGGCGCGCTGTATCGCAAGAGTAGTTTTTTGCAAGACTGCTTGGGCAAACAAGTGTTCGCCAAGCACGTCGACATCGATGAAGACCCGTTTGTCCTCAAGGGCAAGGGCAGCTCTCCCTTTGACGACGAAGGGGTCAAAGTACAAGCGCGGCGCGTTCTGGATGGCGGGCGCGTAAAGGGCTATTTTTTAAGCAGCTACTCAGCCCGCAAATTGGGTATGAAGACTACGGGGCATTCAGGTGGTTCGCACAACCTTACGATGTCTAGCCGCTTAACACGGCCAACAGACAAGTTGCCGGAAATGCTAAAGAAGCTGCACCGAGGCTTTTTTGTGACCGAATTGATGGGGCACGGCGTCAACGGCGTGACCGGAGATTACAGCCGTGGCGCATCTGGTTATTGGGTCGAAAACGGTCAGATTGCATTCCCTGTCGAAGAAGTGACCATTGCGGGTAATCTCAAAGCGATGTTCAAAAACATCGATGCCATAGGCGCCGATACCTATAACCTCGGTGCCAAAACCACGGGTTCGGTGTTGATCTCGAACATGAAGATCGCCGGCGCTTGATTCTCCGATGGAGGTGGCCCAATCGTGGAGCCACCCCGCCCTGAACCAGACGCAGGTGTATCACGGCGCCTGGAAATGCTGCCCTTGAGTGGGCAGCATGGATGGGCAGTCAGGGCTGCAGCGCAGCTTTCACTGCTTTAGATACTTCGCTCATGTCGGCTTTGCCAGCCAAACGGGTCTTCGCAATGCCCATCACTTTGCCCATGTCCGCTGGGCCAGTGGCCCCCACATCTGCCACGATCGCGCGGACTTGAGCCAACACCTCTTCAGTGTCCATGCGTTCTGGCATGTAGGCTGCAAGCACGCCGATTTCTGATTGCTCTTGGTCGGCCAAATCTTGGCGCTGTGCTTGCAAGTAGGCGGCCACAGAGTCTTTGCGTTGTTTGATCAGTTTTTCGACGATGGCAACCACCATTGCGTCGTCCAACTCGATGCGCTCATCCACTTCCTTTTGCTTGCAGGCAGCCAGCAACATGCGAATGGTGCCTAGTCGAGCACTGTCCTTGGCGCGCATGGCGCTTTTCATGTCTTCGGTGATTTGGTCTTTCAGGCTCATGGGGTCAACTTTCAAAAGGAGGAGGCGTAAAAAAACCCGCGAAAGCGTCCTTTGGCGGGTTCGGAGGGAGAGAGGGGAACCCCCTCGCACCCATCAATACATGCGCTTGGGCAACTGCATTGAGCGCACACGCTTGACATGGCGCTTCACAGCTGCTGCTTTTTTGCGCTTGCGCTCCGCAGTGGGCTTTTCATAAAACTCACGGGCACGCAAGTCGGTGAGCAGGCCCAACTTCTCGATGTTGCGCTTGAAACGGCGCAATGCAACTTCGTAGGGCTCGTTGTCTTTTACACGGATGGTCGTCATGACTGAAAGGGTGTCCTCAATGATGTGCGGTCAGTTGGATCAGAACAAAACCGCTGATTGCTAGCAAAGCCGCAGATTATAGCCCGATACTGTGATTCACCCGTTTCCAGGTTCAAGCGGCGTGGACAGCCGCCGCCCAGTGCGCTTGGAGCCCACGAGTGACGTCGCCGATCACCCAGACCGCCGGGCTGCCCATGCACTCGGCTTTCACCGTCTGCGCGACTTGCGACAATTGGCAAGCGGCGTAGCGTTGACGGGGTAGGGTAGCATGTTGCACAACGGCAACAGCTGTATCAGGTGGCATGCTCCTGAGCAAAGCCTGGCTGATGTCGTCGATGTGCGACATACCCATGTAAATCACAAGCGTGATCCGATGGGTATGAGCGAGCTGTCCCAGGCTTTGCCAGTCCGTACTTTCTGAGCCCGCCTGATGGTGCCCGGTAATGAACAGCACCCCTTGTGCCACTCCACGATGGGTCAGCGGTGTGTTCAGAGCGCCCATGGCTGCAACGCCCGCTGTGATCCCTGAGACCACATCACAGACGATCCCGTTTGATTGGAGGCGATCGATCTCTTCGCCACCTCGTCCGAACATGAAGGGGTCCCCCCCTTTGAGCCGGACCACTCGGTATCCGCGCTTGGCGGCTTGCACCATTGATTTCTCTATGAAACTTTGAGGTGTCGACCGACAGCCGCCCCGTTTCCCCACATGGATCACCCGAGCGCCCGCGCCTGCATGTTCAAGAATGAGGGGGTTGACGAGGTCGTCCACAAAAATCACTTCTGCTTCGCGAATGACACGCTGCGCCTTGAGGGTGAGCAGGTCCGGGTCACCCGGGCCTGCTCCGACCAGTGTGACGCGACCAAGTGTGGGCAGGGGGTGCGTGTTTTTCATGGCATCGATTGTGAAAGCGCCCTTATGACTTCAGGGCATATGCTTGGACTTTTATGGTTTCCCATGGTGAGGCGTTCAAATCCAAGGCGCGGTCTTCGCCACCGATTACACTCCCCGCACACATGTTGATACTTGGTTTTGAATCTTCTTGCGACGAAACAGGGGTGGCGCTGGTGCGCGCTACCAGCTCAGGCGCGCCCGTGTTGTTATCGCAAACATTGCATTCCCAAATCAAGCTGCACCGAGAGTACGGCGGCGTGGTTCCAGAGTTGGCCAGCCGCGACCACATCCGCCGAGTGTTGCCACTGACCAGACTGGCCTTGCAAGACGCCGGCGCGCAGTTGGGTGATATCGATGCGATTGCCTTCACCCGAGGACCCGGACTCGCGGGGGCTCTTCTGGTTGGCGCAGGAGTGGCTGCAAGTTTGGCTGCCACACTCCAAGTGAACGCGCTCGGGATTCACCACTTGGAGGGCCATTTGCTCTCGCCATTCCTCAGCGCAGACCCGCCAGAGTTTCCTTTCATCGCTTTGTTGGTCTCGGGGGGGCACACCCAGTTGATGCAGGTCGATGGGGTGGGGCGCTACACATTGCTGGGCGAAACGATTGACGATGCTGCAGGTGAGGCATTTGACAAGTCCGCCAAAGTCCTGGGGCTCCCTTACCCGGGCGGTCCAGAACTCGCCAAGATCGCTCATCAGGGTGACCCAACGGCCTTTGCTTTGCCTCGTCCTTTGTTGCATCAGCCCAACTTGGATTTTTCATTTGCTGGGCTTAAAACTGCGGTTTGGACCGCTTTTGGTCGCTTGGGTGATGCTCCCAGTTTCCAGAGCCGGGCTGATTTGGCTGCCAGCACTCAGGCGGCCATTGTCGAAGTATTGGTGAAAAAGACGATGAAGGCATTGGACGAAACTGGTTTGCGCCGATTGGTGGTGGCAGGTGGAGTGGGCGCTAACCAAGCTTTGCGGGGCCAGTTGAACTTGAGTTGTTCAGCCAAAAACGTGAGGGTTCATTACCCTGAGCTGCACTTGTGCACTGACAACGGGGCCATGATCGCTATGGCTGCTGCCTTGCGTTGGCAGGCGGGAGCTGATGGCCCGATGATCACTCCCAGCGGAGCGTTTGACGTTAAACCACGTTGGCCGCTGGACTCTTTGTCTCGCTGAATTGGGTCAGCCGGGCAGGTTGGATCGGTTGCCGCTATAATCCGAAGTTCACCTCACTGAGCAATGGTGCTTGGCGGTGTTTCACGTGGTAAGCGGATGGGCGCGCAGCGGGTTTCGCTCTGCGGTTTTCTGCCACCCACGCCTGTGATTTCAAAGGAAATTTAGACATGACTATCGTCAAAGCAGACATCATCAAAGACAACGCACGTGGCGCAGCCGACACAGGCAGCCCAGAAGTGCAAGTGGCTTTGTTGACCGCTCGTATCAACGAGTTGACTCCTCACTTCAAAGAGCACCACAAAGACCACCATGGTCGCCGTGGTCTGTTGCGCATGGTGAGCCGCCGCCGCAAGCTGTTGGACTATTTGAAGGCCAAAGACAGCGATCGTTATGTGGCTCTGATCGCCAAATTGGGTCTGCGCAAGTAAGCAAGACCGAATTTGGGTGACATGGCAACGCCTGGGTTGGTTCGCTGACTCAGGCGTTTTGCAATTTTGGAGTGGGTCGTCGGTAGCGACACCCGTCGCTTGAAAAGTTGCTTGGGATCGAAGCTGTGTCATTCCATCAAAGCGT
>CAYZHE010000028.1:0-24599 GCA_964478285.1 uncultured Burkholderiaceae bacterium
CTCTGAGCGCCTTCAAACTTGGCTGAGCAAGTTAGCAGGACTTGTTTTGGCGGAGAGAGAGGGATTCGAACCCTCGGTACTGCCTAAACAGTACGCCGGATTTCGAATCCGGTGCATTCGACCACTCTGCCATCTCTCCGAGTTATTGGGCTGTGGCGCCGCCCAAGACTGTACCGCAAATCTAGGGGTCAGTAATCGATCAAACCTGCCGTTCTGGCCAAGTGACTGGCCTGAGAGCGGCTCTTGACGTTCAAGCGGCGGAAGAGGCGCCACAGGTGCACCTTGACAGTGTGTTCAGAAATGTCCAGCTTGTCGGCGATTTCGCGATTGCTCATGCCGCGGTCTAGCATCACAAGGAGTTGCTTTTGTCGTTTGGAGAGCTTTTCGGGGATGGCTGGACCGTCTTCATCTTCAGAGGGCACTTCATCGTTCATGAAGTCTTTGAGGATGCGGGTGATGTGCGCGGCGCCCAATGACTTTTCGATGTACGCATCCGCTCCGGCTTCTTTAGCCAAATCCGCGTAATCCACAGCCGGTGAAGCTGACAAGATCATGATGGATGCATCAGGGAACATTCTGCGCATTTCGCGCACGCCTGAAACGCCATGGGTGTCTGGCAAGCGCAGGTCAAGACAAATCAATTCAGGCTCACCGTGCTCGGCGACAGCGCGCTGAATCATGCCTAGACGATCCAACTCAACAATGTTTGCTTTGGTTCGTAGCCGGCGCAGCAGCATGACTACGGCTTCGCGCATCATCGGGTGATCGTCAATGACAAAGATACTCATGGCTTCTGTCTCTTTACTTTCTAATGGCGTAAACAGGCTACCGACAATTAATCCTTCAATAATACAGCCAATATTTTGGGATTAAGGCGCTCGTACCTCTCTGGGCTGTCTCTAGTTCTCCCAATAGGCCTTCTTTAGTAATTGAGGCCGATTGCTGTACGGACGTCGCTCATGGTCTCCCTAGCGACTTTTTGTGCTCTTTGGGTCCCAGACTCGACGATTTCGCGCACCAGTTTGGGATTGTCCACGAAGGGTTGGGCACGCTCGAGCATGGGTTGTTGTTCCTGCAGAATGGCATCGATCAGCGGCTGCTTACATGTCAAGCAGCCAAATGCAGCCTTGGGACACCCATCTCTGACCCAGGCGCACGTTTCAGCGCTGGAATACACTTTGTGAAATTGCCAAACTGGACATGCATCGGGGTTGCCGGGGTCGCTGACTTTGACCCGCGCTGGATCGGTTGGCATCCGTTTGACCTTTTGCTCTACGCTGGCAGCAGCTTCTCGCATCGCGATGGCGTTGCCGTAGCTTTTGCTCATCTTGGCCCCGTCTAGGCCGGGCAGGCGGGACGCCTCTGTCAATAGGGCTTGGGGTTCGACCAACACAGCCCGCCCCGTTCCCTTGAACCAACCTTGCAATCGCTCTTTTTCTTCGGCGCTGAGGTCCGCATGACCGAGGACAAAACCCATGGCCCCCAGCAAAGCCGATTCGTCACCTGTTTCTTGGAACTTTTTGCGGCTTTTCTCAATTCGCTTCGCGCTGTCTTTGCCCAGCTTTTCGAGCGAGTCAGCGATCAGCTTTTCAAAATTCGCTTCGCGGCCATACAAATGATTGAAGCGGCGGGCAGCCTCGCGGGTCAATTCGACGTGGCTCGCTTGGTCTTCGCCGACTGGCACCCAGTGCGCCTTATAAATCAGGATGTCAGCGGCCTGCAGCAGTGGGTATCCAAGGAACCCATAGGTCGACAAATCTTTGTCCTTTAATTTTTCTTGTTGGTCTTTATAGGTAGGCACACGTTCAAGCCAGCCGAGTGGCGTACCCATGGCCAAAAGCGTGAACAGTTCTGCATGTTCGGGAATCCGGCTTTGCAAAAACAGGGTGCACTTCTCAGGATCGAGTCCGGCTGCAAGCCAGTCAATCACCATTTCATAAACGTTTTGCTCAATGACTTCGCGGTGCTCATAGTGTGTGGTGAGCGCGTGCCAGTCAGCCACAAAGTAGAAGCACTCCATCTCCTCTTGCAGCCGAACCCAATTTTTGAGGGCCCCATGGTAATGGCCTAAGTGGAGCTGTCCAGTGGGGCGCATCCCCGAGAGTACGCGTTGTTTTGCTGCGGTCATGATCAGTTAAATAACATGTGTACCAGTTGTGGAAGCACTGGCAATTGAAGGAAAAAATGAAAGATAGGGCGCAGCCAGATCTGGCCCACCAGGCCGGTGAACACCAAAGCGAGCACGATCAAAATTCCAAATCGCTCGAGCTTGGCCACTTGTAAGGCCATGGGCGTGGGCAGCACGCCGACCAAAATACGGCCGCCATCCAAAGGAGGGATGGGAAACAGGTTGAACGCAAACATGCCGATGTTGACCATCACGCCAGCGCCACACATCTTGTAGAAAAACATCTCTTGAACGCCGACCGCCTGCAAAACCAAAGCGAGCAATCCCCAAAAAACCACTTGGACCAAGTTCGCCATCGGCCCCGCCAACGCGACCCAAATCATGTCCCGCTTGGGGTGGTTGAGGCGCCCAAACGCGACGGGGACCGGCTTGGCAAAGCCAAACATGAACTGACCTCCGGTTGAGAAATACAGCACCAGCGGCAGTACCACCGTTCCCATGGGATCGATGTGCTTGATCGGGTTCAAGGTCACCCGCCCCAACAGCGATGCCGTGGGGTCACCCAGGCGTTTGGCTGCGTAAGCGTGGCCTGCTTCATGCAGCGTGATACCAAACACCACGGGCAGTGCCCAGACGGTGATGGTTGTGATCAGTTGTGCGATGTCCATGGCGCTATTGTCACAGACCGAGGCGTTCCACCGCGCCAGCACCTTGGCGAACGAGCTCGGCGTCACCGCCGGTGTTCATTGGGGTCAGGTCCAATACGGTCGTGGCCTGCACGGCACAGCTACCAGCATCGATGATGGCAGCGAGCTCATGCTCGAGGGCCTGACGGATGTCATGGGCATCGTTCAATGGGTCCATTTCGCCAGGCAGGATGAGGGTGGTGCTCAGCACGGGTGCCCCCAGGGTTTGCAACAGCAACTGTGTTACTTTGTGCTCGGGTACCCGAAGGCCGATGCTCTTGCGAGACGGGTGACTTACGCGTCTGGGGACTTCTTTGCTGGCGTCCAGGAGGAAGGTGTAGGGTCCCGGTGTACCTAACTTTAGGAGCCGGTACTGGCGGTTGTTGACCTTTGCGTAAGTCGACAACTCGCTCAAGTCCTGGCACATCAAAGTCAGATGGTGACGTTCGTCGATTTGCCTGATGCGCCGGAGCCGATCCACTGCCGATTTGTCATCCAAATGGCAGACCAGTGCATAAGATGAATCGGTTGGAACCGCAACCACACCGCCTTTTTGAATGCAATCCGCTGCCAGCTTGATCAAGCGCGGCTGAGGGGTGTCCGGGTGGACCTCGAAGTACTGCGACATCGGGATCAGCTCTCGGAAAAACGATGGATGCGGTGATCAATGGCTTCCCAAATCGGTGTCAAACCGCTCGGCAAGTCAGGCAAAGTGCCCAGGTCAATCCGGCTCTCGCCTGGTCCATGGAAGTCGCTCCCGCGCGATGCGTACAGGTCAAACTCGCGCGCCATGTCAGCATAGGTTTTGTATTCTGCAGGCGTGTGGCTGCCCGTAACGACCTCAACGCCAACGCCGCCATGTGCCTTGAATTCAGAAAACAGCGCATATTCCTCAGTAGGGTTGAAGCGGTATCTGGCTGGATGGGCAATCACAGCTGCCCCACCAGCCTCGGTGATCCACCTGACCGCACTGCCTAGGCTCGCCCACTGATGTGGCACGTAACCAGGCTTGCCCTCGGCAAGATACCTCCTGAACACATCCGACAAGTCACTGGCTTTGCCGATCTCGACGAGGTAGCGGGCGAGGTGCGCTCGCGAAATCAAATTGGGATTGCTGACATATTTCAGCGCGCCTTCGAAGGCATTGGGGATACCAACTTTGAGCAATTCGGCGGCCATCCGTCGGGCGCGCTCTGCTCGACCACCGCGGGTGGATTCCAATCCAATGGTCAAGCGGGGATCGTCGACATCGAAGCCCAAGCCCACGATATGTACGGTAGTCCCGGCAAACGTCACCGAAATCTCTGTACCACTCAAGTAGTCCATGCCAAGGGACTGGGCCGCCGTCAGTGCTTCGCGCTGACCGCCGATCTCATCGTGGTCGGTGAGTGCCCAAAGCGTGACCCCTTGCGCATGGGCTCGCCCAGCCAAATCCGCAGGCGAGAGGGTGCCGTCGGAGACGGTGGAGTGGCAGTGGAGGTCAGCGTTCACCCATTGATTTTAGGGGGCAGGAGCCGGTTCTGGGGAATGAAGGATTTTGAGCGCCTCAGCTGGCCCCCCGGCCGAGGGTTTGAGGCTCGGCCGCAGCTCAGCCGTCTGCCATTCCCTCGATCATGAATTGCAGCTTTCTCTGGCCCCTGAATTCGTTGACGTCCATGCGGTAGGCCAGGTGCGCAGGGCTGGGTACGGGATCAGTGCGACCGAACCAAATGGCATCGACGGGTTCACCGTGGTGCTCAAGTTTGAGTTGGAGGTGGCCTGACCCAACCACACGCTGGGACAGCACAGGCAAGACATCGCTGAACACGGGTGCAGGAAAGCCTTGGCCCCACACCGGCTGAGACAAGAGGTCCGCAGTTGCCAAATTGCGGTCAGTCGCAGGAAGTGGGCCATCGGTCTCGATTTCTCGCGTCAAGGTGCGTGGATCAAGCCAACTTTGGGCAACAGTTTGAAACGCTTCCTCAAACTCGTCGAGGGCATCAGCATGGATGGTACAGCCGGCCGCCATTGCATGTCCGCCAAACTTGATCAAGACGCCCGGGCGTTGTTTGGCCACCCAGTCGAGCGCATCTCGCAGGTGGAATCCGGCGATGCTGCGGCCAGAACCTTTGAGCTCCTCTTCGTGCCCATCCGCGGTGCTCGCCGCGAACACAAACGTTGGACGATGCCATTTGTCTTTGAGACGCGAGGCAACAATACCGACCACGCCTTCGTGAAAGTCAGGGTCAAATACACACAACGCTGGCGGCGGCAACTCGTCTTCACCGAACATGGACTCAGCCAGCTGTTGGGCTTGCTCGCGCATATCACTTTCGATGGCGCGCCGTTCTCGGTTGATTGAGTCCAGCTGTTGGGCCAGCGCCAGGGCCCGGTCAGAGTCATCCGTCACCAGACATTCGATGCCCAATGTCATATCACTCAGGCGGCCCGCAGCATTGATTCGCGGACCGACGACAAATCCAAAATCTTGACTAGTCGCCAAGCGAGGGTCTTTGCCACCGACTTGAAACAAGGCCTCCAAACCCACCGGACACTGTCCCGCCCGAATGCGCTTCAAACCTTGCGCCACGATGCGCCGGTTGTTGGCATCGAGTTTGACCACATCAGCGACGGTACCCAGGGCGACGAGGGGGAGGAGGGCGTCTAGACGCGGCTGATTTTCGGCAGTGAAGTGTCCGGCGTCGCGCAAGACGCTTCGCAATTGCAACAACACATAAAACATGACACCAACCCCTGCCAATGACTTGCTGGGGAAGGGGCAAGTTGGCAGATTGGGGTTGACAATGGCATCTGCTGCAGGCAATTCAATTTGTCCGTCTACCACAGCGCACAGGTGATGATCGGTGACCAATACTTGCATCCCCAGGGCCTTCGCCAAAGCCACCCCTTCCATACTGGCGATGCCGTTGTCTACCGTGATCAGCAGTTGGGCACCTTGGTCTGCCACGCGTTGGGCCAAACTCGCGGTCAGACCGTAGCCATCTTTCACCCGATCGGGTACCAAATACTCGACCGATCGGGCTCCCAATGCACGCAGGCCGCGCAAGGCCACAGCACAAGCGCTGGCGCCGTCGCAGTCGTAATCTGCGACCACGCAGATGCGAATGTTGTTTTGGATCGCCTGCGCCAACAAGTTCGCAGCCTTATCGATGTGAAGCAAACCACTCGGGGGCAACAAGTGCGCAAGTCCCTCGTCTATTTCTCCTGGTGACTGCACGCCTCGGCTGGCGTACAAGCGAGCCAGAAGCGGATGCGTGCCGGCTTGTTCAAGCTGCTGCGCGATGTCAGCACGCGACTCTCTTGAGACGATTTTCATGGCAACAAGTCCATCCATTGCTTGGCGCGGCGTTGCCCAAAGCGCCGCCACCACGCTGGGGCTCGCTTTGACAACAGGCGAGAGCTTGTGGCCGAGCAGATCGCCACATCTGCATTCGGGTGCGTTTGCAGTTGGGTCCCGAGCCAAGTGTCCGCAAGCTGCCAAGCGTCTACCAAGTGGTCGCTGAGGGACAAGATATCTGTGCAGAGAAATGCGCGGGAGGGCGCCGTGGGAGCTACCCAAGGCGCGGCCCCATGAAACCAGATCGAATTGACCGCTGGCCTTCTTTCAAGCGCGCGCTGGTCGTGCACTGGGTGGTCGTAAAACAGCATTTGAGCCTCGTTCTGCAGTCTGCGCAGCAATCGAGTGGCGCTGGCGTCTTGCGGCACATCTGGCAGGTGCTCACTGAGCTCGGCGTTGGCCATGCGTGCAGGGCTGGGAGCAACCAAGTGTGTGAACACCTCGCCATGAGCCAGCCAAAGCGTTGGGTTGATCCAATGCAGCTGGATGCCATCTTCGTTGGCCAAGGGCTCCAGCGAAGCCATCAGGGCCTGTGAGTGCTCGCTGCTCAATTGCAGTTGGGCTGGGTCATCCATGCGCACTCCCGTCATGTTGATATCCCAGTGGCAAGGGCTGATCAAAGCCCAAGCCCCTTGCGTCGACAGGCCCTTTTGCTGGGCATACCAAGCCCCCCAAGGCACAGGCGCATGAGGGGCGAGTCGCCAGCCAAGCGCCTCAGCTTGCCAACGCTCAGCCGCGCTCAAGAGATCGTTGCTAGGGCGTACATCGCGCTGTAGGGTGCGCCACTGCCCCAGGGTGGCCTGCAGGTTGGGCAGAGCCAAAGGCGGAGCGTTGGCCGGCCAATCGGCGTTGGCAAGGATCAACAAGGGAGGGGAGGAAGTGTTCTGCACGATGCGCCAAGAATGCCACAATGTAGGCAATATTGAGCACCAACGGTATGAATATTCCCTACGAGTTTCGGATTGGCTGGCGTTACACGCGTGCTTCACGCACAGCGCGCCGCAATGGATTCATTTCCTTCATTTCTGGCGTGTCGATGGCTGGTATCGCCCTCGGTGTCGCTGCACTCATTGTGGTGCTTTCAGTGATGAACGGATTTCAGTCCGAAGTACGCGACCGGATGTTGAGCGTTTTGCCCCACGTCGAAGTCATGCGCATGGACGGCGAGCCTCTGAGTGCGAGTGATGCAGTCATGCGTGCCGCGTTGCTGCAGCCTGGAGTCGAGGCCGCAGCGCCATATGTGCAAGCTCAGGCCTTGGTGGCACGGGGCGATGCGACGACAGGGGTCATCATGCGCGGCATAGAGCCCGCGTTGGAAATGGGTGTCACCGCATTGGCCAAAGGGCACAGCGGAGCTGCCCTCAACAGCCTTCAGGCGGGCAAGTTTGGCGTGGTTCTGGGGGAAGGGCTTGCACGCCAGTTGCGGGTGCAAGTAGGTGACAAAATCACGCTGGCGCTGCCCAGCGCACAAGCCACGCCAGTGGGGGTGATTCCGCGGTTCAAGGCGTTGACGGTGGTGGGTCTCTTTTATTCAGGGCACTTTCAATACGACAACAGTTTGCTGTACACCCACATCAGCGATGCTCAGCGTTTGATGCGGCTGGCTGGTCCCACCGGTGTGCAATTGCGCTTGTCTGACTTGCACCAGGCGCCAAGTGTGGCGCGGCAACTGGATGTCAAGCTAGGCAGCGATTATTGGGTGAGTGACTGGACGCAACAAAACCGCAATTGGTTCGCGGCGGTCAAAGTTGAAAAAAGGATGATGTCCATCATCTTGACGTTGATCGTGGCAGTTGCAGCTTTCAACTTGGTCAGTACCTTGGTCATGACAGTGACTGACAAACAGGCTGACATCGCGATTTTGCGTACGCTGGGCGCGACGCCGCGATCCATTTTGGCGATCTTCGTGGTGCAGGGGGCTGCCGTCGGTGTGCTGGGCACCTTGATTGGTGGGGTGTTGGGCGTTGCTTTGGCATGGGAAATTGGCACGATCGTGTCGTGGATCGAAAGCTTGTTTCACATCCAGTTTTTGCCGCAAGACATCTATCTCATCACCCGCTTACCCAGTGACCCCAAAGCGGACGACATCATTCCCGTCTTGGTGACCTCTTTGGCGTTGGCGTTGGTGGCCACTTTGTACCCGAGTTGGCGCGCCAGCCGCACACAACCTGCGGAGGCCTTGCGTTATGAATAAGGCAATCCCTATCATCCAGGCTTCTGGACTCCAGCAGCGGTACAGCGACGCCGAGTGCGAAGTGCAAGTGTTGCGTGGGATCGATTTGCAGGTGTTTCCTGGCGAAGTCTTGGCCATCATGGGTGTATCTGGGTCAGGTAAAAGCACGCTCTTGCATTTGCTGGGAGGTCTCGATCAACCCACGGCCGGTCAAGTGCTGTGGGGTGGTGAAAACATTCAGCGCTGGAGCTTGAACGAGCAAAGCGAGCGCCGCAATCGGGGTCTCGGATTCGTTTACCAGTTTCACCACTTGTTGGCCGAATTCAAGGCATGGGAAAACGTCGCCTTGCCGCTGTGGATTCGGCGTGAATCACAAGCCGCTTCCCGCTTGCGCGCAGAGGCCGTATTGGCCCAGGTTGGACTGGCTGATCGCTCAGAACACAAGCCCAGTCAACTCTCAGGCGGAGAACGCCAACGCGTGGCTCTAGCGCGCGCTCTGGTGGGGCAGCCCCAGTGTGTGTTGGCCGACGAGCCCACAGGCAACCTGGACCGAGAGAGTGCTGCACAAGTCTTTGAGTTGATGGTGCGCTTGGCCAAAGATTCGGGCACTGCGTTCGTCATCGTTACCCATGACGCTGCACTGGCCGCCAAGTGCGATCGCACCTTGCGTTTGGTGCAAGGACAGTTGGTCGATCATTGAACGCGGCGATGACTGTTTGGATTGATACGCATTGTCATTGGGATGCCCCGGAGCTCAGCTCCGTTGCAACCCAGCGGCATGACCTGGCTAGAGCGCGCGGGGTTGCGTTGTCGGTCGTGCCTGCAGTGTCCAAGACGACTTGGTGTGGTGCGCGCCAATGGGCGCACGAGTATGGGGATGTGTACGCATTGGGCATCCATCCGCTTTGTGTTGCCGATGCTGATCCGCGTGACCTCGAAGCTTTGGCGCTCGAATTGGAAGCCCATCAGCAAGATCCTCAACTGGTCGCGGTGGGTGAGATTGGACTGGATGGATTCATTGATGCTCCACACAGTGGCGAGGCTTGGGACAAGCAGTGGCAGTTCTATATTGCGCAACTCAAACTGGCCAAACGCTTTCAATTGCCCGTGGTCCTGCACGTTCGCTCTGCTGTAGATAGCGTTCTCAAAGGATTGCGCCAAGTCGGCGTTGACGCAGGGATTGCCCATGCCTTCAATGGCAGCGACGACCAAGCGAATGCTATTGCGCGCCAAGGGCTGGTCATGGGCTTTGGCGGCGCGTGTACGTTTGACGCTGCGCGCCGTTTGCGCCACCTGGCAGCTCATTTGCCGCCCGACCAAATCGTCATGGAAACCGATGGCCCTGACATACCCCCTCAGTGGTTGTATGTGACCAAGGAAGCCCGTGATGCGGGTCAGACGCAAGGGCTGAACGCGTCGGATGAACTGCCTGCGATTGGCGCGGTGGTCGCCGCTTTGCGCGGTGTCGACACAGCGCTGTGGGCTCAACAAACCACGGCCAATGCTTGTCGTGCCTTGCCTCGAATGAAAGTGTGGATGGATGAATGTGCCAATAGAACGCCTTGAAGAAGGCTTGCCTGAGGTCTCGATCTCAGAGGATCGAGGTGTGCGGTACCTGCATTTGGACTCGCCGTGGGTGCAGGGAGCTATGCGCATTCAGCGCCCGCTGGAGCTCGAGTTGGAGTATGTGCGCCGCATGATGGGATGGTTGCTGTTCGTCGATCCCGATTCGGTCGCTGGACGCCGAGCTGTGCAACTTGGGCTGGGTTCAGCGTCCCTGTCCAAGTTCTGTGCACTCAAGTTAGACATGAAAACCACTGCGGTCGAAATCAATCCGCAGGTGGTATCGGTGTGTCGCCAGTGGTTTGAGTTGCCGCCCGACGGTCCCCAGCTCAACGTGATCTTGGCCAACGCCAACGATTGGGTGCGCGACGCAACCGAGGCGGGCAAGGTTGATTTGTTACACATCGATTTGTATGACCACGAGGCTGCGGGCCCGGTGCTAGACGACGCTGATTTTTATGGCGCTTGCCGTCGTTTGTTGGCACCCGAAGGTGCTTTGGTCATCAATCTGTTCGGTCGTCACTCGAGTTTCCCGCACAGTATGCGTCAGTTGAGTGAAGTCTTTGATCCCGAGTGCATGTGGGCTTTTGATCCCACCCGAGAGGGCAACACCGTGGTCATGGCGTTCAATCAACCACCTGAACTCAGTGCAGCGCTTGCCAATGCGCGGGCGGCCAAGATTCGGCACTACTGGGGTCTCAAAAATGGAGACTGGGTGCAGCGCTTGCGCACGTGGGAGCCAGCATGAGGGCCAGCGAGGCGGGTACTTGCTGTCAAAATATTCACAGCGTTTTATTTATTTCGGTTGATGTTTGTTCCACCGTCCTTTGAGGCAACATGCAATTCCACTCTCTTAGAGCCAGTCTTCACAATGAAGTTCACGCCCGCCCCCCGGAGCCCGTGCGTGTGCCCGTGGCCGTATCGCACTGGGTCATGTGGTTAGATGATGCATCCAGGCCTCTGGTACAGACCCACTTGAAACAACTCCTTGATGCTCATCACGTCAGCGTCGATGCCAAGGCCACACATGTTCGGGCAGATCTGGGTGCGTACCGATTGCGATGGGAAATGCACACCGAATTTGTCAGTTTGACGGTGATGCGTTCGCTGGAAGATTTTCAGTGGACGGGTCCAGCGTCATTGCCGACTGCAGCGAGCGTCGTGCCGCAAGACTGGTTGTCCCGTATACCCGGGCAGTGTTTGTGTGCCATGCATGTCACAGCGGTTGACGAAGGGTCTACCGCCATTGCCAATGGTGTGCGGGCCACACTCCAAGAGTCATCGCTCTCGGGCTCCTCGGTAGCCGATGGGCAAGCGGTGGTCCTGGCGGACTTTGCGCTGCAAGCGGATGGTTTCACGCACACGTTGGTATTGGTCAAGTCCTTGACGCCTCGCCGCTTGGGGCGCTTGATTCAGCGATTGCTGGAGATCGAAGCCTACCGCATGGCGGCTTTGATGGGGCTGCCGGTGGCAAGAGAGAGCGCAGCCCGTCTGAGCCATGGCGAAGTCGAATTGGCAGATCTCGCCTCTTCGATTCGTTCAGCTTCTGTTGAACATGAGAGTGATTTGCTCGATCGCCTCACACAACTGGCTGCGGAGATCGAGGGTCATTACGCGTCGACCCATTCGCGTTTTTCTGCCAGCAGTGCGTACTTTGAATTGGTGCGCCAGCGCATCGCCGACCTATCAGAAGTGCGACTTGAAGGAATGCAATCGATCAAAGACTTCATGGATCGCCGATTGACGCCCGCGATGAACACGTGTGCATGGGCCATGCGGCGGCAACAAAGTCTGAGTGAGCGGATCTCACGAACCAGCAACCTGTTGCGAACCCGGGTGGAGATCGAACAACAAGAAGGCAACCAAGCTTTACTCAATACGATGAATCGACGCCAGGGCTTGCAGTTGAAGCTGCAGTCCACTGTCGAAGGCTTGTCTGTGGCGGCGATCACCTATTACATGACAGGCTTGGTCGGCTATCTCGCCAAAGGCGCTCAAGCAGTGGGTTGGCCTTGGAGTCCTGACACAACGATGTCGGTGGCGGTGCCGATAGTAGCACTCGGTATGTGGTGGTTTCTCAGGCGTTTGCACAAGCGCCTCCACTTGCAAGCAAAATAAAGTTTGTAGCAATACCTCATTCAGCCGACATGAAAGACACCATTCGCATTCAGCCCTTCAACGCCTGGCGCGGTACGGCCGATTGCCTCAGCTGTGGGGTTCGCGAGTCGGTGTTGTTTGCGGACCTGACGCCAGAAGATTTCGAACACATCCACGCACCGATTGATGACATGGAGTTTGCCGCTGGTGAGGTCTTGCAGAGCGCGGGTGGTGGGGCCCAAAGCGTGATGACCTTGCGCGTTGGCAGCGTGAAGTTGGTTCGCGGTACGGTGGACGGGCGTCAGCGCATCGTTCGCGTCTTGCGCACGGGCGATGTCATTGGTCAAGAAGCGATGGTGGGCGGCCGCTACGAGAACGATGCCATCGCGCTGACCAACGTCAAGGTCTGTCGCATACCTCTGGCGGTGATTCAAAAATTGATCGAAAACACTCCCCGAATGCATCAGCGCTTGATGCAAAAGTGGCACCACAGCCTAAAGGATGCTGACGATTGGCTCGCAGATCTCAACTTTGGCACCGCGCGGCAGCGTGTGGCAGGGCTGGTTCGCAAAATGCGCGCCAGTGGCGACGCCAGTGTGGTGACCTTGTTTTCGCGTGAAGACATGGGTGCCATGCTGGATCTAAAATTTGAGACGGTCTCCCGTACCATCAATGCCTTTGTGCGCGAGGGTATGCTCGAGCCCCTAGACAAATCTGGGCGCGTGTACCGAATCGTGAATACCGATTTGCTGCTAGACCCAGACGGCGCATGACCTTCAGTCCAAGGGCTTGGGGTCTGTTCTTTGCGATGGCTGGAGCAGTCGGCTTTAGCGGCAAGGCTATTCTGGTCAAACTGTCCTACCGATATGGTGTGGATGCCGTTCAGGTGATCTTTTATCGGATGGCGTTTGCATTGCCACTTTTCTTGGCGTTGTCTTGGTGGTCGGGTCGAGGACAAACGCCGCTCAGTCGCCGCCAGTGGCTGATGGTCGGTAGCCTTGGGTTCTCTGGCTACTATTTGGCCAGCATGTTGGACTTTCTTGGTTTGCAACACATCAGCGCCAGCTTGGAGCGCTTGATTTTGTATCTCACGCCGACCATCGTGGTGCTGCTCACTTGGTGGCGCTTTGGGCGCCGCGCCAATGGCGCCCAGTGGCTTGGTATGGCTATCAGTTACCTTGGCGTGGTGGTCGTTTTTGGTCACGAACTGCAAGTTGAAGGATGGGAGACCGCCTGGGGCGGCATCTTGGTGCTGTTGAGCACTTTTAGCTATGCCTACTATCTGATGTACAGCGGCGAAATGATTCGAGAGTTGGGGTCTATGCGTTTGGTGGGTCTCGCCAGCACAGTGGCCTGCGTGCTTTGCATGTTGCAGCTGCCCATCGTAAGTTCTGTCGCCGCGTTGGAGGTTCCGTGGCAGGTGTTGGCATTGGCTGGCGTCAACGCTGTGCTGTGTACGGTGGCACCCGTATTGCTCGTCATGTTGGGTATCGAGCGCTTGGGTGCAGGGCTGGCTTCTCAGGTCGGTATGGTTGGACCGCTGAGCACGATTTCAATGGGCATTCTGATTTTGGGTGAGCCTTTCAATGCGTGGATTGGCGCGGGGACGCTCTTGGTGATCGCGGGCGTGACTTGGGCGTCATACCGCGGTCAAACCATCAAAGTCAAAGCTGCGGATTGAGCCCAGTTGGGCCCAAACCAGCTGAACGTCATGCGGTCGTTGCCGCCCGGGGTCGCGAGGACACCCAAATCCCGATCAAGATCAGTCCAAACGCAACATAGTGGTACCAATGTGGCGTCTCCTCCAGCGCCAGGGTCGACATCACCGCGGCGAATACTGGCGTCAAACTGGCAAAAAACACGGCGACGCTAGGACCGGCCTTCGCGACGCCCACTCCCCAACAGCGGTAGGCGATCAAGGCCGGGCCGACGCCCACGTAAATCAACGCCAACCACACACCCCAGTCCCAGCCCATGTGGGGTGGATCAGCGCCAAGCAGGGGGAGTACCCACCACTCCACGGCAGTGGCGATGCCCGACCACACGATGCCAATGAGCATTTGAATCCACAGAAATGGCGCCCAGTGCACACTCAACTCGCTTTGAGCAGCGGTCGGTTTGGCCAGCAGCCAACTGTAAGCGGTCCATCCGAGTGTGGCTAAAAGCATCCAGGCGTCGCCTGGAACCAATTGAATGCTGAGTAGCTTGCTCACATCGCCCCGCGACAAAACCAGCAACACGCCGGCCAAGGTAAACACGACGGCGAATAGGCTGTGGCGCTCAACGCGCACTTTGTAGAAAACCCGACCGGCCAACAAAGTCCAGAACGGCATGATGCTTGCCACCAGCGTCACGTTGATCGGTGTCGACGTGTTCAGCGCCAGGTATTGAAAGGAGTTGTAGGAAAACATCCCCGTCAATGCGAGAAGCATGAGCCGGGGTAGCGCCCGGCGCACCAGCGCGCGGTGATGCCAAACCCGCCACCCAATCGGTGCCAGCAATGCCGTGGCCACTACCCAGCGCAACATGTTCAGTGTCATCGGTGGGACTTGGTTGTTCATCAAGCGCCCCACGATGGCGTTGCCCGCCCACATGAGCGGAGGAATCAGCAGCAAACTGGCAGTGGCGGTCGAAAGACGATGGTTCATGGGCACCACTTTAGCGCGATTTATCGATCGACCATTGGCTGACTGCCACCCAAGAGACGGCAGCACCTTGCGCTGACTCCTGGGGCACGGATATTCACAGGTGACGCACGCAGTTGGCGACTCTCTGGCATGATCATCTCTTTCGTTGTAATTTCATTCCATTGATCCGAGGAGCCAATTCATGCCAACCGCCAACGCCATTCAAATCAACGCCCAAGGTGCAGCTGATGTCATGAAGTGGACTCAAGTCGAAGTCGGCGATCCTGGTCCGGGTGAAGTCCTGATTCGCCACGAAGCGGTGGGCTTGAATTACATCGACGTCTACCATCGCATGGGCCTCTATCCGCTTCAAATGCCGAGTGGGATTGGCATGGAAGGTGCCGGTGTGGTCGAGGGTGTGGGCGAGGGTGTCAATCACATCCAGCGGGGCGATCGTGTGGCCTACGCCGCCAACCCACCTGGCAGCTACGCGGAAATGCGTGTCATGCCTGCCATGAACGTGTGCAGGCTGCCTGACGCCATCGACTTTGAGACGGGCGCGGCCATGATGCTCAAAGGCTTGACGGCTCAGTACCTGCTCAAAAAAACGCGACCAGTCGAAGGGCTGGAACCCGGCGATCATGTGTTGTTTCACGCTGCTGCGGGCGGCGTTGGTTTGATCGCTTGTCAGTGGGCCAAGGCTCTGGGGCTGCAATTGATCGGTACCGCTGGATCTGATGAAAAATGCGCGCTCGCCAAAGACCATGGCGCTGCCCATGTGATCAACTACAACACCCAAGATTTTGTTGCCGAGGTCAAAGAAATCACGGGAGGGCGTGGCGTCAAAGTGGTGTACGACTCTGTCGGCAAAGACACTTGGGAGGGATCGCTCAACTGTCTGCGTCCTTTTGGACTGATGGCCAGCTTTGGGAATGCGTCCGGACCGGTCGCTCCGTTTGCGCCTGGAGCTCTGGGTCCCAAGGGTTCGCTCTATTTGACTCGCCAGACCTTGTTTACCCACATTTCTAGCAGAGAGGCCACACAAGCCATGGCCAACGACTTGTTTGAGATCGTTCAAAGTGGGCAAGTCACCATCGAAATCAACCAGCGCTACGCTCTGAAAGACGCCCAAAAGGCGCACGAAGATCTAGAGGCACGCAAAACCACTGGCTGCACGATCTTCACGGTGTAACACGCACATCGGCATCCACAAAAGGCTGCAATGGGCAGCCTTTTTCGTTGGTGCATGGGCGTGAGTCAAGTGCGCTGACGTTCAATTCGCTGGTGTGTTCTTCACCACTGCATACCGCTCTAGCGTGTGCTTGCGCGCCTCAGCATGATCGACGATCGGCAAGGGGTAGTCTTTGCCCAAAGCCACACCAGCAGCCTCCAGTTCCATGGGTTTGGCCAGCCAAGGGGCATGGATTGCGGCGTCACTGAGCCCCGCTAGTTGGGGGAGGTAACGCTTGATGAATTTTCCTTGCGGGTCAAAGCGTTGGCTTTGGGTGACTGGGTTGAAGATGCGAAAGTAAGGCTGCGCATCACACCCGGACGAGGCGGCCCATTGCCAGCCGCCGTTGTTGGCTGCCAAGTCAAAGTCGAGCAGTTTTTCAGCGAAATAACGCTCACCCCAGCGCCAGTCCACACCGAGGTCTTTGGTCAAAAAGCTGGCGACCACCATGCGCAGCCGGTTGTGCATATACCCGCTGCGGTTCAGTTGCAGCATCGCCGCATCGACCAGGGGATAACCGGTTTCGCCGGCACACCATTGGGCAAACAATTTTTTTCCGTGTGCCGAGTGGACCCATTGGATTCGGTCGTAATCACCCTTGAATGCGTGTTCTGTGACATGAGGATAATGCTCAAGGATCTGCATATAAAAGTCACGCCACACCAACTCGGACAACCAAGTGGCCGCACCCTCGGAACCAGCCTCGGCGAGCGGCCACGCCAAACGGACCAGCTCGCGAATCGAAACCGTACCAAAGCGCAAGTGGACGCTCAAATAGGACGGTCCTTTGATCGCCGGAAAATCTCGCGCGTGGTCGTATTTGTCCATGCGCGAGACAAAGTCCTGCAGCAACGCTTGTGCACCTGACATACCGGTTTTGATCCGCAGTGACGCCAAGTCCGCTGGCTCAAAGCCCAAGTCCGAGATCGAATGCATCTGTGCGCCCAGCCTGAACCCACTGGGTAAAGAGGTGGGGGGCGCTGCAAAATGGTCGGCATACTTTTCTATCGAGTAGGCTTGGGTATGAAAGGGTGTCAATGCTTTGAGCCACGCCTTTTTGTAGGGAGTGAAGACCGTGAACGGTCGCCCGGTCTGTGTCAGCACCTCGTCTCGCTCAAAAATCACATGGTCTTTGAAGCTGTGCATCATGATGCCGGCGTGCGCGAGGGCTCCTAGCGTTTGAGCATCCCGGGCTTTGGCGCTAGGCTCAAAATCATGATTGGTGAACACCGCATCGGCGTGCAAATGGCTGGCCAGGCGTGCGATGCTGTCAACGGCTTGACCGTGGCCGACCAAAAGTTGTGCCCCGTTGTGTGCATTGAGCGCCTGTTGCACCTCTTGCAGGCTCGCGTGAATGAAAGACAGACGACGGTCATCGCGGGGCAAGGGCTGCAAAATATCGGTATCAAAGACAAAAACGCAATACACCTGATCGCAGGTTTTGAGCGCGTGATAGAGCGCCGCGTTGTCGTTCAGGCGAAGATCGCGGCGCAGCCAAACCAAGCCTTTGGCGTAATGATGAGTTGGGCGAGGTGTCATGGCGTTGGAAAGAGCCCTTCTGGCTCTAAAATCTGAGTAATGATCACCGATTCTGCCTCCATTGACTTGACCAATCACTTTTTGATTGCCATGCCCGGGCTAGAGGACGGTTTTTTCGGTGGCAGCGTGGTCTTCCTTTGCGAACACACGGACAAGGGCGCGTTGGGGTTGGTCATCAATCGGCCGAGTGAACTCGTTTTGCCCGAACTGCTGGATCGCATCGATATGGGCTGTGCCCGCGATGACTTGAAGGCGTTGCGCGTGTTTGTGGGTGGTCCCTTGCAGACGGAACGTGGGTTCGTCTTGCACGAGCGCATGGGTGACGGCGACGAGTCAGCCTATGCCTCCGCCATGGTTGTGGGTGAAGACCTAGAGATGACCACCTCCAAGGACGTGTTGCAGGCCATTTCAGAGGGAGCCGGACCCAAGCGGGTGTTCATTTCTCTGGGCTACGCCTCATGGGGTCAAGGGCAACTGGAGTCTGAGTTGGGCGAAAACAGTTGGCTCACGGTCAAGGCCGATCCCAGCATTATTTTTGAAACACCCAGCGAAGAGCGTTACCTCAAAGCCATGGGGCTTTTAGGTCTCGAGCCTTGGATGCTGAGTCCCGGTGCGGGGCATGCCTAGTGGTGGAGCTGGTGCAAACCCATCCCCCAAGTGCCGCGGAAGGTCTGGCTCAATGGACTTGCTTTTTGGCATTTGATTTTGGCGAAAAGCGCACAGGGGTTGCCGTCGGAAATCGACTGACCCAAACCGCAACACCCCAGCCGACGGTCATCGCTGTAGGAGACGCCAAGTGGCGTCCCATCGAGAGCCTGCTCAAGGAGTGGCGACCAGATGCATTGGTGGTTGGCGTGCCATTTCACCCTGACGGCGCTCCGCACGACAATACAGCCAAGGCACAAAAATTTGCCCGCCAGTTGCACGGTCGTTTTGGCCTGCCTGTCTTTGAGGTAGACGAGCGGTACACGACCACGGAGGCACATGCAATGGGGGCCAAGGACGCGGATGCAGCGTCCGCTTGTTTGATACTGGAACAGTTTTTGAGGAGTGTGTCGTGAGTCAAAACACCGACGGATTCGGCTTTGATGCAGAAGCCTTGTACGCCGTGCTTAAAAAGCATTTGAGCGAAGCTTGGCCCAACCTCGGTCCCGACGCGCGCTTGGTGGGCATTGCCAGTGGTGGCGCCTGGGTCGCCAAGCGTTTGCAGCGTGAGTGGAACCTGCCCGGCGAGGCCGGGGTGATCTCCTCCAGCATGCACCGCGACGATTTTGCTCAGCGCGGACTGGCTGCCTCATCCATGCAAACCCAGTTGCCCTTTGACGTCGACGGCGCTACTGTGGTGTTGGTCGATGATGTCTTACACACCGGGCGCACCCTGCGCGCAGTGATCAATGAATTGTTCGACTACGGGCGCCCTGCCAGGGTCGCCTTGGCAGTGTTGGTGGATCGTGGCGAGCGCCAATTGCCGGTTGCCGCAGACTGGGTAGCCGAGGTGCGCGAGCTGCCCTCCGACATGGTGTTGAGTCTGAGTCAAACTGACGCAGGTCAGTTCACATTTGAGGTGCAAGCAGCATGATCACACGCGGCAACCCACAACTCAATCGCAACGGCGAGTTGATCCACCTGCTTTCAACCGAAGGTTTGGGCAAGGCCAACATCAACCACATTCTGGATACCGCGACCAACTTTGTCAGCGTCAGCGATCGCGACGTGAAGAAGGTCCCGCTGCTCCGTGGCAAAAGTGTCTTCAACTTGTTTTTTGAAAACAGCACACGCACGCGCACCACATTCGACATCGCAGCGACGCGCCTGTCTGCAGACGTGGTGAATCTGGATATCGCGCGAAGTTCGACCAGCAAGGGCGAAAGCCTCCTCGACACCATCGACAACCTCACTGCGATGGCTGCGGACGTGTTTGTGATGCGGCACGGCGAATCGGGCGCGCCTTATTTGGTAGCTCAACATGTCCCCAAACATGTCCATGTCATCAACGCCGGCGATGGGCGCCACGCCCACCCGACGCAGGCCTTGTTGGATATGTACACGATTCGCCACTTCAAGGGCGACATCCACAATCTCAGCATCGCGATTGTGGGGGACGTCTTGCATTCTCGCGTGGCGCGCTCCAACATCCACGCCCTCACCACGCTAGGCTGTCCAGATGTGCGCGTTGTTGGTCCTCGCACACTGGTCCCCGAAGACATGGCTCACATGGGGGCGCGCGTTTGTCACACCTTGGAAGAGGGCATTCGGGATGCTGACGTCGTGATCGCCTTGCGCCTCCAAAACGAGCGCATGAGTGGCGCGCTGTTGCCCTCATCGCAAGAGTATTTCAAACACTTTGGCCTCACACCCGAGCGCATGAAGTGGGCCAAGTCAGATGCCATCGTCATGCATCCAGGCCCGATCAACCGCGGCGTTGAAATCGATTCTGCAGTAGCCGATGGACCTCAGGCAGTGATTTTGTCCCAGGTGACGTTTGGCATCGCGGTACGCATGGCTGTGATGTCGATCGTTGCGGGAAATGAAGGGTGAGCACGATGAAATTGTTGATTCAAGGCGGTCGCGTGATCGACCCCAACAGTGGCCGCGACGAGCTGGCTGACGTGGCCATTGGTGCGGGACGCATCCTTGCCATTGGCGGCTCTGCCAAAGGGTTTGATGCCGACCGAGTGATCGACGCCACTGGTTGCATCGTCGCACCAGGGCTGATTGACTTGTGTGCGCGCTTGAAGGAGCCGGGCTACGAGCACGAGGGTATGCTCGAATCCGAGATGGGAGCTGCCGTGGCTGGAGGAGTCACCGCGTTGGTATGTCCGCCGGACACCGATCCAGTGCTGGACGAGTCGGGCCTGGTCGATATGCTGAAGTTTCGAGCTGAGCAACTCAATTTGGCTCGCGTTTTCCCGGTCGGTGCAATCACTCGCGGGCTGCAAGGCGAGGTATTGACTGAGATGGCGCAACTGACCGCCTCGGGTTGTGTGGGCTTCTCTCAGGCGGAGAACCCCATCATCAACACCCAGGTATTGCAACGCGCAATGCAATATGCCGCGACGTTTGGCTTCACGCTGTGGCTGCGTCCGCAAGATCCATGGCTGGGACGAGGTGTGGCCGCCAGTGGCCCCTTGGCCACTCGCATGGGTTTGTCTGGCGTTCCAGTGGCCGCTGAATTGATCGCGCTGCACACCATATTTGCACTCCAACGCTCAACGCAGGCGCGCATTCACTTGTGCCGCATCAGCAGTGCCGCGGGCCTAGAGTTGGTGCGCCAAGCCAAGGCCGAAGGCCTACCGGTGACCTGCGATGTGAGTGTGCACAACTTGCATTTGATCGACGTGGACATGGGCTACTTCGATAGTCGGTCGCACTTGCAACCGCCGTTGCGTCAACAGGTTGACCGCGCCGCGCTGCGCGCAGGATTGCAGGACGGCACCATCGACGCCTTGGTTAGCGATCACAACCCGGTTGAGGCGGACGCCAAGGCTCAGCCTTTTGCGGAATCCGAGGCCGGCGCCACAGCTGTTGAGTTGCTCTTGGGCTTGTCGCTCAAATGGGCCAAAGACAGCGGCTTGTCGCTTGCCGATGCCTTGCGTGTCGTCACCATCGGTCCGGCCTCTGTGCTTGGCCAGGCCTTGGGCAGCTTGCAATCCAGCATGGGCCAAGTGGTTGAGGGCGGCATCGCCGACTTGTGCGTCTTCGAAGACAAATCCTTGCACATGACCATTGGCGCGCAGCTGCGAAGCCAAGGCAAATTCACGCCGTTTGAAGGCATCGAGTTGCCCGGTCGCGTGCGCCAAACAGTGGTCAACGGTCAATTGGCATTCAGTGTTTAACAGCAGATGTCCACGATCGGCCTAAGCCGGACCGCTGCTGCGCTGCGCTGTTTGCGCGCGATCGGGTTGGTGTTTCAGGGCTTGTGGACAATGCATCGCCATTTCGGTCGGGCCACAAGCCAGCAGAGGGCTAATCACATCCAGCAGTGGTCGCATGAAGTGCTTCAGGTCTTTGGCGTGAGCCTAGAGGTGCGTGGCGCGCCGCTCGACGGACACGGGGGACTGGTGGTTGCCAACCACATCAGTTGGCTTGATATTCTGATCATCAATGCAGCGCACCCAGTGAGATTTGTCTCCAAATCGGATGTGGGCCGATGGCCCTTGCTGGGCAAGCTGGTGACAGAAGCTGGGACCTTGATGATCGAGCGCACTTCGCGGCGCGATGCCATGCGCGTTGTGCACCGCATGACTGATGACTTGCGGCTGGGCCACACAGTGGCTATTTTCCCCGAGGGCACCACGCACGATGGCTCGGCTGTGTTGCCCTTTCACGCCAATTTGATCCAAGCGGCGATCAGCGCGCCTTGTGATGTCATCCCAGTCGGCTTGTCCTATTGGAGCGCAGCGCAAGACGCTGGCGCTGATCGACCCAAGTCACTCGCGGCCGCGTTTGTGGGCGAGATGAATTTGGTCCAGTCGGTGTGGTCAGTCTTGCGCAAAGGTCCCGTCCACGCGGTCGTCAACTGGGGTCGGCCGCAGTCAGCACAGGGCCGCGATCGCCGCAGCTGGGCTCACGCACTGGAGCAAGAGGTGGCATGGCTGTCGGATAGTCTGCCTCCGGAGCGCGCCGCAAGCTGATCCTCACCATTGCTTGCGCTTGCTTTGCAGCGCTTGGCTTGGCCATCTTGGGATGCGACGGCGCCGGAAGGCACGGGATGTCAGGACTTTTGCTTGCTCTTCATGTACTCCATGAACAGCGGAGCGTTGGCTTTGCGGTCTTCATTCATCCGTTGCACACTTGCACGCTCACCGACTTTGGCCATGTATTCTTTGACAGGCAAATCGGCGAGGTAGTCACGACCATATATTTTTTTGGTCGCTGCACTCACCAAAGGCAGGTGGGTGATCGCGGCGCAATCAGCCAGTGTGAACGCGTCCCCTGCGACAAAAGGCGTGAATTTCGCCAGCTGTGCAAAGCCTGCGATGCTCTTTTCGAGTTGAGTACTCACTTTTTCTTTGGCCGAGTCACTGACTTTCCCACCAAAGAAAGCTTCTGGATACAGATTGCGAACCACGAGTTCGAGGTGTAAGTCTAAAAACTGAACCAACTCGCGCACCTTTGCCGCTTCAAAAGCGTTGCTGGGCAGCAGGCGATGCGTGGGATATTGCTGCTCGAGGTATTCCAAAATAATGGTCGACTCGCTCAGTGCCCCTTGTTCAGTGATCAGGTAAGGCACTTTGCCCAAAGGCGAACTTGCCGGATCGGTCTCACCGACCCAAGTCAGTTGCTCTTCGAATGGAATGTTTTTCTCAAGCAAAGCCAGCTTGACTTTGTTGTGGTAATTACTGCCGGCAAAGCCGCATAGTTTCAACATGGGGGCTCCTAGGGTTTGGGTGTTACGCGGTTGCGTTTGACGCAGATCATGCCTTAATCCAAAACTTTTCGCTGTCGCACTTGGAGCCTCCTCAGACACCTTTCAGTTCGCGCGATAATGGCGCCATGGACTGGATGCGACGCAACCGATGGACCACCTGGTGGGTGATGGCTTGGCTGTCACTCAGCATCGCCGTGGCGAATGCGTCGCCGCTCATGTCTAGCGCGGGTGCGTTGGTCTGTTCGGCCAGTGGCACCAAGTGGGTCGAGCACACGTCGGACGCTGCGCCAGGTAGTGCCCAAAAGCACACTTGGCATTGCAGTTTGTGCCTTCCCTTTGTGGCGGTTGGCAGCAGTGCTGCGGTCCATCTCCCAATTGCAGCCCTGCCCACGGTGTTGGGTCACACACCGCCCCAAGTCCAGAGGGCACCCGCTGAACGCGGCTACCTCGCACGCGGGCCTCCCGGGTTGAGCTCGGCTTCGGCTACGCCCGTTTGAAGGCGCAACGCTGCGCTGACAGGGGCGATTTCACTCTCTCACTTCCATCAGCGGTGACGCATCGAAGACAAGGCTAAGGATCGTCCTTCCGTGTGTTGCGTCAGACCGTCGTATTTCAATTCAAGGGAACCCCATGATTCAAAAAACCATCAACCCCCGCATCACCAGTGCCGCATTCGCACTCCTGGCCTTGTTGTTTCAGTCTGTTACCCAGGCACAGGCGCCCATTCAAGTCCAAGACCCTTGGGTTCGTGCAACCGTCCCTGGCCAAAAAGCAACCGGCGCTTTCATGACTCTCGTGGCTCCTGAAGATTGGCGCTTGGTTGGCGTGCAATCTCCCGTCGCTGGCGTTGCTCAAGTGCATGAGATGAGCATGAAAGATGGCGTCATGCGTATGGCCGAAGTGCAAGGCGGATTGCCCCTGCCCAAAGGGCAAGCAGTGCAACTCAAGCCAGGTGGCTTCCACCTCATGCTCATGGACCTCAAGGCCGCAACCAAGGAGGGTCAAGTGGTGCCTCTGACCCTCACATTCAAGGCCGCGGACGGACGGTCCGAAGTACTCAATATTCAGGCGCCAGTGAAACCACTCGGTGGGACGGCACGTTCAGCGCCTGAGAAATCAGGCCACGATATGCACGGCCATGGCATGAAGTCGCACCAGTAACTATTGCCCCAGTTGACCTGCCGCCAGCCCTTCGGGGCGGGTCAGGCGGGGCTCGGTCCATCCTGTTCCCACCAACCCCATGGCGAGGTCGGACTACCTCGGGCACAAGCACGCCTGATTGACACCACATGGAGCAGGTCACCACACCGACTGGTCGACACGATCGTGTTCACCCTTATGCCCTGCAAGCTTCCCTCGCTTTATTCCACATCGTTTTCACCCGGGTCAGTTATCGGTGTGATATACCGCACAATATTGGCTAATAAGGTATTATTTATATGATAAATACCATCTTTAAATAACTAAAAAATATACATTTTGCCCTTAGAGAAATAGACAAACCGGCACGGCACTGCAGGAGTGCTCACCCGGTTCGCTTTCAAAAGGGGTATCAAATGTTTGGCAAAAAAGACGAGAAGCGCTCAGGAGCAACGGAGCACAAGGAACTGCCTGGGATAGCCGCGACTCTGGCCGAAAGATCGCCAGAAATATCCGATTCTGAGGATGCGATTGCAGGCCAGACCCCAGTGGATGGTGACCATCAAACGAGTGTGACTGGACGGGCGGTTTTTGCGGTTCAAACCTCGCACGCCGGTGTCGTTGTGCGTACAGCCTTCTTGACCGCAGATTCGCGGCTCCTCGATATGCCAGCGGTCTTTCCTGATATCCAGTACGCGATGAATGTG
>CAYZHE010000029.1:0-22960 GCA_964478285.1 uncultured Burkholderiaceae bacterium
GTTCCTGGCGCACTGGGAGAAGAACTGGGCGGCCAAGCGCATCCACGGCACCGAGAGGCGTCAGGTACAGGCCATGTTTGAGCAAGAGCGGTCTCACCTCAAACCCTTGCCGCTGCTGGGCATGCAGTATTTCGACGAGGCTGAGCGAACCGTCTGCGACGACAGCTGCGTGCGGGTGGATCACAGCAGCTACGCCGCGCGACCGGCGGGCATCGGCTCCAAGGTGCTGGTGCGCATCTACGCCCAGCGCATCGAGATCCGGAATCTGGCCTCAGGCGCCTTGCTGCGCACCCACGCCAAGGCCCAGCGCCCTGGCACGGTGGTGCTGCCCATGGACGAGCGGGTGTTCAATCCTTCTCGGGAGACCCGCCTGATCCTGCGTCAGGCCGGCGAGATCGGGGAACACGCCAGCCGGCTGTGCGAGTTGCTCTTTGCCATCGAGGGCCGGGTGGGCCAGCGCAAGCTCTGGGGCATCGTCGGTCTGGCCCGGCGCTACCCGGCGCACTGCGTCGATGCCGCCTGCGCACAGGCCCTGGAGCACGGGATCTACAGCTACAAGCGCGTTCTGGCTCTGACTGAAGCCATCTTTGCCCAGGCGATGGCAGCCATCGAGACCGCGTCAAGCGGTGCGCCGGCAAATGGCTCCCACACGCTGACCCAGCATCATGAGCTCATCCGCGACGCCGATGAGTACGGCGATCTCTTCGCGCACGCCGCCGCCACCGCCGCCACCGCCGCCACCAACACCGCACCCGGAGTTCAGCCATGAACATGATCGAGATCGAACGCGCGCTGCGCGAGCTGCGCCTCTCGGGCATTGCCGAGACGCTGCCCACCCGTGTGATGCAGGCCCAGGCCGCCCAGGAGCCGTTTCTGGAGACCTTCGCCGCCATGCTCCAGGACGAGCTGGACCGCCGGCGCTCGCGCCTGACCGAGCGCCGCTTCAAGCGATCCGGGCTGGATGAGAAGGTCAGCCTGGCCGATTTTGACTGGCGTTTCAATCCGAAGCTGCCGCGCAGCGCCTGCTTCGAGCTGCACACCCTGAAGTTCATCGGCGAGGGTGCCAATGCCTTGATCATTGGCAAGCCCGGCACCGGCAAGAGCCATGTGGCCAAGGCCGTGGCCTACCAGGCCACGCTGCAGGGCTATGACGTGCGTTACCTGGAAGCCGACACCGAGTTCGCCCGTTACGCGTTGGCCAGTACGGCAGAGCGCAGCGCGCTGCTCAAGGACTGGGTCGAGCCGGACCTGCTCGTCCTCGATGACCTGTTCCTGGCCAGGCGCATCAGCGAGCATGCCGCCGAGGTGCTGCAGGCCATCGTGCACCAGCGCTACAAGCTGCGCCGCGCCGTTCTCATCACGTCCAACCGGGTGGTGCAGGACTGGGGCAAATACCTGGGCGACGCCACCATGGCCAGCACCATCCTGGATCGCCTCATGCACCGCTGCGCGATGCTGGAGTTCGAGGGCAAGAGCTACCGCCTCAAGGAGGCCGCCGCGCGCATCGCCGTCAGCCCGGAATAGTCATAATCCACCCTGTCCTGCCTGGAGCAGTTTGACCGGCCACAAGTGGGGCAGTTTGGGGTGGCCATCGGGGGGGTCAACTCCACCCTGGAAGTTTGGGCTATGGTTTTCATCTGCTCGTCGGAATTGAACAGATGCGTGCGATCCGGCATCTGCGCAGTGAACTGCGCACTGTCCAGGTGGACGATGTAGGGTGCCTCTGCTCCAGGAAAAGACAAGCGCTTTTGCTCGATGGGCAAACCCTGCAGGTACATGCGCACGTTGGTGTTGTGAGCGGGCTGAGCCAGCGTGGTGCCGCGGTGGATGCCTTGAATGCTCACCGGGCCCATGCCCGTCATCACCCACTTGCCGTCCTTGAGGTCCATCCGGTTCGGACGGGGCAGCAGTACGGTGTTGAACACCACGTCCACCGGGAAACCGGCCACCAGTTCTTTGAGATTGCGCTCGAACTGATCGACTGAACCACTGACAGGCAGCAGCTTCTCGCTGACGTTGCACAACTCGATCACCGTGGTGATTCCGTTGAGCGGTTGTTCCCCATGCTCGCGCACCCTCAGCTGGCGGCCTTCGATGATGTCTTCGCGGGTGAAGTCAAGCTGCTGCCCACGCGATGTGACCACCACGCGCTCGGCTGCGAAGACCACACTGAAGAAGCCCATGCCGAACGGCTTCTCCGTCAGCTGCACCTGTTCTGCCGTCCAGCCACTGGTGGCCAAGTCGAGCAGTTTGGCGAAGCTCTGGATGCCGATGCCGTTGTCAGAGATCGTCAGTTTGCGCGTTTTGGCATCGAGTTTGACATCAATGGTCGTTGCCTCGGCCCGACGACCGTTCTGCAGCAGCTCACCAATCACGGAGAAGCTGGACGAAAACATGTGCTCCATGTTGCGCATGAAGGACCGCTCGTTGATCTGCGCACGCACCGTGTCGCCAGAGATCTGCTCGTTGTTTTTCAAAATGGTTTCCATGGGAGTCCTAAGAAAGAAAAGGACCGGAAACCACGCGCCCCACCGGGAGAGGTTCCCGGTTGGGTTGAAGCCCGCGTTGGGGCAAAAAGTTGATGGCGACCGCGAGGCCGCGTTCTGGACATGCGCCCAAGACGGATGAATGCTATCCGAGGCTCGTGTGCGCTGCAACGCGATCGGGCCTGTTGAGATTCCTATGGCGACCGGTGCAGGTCATCGCACTCTCACGCAGCTTGGCAAAAAAAAGCCAGGCGGCGGGGCGACCTGGCTGAATGGCGGCGTAGTGGTTATTGCCGACACCCAAGAGGAACTGGTACGACAAGCATCGTCGGTATCGCGACTGCTTGCCATTGCGCAACGTCCTAGAAACCGCTCAAAAGCCCGCAAGGCGGTTCGCGCCGTGAGCCCTTCCTTCTCATTGACCATTTCTTGAAAAAAAAGTTGCGTCATGGGTCGGAAACTGACCCACATGGCCTGACAGAACAGCCGCACCCTGTTGAAATGAAGTCACTTCAGAGCTCGCTCTAAGCAGTCGGCAACTGCCGAACGTAAACCCACCCGGACGGGAACCACAGGTTCCCTTCGGGACCGTATGTGGAACCTGTCTTTCTTTCCCTTTAATGGAGATTGACATGATGAACGCCGCATACGAAACCGACTACGCTTCTGCCCTCGACCACATGGACTTCATCGTGAAGTCGCTTGCCGAGAAACCAGGCCGTGCCATTGACCTTGCCATCGACCACGGTGGTGAAGAGTCAGTGCAGGCCTTGTTCGACGCCGTGATGGACAAGGGGCACCGCATGGTGCTGGTCCAGGCGCTCGATGCTCCCTCCCTGCCGGGCTGGGTGCGCGAGAAACTGGAAGTCTTCCTCTACGGTCAGAGCCGCCAAGTTGCAGCCCTGTTCTCGAAGAAGACCATCCACTGAGCGTGAACATGGAAAGGCCTCAATCCCTAGCGGATTGGGGCCTTTTCGCTTTTCTACAAGCCACCAACCATCGCCTCCAGAACGCCTCTAAAAGGAACTCTCCGGGGGATAGAAGATGGAATGCCGCGATGGCGAGTACTGCGCCCCTGCGGCGGTCGCCTCAGCGACCTGTTCGCTGGTGTAGCCCGAGTCCACGAGAGATTGCGCGATCTCTGCGGTGATGGGCACCAGGCCTGTACCGTTCAGCACCATCTCAAGCAGCTCGCCACTGGCAGGTTCGTCCATGTCGTGCACGAAAAGGCCGTCATCCTCGTCGTCGCCCTCCCGCGCAGATGATCGGTCGATGGCGTCAAGCAGCGCAGCAGGATCGACCGACATGCGTACGGAGGCGCCAGTGGGGTCTTGGGTGATGACAACCACGTCGGACTCCACCTCGAAGCGGCCATGCCAAGCAATGACCGGCAGTGGCCCATCCTCGTTGATGCTGAACTCTCTCTCCTGGCCCCCCTCGACCAGAATCAAGGCTTGACGCGCGGTGATGTCCAGCAGGGCCGCGTCTTTCGATCCGTTGGCAAAGACCACGAAACGCAGTGGCCACGGGTCGCCTATGTAGTGGGTCTCGCCCTTAATCGCGTCCTTTTGGATGCTGCTGCACAGAAAGGCGAGTGAAGCGCCCATCACCGCGCGCTCGGATTCAGCTTGGCAGATGGACACGTGATGCCAGTGGGCATAGCCAGCCTCGCGTGAGGCTCGTTCAAGCGCCTCTCGATGCTTGATGTTGTGCCGGCGTTTGAGGACTTTCGCGCGCGCCTTCAGCTTTTCAACGTCGGCTGGCGTTGTCGGGATAAATTTCATGAGAACAGAACTCCATCAAGGCGGAATTCGGTACGGTGCCCCACTGCCGCATTCCGCCATGGGTGGAATTCGGAGGTTGTGATGTCGTCCCTCTCTGGGTTAGCCGGCGGTGGGGCAGCAGGCCTCGACATGGCCTGCGCCAAATATATCTCAATTGCCCGCGGACTCCCGGCCGTGGAATCATGAAGATGGCACCGGCTTTGTCCCAATGCAGCGCCGATTCATTTTCAGCGAGCGGGGAGCGCTTCGAGACGTTCACGCACGATGACGATCACTTCTTTGCCCACCGTTTCCGCGCGTTTGGACAACCTCCAGATGTGGATGACCAGCATGCCAATACCGCCCCAGAACACCGTTGAAAGAAAGTACATCATCCAGTAGCGGCCACCCTCCATGTTGCTGAAGACAAACGCAGCGAACAACAGCGCGGGAAGCTGGATCCACCAAGCGCTGAAAGGCAGTTTCGGTCCACCTTTTGCACCGGCATCGCCAGCCATCTTCTTTGCAAAAGAGCTCGAGGTCTTGATCTCTCCCGTGGCGAGGTTGCGCGCCCCCAGGCACCAGGTTTGACCCTTGTCGTCTTTGCCGCACATGAACACAACAGCATGCCCTGCACGCATCGCCAACCCCAAGGGCTGGAAGGCCAGCTTCATTTCTTTGCCGTCTTCGGTCCTGATCCAAACGTCCTGGACCGTCGACGCTTCGTTGTACACCTGACCCGGCAGCATCTTTCCATTGCCAATGTGAGTGTCGCGGTCTCGCACCGTGCTGAACTCGGTGCGAATTTCCGCTGACATGACAGTCCCGCCGACTGAGAATGCGGCGATCGTGGTGCCGTTGGAAGTGCGTATGGTGGTTTCGTTCATGTGGCGGTTTTCAGGATTGAAGTTCAAAGGTTTGATGGGCAGACCAAATTCATCCTACGCACAGACCTCGCCATTTCAAGGGCCTGGGTGGGTGTGAAGGGGACGGCCAGTCGGGCTACAGTAATTGCGCCGAACCCGCCGATCGCACACCCAACAGAGGGTTTTCCATTCGTAGAGCCACTCCGGGCCCCCTCCGACGCTTTCATGCTCGAAGGTCTGCAAAAGCTGAATCACAATGGCGCCCATGGATCTTCACCACTCACCACACCTGTCTACTCAGCGCGCAGTCGAGCCAAAGGTCGTCCGCTCATGAAAGCGCCCAACGGATATGAGGTCGATGTCCCAGGGCTCGCGCAAGCTGTAGCTGCCTGTGTGCCGGAGCCGACGCACCGTGCACTGATCTCTTGCCTGCGTGCCTTCGGCCAGCTTTCTGACGCGAAGCTGGCGACAACACGGGGCGGAGACGATGGCCACTACCTGGTTCGCCGCAAGGTACTGGCCAGCAACGGCGCCGTGGTTCATGAAGACCACCAAGTGTGGATAAAGGAACAGCTCGCGTTGGATGCGGGTGATGCATCAAAGACCTTCACGAGGCTTCTCGATGCCAAGTACCTTTTGAGCAAATGCCAGCTCACCAAGATCTACCTGGTCCATGACAAAGGGACGGACAACCCCGCAGCATTCGTCCAGGTTGCCATCCGCCAAGAGGATGAGTTCATCGATGCAAGGGCATTTGACAAGTACGTCTGGCGCACGCCCGCAAATTTGGCGGACCTGTTGGACGCGGTGGAGGGTGACCCGGTACCAACTGGCGACCGGTCGCGTGTTCGTCCACCGGCCTATATGCTGGAGGCGGTGGTTGACGTAGACGCCTTCGTGGCCGAAGCAGAGGCAATCGACGCTCAAGTTCGAAAGCTGCTCCACCAAATTCCAATGAGGAGATCCGAGTAGTTCCGAGGAGTTGGTAGTAAAGAAATTTGCAAAGATTTCTGCCTACCCAGTCCATATAACGAACTCTCTCGGCTCCCAAGCTAGAAAAATCAACGACTTAGAGCGTGTGTCACGCTCAAGAAAGCGGCCCCAGCAGGGGCCGCAGTCGTTTCTAACCTCCTATTTTGTTATCCAGGTAGTTGCGCCAGCGTCTGCAGCAATGTGCGGCGGTTTTCGTCTTCAGATGACGTCGCGCCATTGGCCATTGCTTCCTCCGACCATTTACGCGCCCACCCCATCACTTCCTCAGGGTTGAAGCGGATGAGACTTCCTACTCTGGTGTGCGGAATACCAAGTGTTTTCCGAACCTGTGGGTGAGTGAGCGTGTACATGGGGATTCCCGTGGCCGCAGATAGCTGCCGAGGGGTCAGCCACTTGGTATTGGCTGGAAGAATCACATCGCTCGCCTTCTGCCAGGTCGATTCGTACAGGGCCCCATGTTCGTAGGACTCGATCTCATCGAGCGGGTAGATCACCCGCTTCGAGAGCTTGAGGAACCGTGGCCCTTTCCCTTCGCAACGCCAGCGTTGCAAGGTCTTGGGGCTGATCCCCCAGCGTTTGGCCAGTTCGGTTTCGTTGAGTACTAGCTTTTCCATTTTGTAACTCCTATGAGTAGTTGAGGAGTTCACATTTGGGTGTGAAAGTGGCTTGATATGAAATTTCTGAGCTACAGGATAGGTTATAGACTTGAAGCGTCAAACTTGCTAATCTTGAACATGTAATGTGACTGCAATTTCATGTGATCAGCCTTGACAAATCGAGCTCTGTAGATGTCGGTGGCCAAATTTTTCTGTGATCTGTTGTGCACATCTTCATTCTGCGTAACACCTAAATTTAATTTGCACTAACTGCTGAAGAGGTTTGAATGGCACTCACAAATGCTTATGTTCAGGTTTATGGCCAACTGCCTGAAATATTTCAACGAGTTTCAGATGCTGCCGCACCAGATAAGTTCACCAATCAGCATTTAAAGGATTGGGGCTATACATCATCAAATTTTCGTGCTGTCATTCCACTTCTAAAAGCGCTTGGCTTCCTTTCCGCTGATGGGGCACCAACAAGTCGGTATCACGACTATCGTGGTGCTCATCCACGAAAGGTAATGGCCGATGCGATCAAAGAAGCTTACGGAGATCTCTTTACGATTAAAGCGAAACCCACTTTGACTGATCGCGATTTGATTGAAGGTAAATTCAAAAGCTCCCATAATGCAAGTCCTAATACGGCCAAATTAATGACAGCGACGTTTTTCGCATTATTAGACCTTGCTGACTTTAGTGTTCAAACATCAACTCAATCAGAGATACAGATTAAACAAGAGGAATTGCCGCCTGCTAAAGAACCAAGTGAATTAGCAATCAGAGGGCACGGTCGCCCGTCACTTCACTACAACATCCAGATACATTTGCCTGCAACAAAAGACATTGAAGTATTTAACGCAATCTTCAAATCGTTGAAGGAGCATCTCCTTGACTGACGTCAGAAAAGACTTGCGTGACTACATGTTCCGAGGGCTTATGTTCGAATCAGAGGCGAGTCAATTTCAGACTGCAGGAATTCAAGTCGGGGCAGATCACAGTCAAGCAGAAGAGCGCCTTTTGTCAGAAGCGCTGTCCCCTTTTGGGGTTTCGCGTCGAAACAGCGCCCTTGAGATGGCCCGTCTGTATTCGGTTTTACACTGTTTTGAGAATGAGGTTCGTACGCTGATACGAGAAACACTCGAGGAAAAAGAGGGGGCAGAGTGGGCCAATAAACTACCTGTGAAAGTGAAGCAGCATGCAGAGTCTAGGCAGAAGACAGCATTTACCGACTCATGGCTTGAAGGCGAGAAGTCAGACATCCTAGGGTTTGTAGACTTCGGCCAATTAGCATCAATAATTTTAGAAAACTGGAAACATTTCGAAGCTTTAATGCCATCGCAGCATTGGCTCAAACAGCGTATGGATGAACTGGAGAAAGCCAGAAACTTCATAGCTCACAATCGAATGCTCCTGCCTAGCGAATTCCAGCGGATATATATGTACATCGCAGACTGGAATAGAGTTATTGGTCTTTAAGTGAACTTCTGTCCTTGTGTCACTTCTGAGATTTGACTCGGATTGTTCGTGATCTAAACCATACGACCTGTACTCAGGATGATCACTATCTTTTATCTTCTGTTTGCGTTAGCCATTGGCTACTTACTTGGTCGCTATCGTGCTTCTTCCTTCCAAAATCGTGGGGAAGCACAGGTGCATCGAGAGTTGCAAGCCAACTTCTCCGGCCCTGACTATCACCTCCTTAATCACATCACGCTGAAGTTCAAGGACGGCACCACACAGATTGATCACATCTTGGTATCCCGTTTCGGGGTGTTCGTGATCGAGACCAAGGATTACAAGGGCTGGATCTTTGCAAACGCCAAGCACGCGACGTGGACACAAGTGCTGTACCGGTGGAAGTTCAAATTTCAGAATCCCATCTTCCAAAACATGCGGCACATGCGTGCCGTTGAAGAGCTTCTTGATTTCTTGCCCCCCGAGGCAATCAAGTCGGCGGTTGTGTTCACTGGCCGTGCAGAGTTCAAGACGGAGATGCCATCAGGTGTTTACACGCTGCCAGGACTCATTGATCATTTGAGGGCAGTCACTGAAGAAGTCATGTCTTTAAATCGAGTTCAGTTCTGCGTTGGGCGACTGGAGACAGCCCGACTCGCTATCAGCGGACAGACAGATCTCGAGCATGTGAAAAGCCTGCAGCGCAAGCACGGCGGCCCCAATTAATCCTCGCATCTACGCACAAACAAGTTACGCGGATGTCCTTGCATTCCTACGATTGCAAGTGAACTTGAGAGACGGCTCTCAAGAAGCTTTCAGGGGATTTCTATGGAAAAACTGGTTCTCAGTGAGCGCGAGCTATCAGCGCATTGGGGTGTCAATGTCAAAACGTTGCAGCGTTGGCGAGCAGAAGGGCGCGGGCCTCGTTTTATGAAAATTGGTAGAACCGTGACGTATCTCCCAAAAGACATCGAACACTTCGAAACCTATTCTCTGTACGAAAGTGGGCGCGGAGGTTCAATTGTTGAATCTCCATTTCCAGACATGGAAGCCCTGTCGTCTCACCGTTCGGTGACCTCGCCTCGCCCACGAACTCCCCAGCAAGAAATCGTTGATTTGTTGGCCGTGGCGCTGCTGCGTTTGCGCGCGGCAGGACCGCCCCCAAAAAATCCATTACCAACTCCCGTTGTCAACGAAGCGGATAAAGATGACCTGGCGCGCCGTCGTGTTGGCATGCGTGTGCTGACCCACATGACGGGGGAGGGTTGATGAGGAAAAAACGAGGCGTGTGAGTAAGTCCGGGTAGTGGCTACCAAGCACCACGAACCTCTCATGAACCGCAGGCTGAGCTACGGGCTTCCCATGACTACGGAATGAGGGTTCGTTATGATGCAAACTCCTCCACCAAACAAGAACCGTTGTCTTCGCAAGGAGGCAGCGGTTTTTTCATGCCTGCTCGCCCTGTGGCAGGCAAGTGCCCATGGACGCACGACTGCCCTTGCGTGGAGTCGCTAGGCTGTGCAGGGTCAGGTATTCTGTCGGGGAGCCCACTCCCGTCGCACTTCCATGTCGTTGCCTGCCCAATCATCCGCTCCGTCCCTTCGTGCCCTTGCGCCTTTTTTGCGCCCCTACCGCACCATGATCGTCGTCGCCGCAGGCTTGTTGTTGTTGGCGGCGGGCACGACTTTGGTGTTTCCCTGGGTCCTGCGCTTGTTGGTTGACGAGGGTTTGGCTGCAGGGGTAGACAACACCGCTTTGGCTTGGCGTTTTGGTGAGTTGTTTGCTGTGGCGGCCGCGTTGGCGGTGTTTTCATCGGCGCGCTTTTATGTCGTGAGCTGGTTGGGGGAGCGGATCAGTGCGGACTTGCGCAATGCGGTGTACAGCCATGTGCTTCAACAAAGCCCTGCGTTTTTTGAAACCACCCAGTCTGGCGAAGTGCTGTCACGCTTGACCAATGACACCACGCTGGTACAGACCGTGGTGGGCTCTTCACTGTCCATGGGGCTGCGCAACACCGTGATGGGTCTGGGCGCGATGGCCATGTTGGTGTGGACCAATCCGGTGTTGATGTTGCAGGTGGTATTGGTGTTGGTGGTGGTCGTGTTGCCCAGTGTATTTTTGGGAAGGCGTGTGCGGCGGCTTTCGCGGGCGAGCCAAGACCGTGTGGCCGACGCCAGCGCGCTGGCCTCTGAAGTGATGAACGCCATTCCTGTGGTGCAAAGCTACACGGCTGAAGCGCGCGAGGCCCGCCGCTTTGTCGAGGCCACGACCCACGCGTGGCGCACGGCGCTGCGCCGCGTGCGGGCGCGTTCGGTGTTGGTGGGATTCATCATGCTGGCGTCCAGCGCGGTGCTGTTGTGGGGTTTGTATATGGGCGCGGTCTCAGTGCGTGCGGGTACGACTACACCGGGTGAGTTGGGCCAAACAGTGATTTATATTCTGCTGCTGGCGAGCGCCTTTGCGGTGTTGGGTGAGGTGTACGGTGACATCTTGCGCGCAGCAGGTGCCACCGAGCGGCTGATGGAGTTGCTGCACGCCCCGGTGAGCTTGGTGCCAGCGGGTCTGCCGGTCCCTCTACCCCCTGCGCCCGCTGGTTCGCGGGTGCGATTGGAGGCCGTTCGTTTTCACTACCCCACACGGCCCGACACTTGGGCGCTCAATGGTTTGTCAGGTGAGGTCAAGCCGGGCCAAACCGTGGCGATTGTCGGTCCCAGTGGTGCGGGTAAAACCACGCTGTTTGACTTGATTTTGCGATTCGCAGATCCGCAGTCGGGGGCTGTGTGCGTGGATGGGGTGGACGTGCGTCAGGCGAGCTTGCAAGGCTTGCGCGAGCGCATCGCGATCGTGCCGCAAGCGCCGGTGATCTTCTCCGGTTCGGTGATGGACAACATCCGGTATGGCAGACCCGATGCCACGCTGCAAGAGGTCGAGGCGGCGGCCTTGGCGGCCAATGCCACAGAGTTTATTGCGGCTTTGCCGCAGGGACTGGAGACCGATTTGGGTGACCGAGGCGTGCGACTATCAGGCGGGCAACGCCAGCGCATTGCGATCGCGCGTGCGATGCTGAAAAACGCGCCCCTGCTGTTGTTGGATGAGGCCACCAGTGCTTTGGACGCCCACAGCGAGCGCTTGGTGCAAGCGGCGTTGGAGCAGGCGATGGTCGGGCGCACGACCTTGGTGATTGCCCACCGGTTGGCGACGGTACAAAAAGCCGATGTGATTTGGGTCCTAGACCAAGGTCACTTGGTAGAGCAAGGGACTCACGCCGAACTCACGCAGGCGAGTGGGCTATACGCCAGCTTGGCTGCCCTGCAGTTTTCAGTCGATAAAGCTGAAGTGAAGACCGTGATCCAGAGCAACGAAGCGCCCGACAGTGGGGTCAGCGGGCAGGTCAGTCACGCGCCTGCATAAGCACAAGCCAATCAGGCTGACGAAGTGCCGGCTCTCTGGCGGTTCCTGCGGAGTCAACCTGCACAAGCGAAGATGCTGATCACTCTCCTAGCACGCGTAGCGCCACACATCGTGGGTTTGACCGCCTTGTGTGCGCCGCCACAGACCAAGATAGGCAACAGCCTAGCCTAGGTGTCGACGATCACGAAGTGCGGAGTCATTCAATGCGCCAAATTTGAGCCTCTTGGTGGAACGCCTGGTTTGATGTACGCGAGTAGCAGGCCCAACGATCCAATGCCAATGCCAGTGAGGTCCGTGTAAAACTCAGGAATGAACAGCATCAGACCGCCAGTACCCATGAGCAAGCGGCTCAACATGGTGAGATGGCCAAAACGCCAGATGTAGCCCTCGAATGCTGCGGACAGCAGCATCACCGCTACGAACGCAGTGCCAACCGATTGCATGATGAGCCCTGGCTCCCCTTTCATGATGAGGGCTGGCTGCAGAACGAATAACACCGGAAGCAGCAACAGCAACATGCCGATGCGAAGAGATTTGAAACCCACTGCCATGGGGCGCGCTTTGGCAATCGCGGCTGCAGTGATGGCAGCCAACGCGACTGGTGGTGTGATGAAGGAGACAATGCCCCAGTAAAAAATATACAAATGGGCAGCCATGGGGTCGATCCCCACTTTGATCAACGCCGGCGCCAGCACGATGGCCAAAAAGATGTAGCACGCTGAGGCGGTCATACCCATGCCAAGCACGAAGCTGGTCAGCGCACCAGCCGCCAAGAGCAGCCCAAGATTGCTCCCTGCCATTTGAACCAGTTCACGCGAGAATGCGTTGGCCACTCCCGTGACGGACAGGGCGCCCACGATCAAACCAATGCCTGCAATCAAACACACCAACTGCGCAACGGCCTGACCGACATCGACAACCAATTGAACCCAATCGCTGCTGCGCGTGCCGTTGCTTTTGGCACGGAACATGGCGATGCCTAATAAAAACAGCGCCACCCAAAACGGCGCCTCTGCCTCGATCCGCCAGCCCACCAACAAGGCGGTCAACACAGCCAAAGCGACGATGTAGTACCAGCCCGACATCAGGGTCCGCCAAAGTGGAGGGACCTGACTCTCATCTAAGCCAGACAAGTTATTGCGACAAGCGTATAGGTCCGATTGCATCAATAGCGCGGTGTAGTAAAGCAGTGCTGGAATCAGCGCTGCTGTGATCACGTGCACATAGGGTAAGTTCAGAAAACTCGCCATGATGAAAGCGGCCGCGCCCATGACTGGTGGCATCAAGCAACCGCCCGTGGATGCGCAGGACTCGACTGCCCCCGCATAGACAGGGTCATAGCCGCAGCGTTTCATGGTCGGAATGGTGAGCGTGCCCGTCGTCAGCACGTTCGAAGTCGGACTGCCGGACAACATACCAAACAAGCCTGAAGAAACAATCGCCACCTTCGCCGGACCGCCGCGAGATTTGCCCAGCAAGGCGGAGGCAAAGTTCATGAAGAAACTGCTGCCACCGGTATTGGCCAAAACCACGCCAAAAACCAAAAAGCCAATCAGCGTGTCCGACACCACCTGCACAGGGATACCGATGATGCTTTGCAAGCCGTAGACGTGTTCGCGCATCGTGCCGCCAAAGCTGAACTGCACACCCCACAAAAAGCCGGGCATATGGTCGGCGTACATGGGGAAAGTGCCAAAGATCAGACAGACCACAAACAAGATGGTCTCGCCCGTCCGGCGCACGGCCTCGAGAGCCAAGGCGGTGAAAAGCGTGGCAATCACCGTGGGCAACATCGGAGCATCCAAGTTCCAACCCCGGTCAATGGCAAGTTGCGCGTTGGCGCTGATCCAAAAGGCTAGCCCCAGCATACTGATGCTTAAGAGCCAGTCATACCAACGCACGTGCTGGTCACTTTTGCGCGCCGGAAACGCCAAAAAACCAATCGCACAGAACACGCCAATGGTGACGTAGTAGTAGGCCGTGCTGATCGGGCGTATGTTTCCTAAGCCCAAATTAAAGACTTGATTGACTGTGATCAACAAACCCGCCAGGGTCAGTACGAATGCGCTCCAGCGAGAGGCACCCTTGAGGCGCTTAGAGCGAGCCTCTGGGTCTTCCAACACAGGCACATCATCAGCGTTCGTCGCAAGGGATGGGTTGTTCATTGACATCACAAAATAGGATTGAAGCGAGGTCGCCCCCTTCTGCTTAGAAGCTGGGGCGACCATCGATGCGCTTACAAGCGGCTCAAAACCTCTGCGCGCACGGGGTACCAAATGGCTTGCATCTCCTCAATGCTTTTGCCTGCTGCGCCGGGCGTTTTCGCCACCAGCTTGTCCCAAGCCTTTTTCATCTCGGCGTGCCGCTTGAGCATGCCGTCCTGCCAAGCCTGGTGTTCGGGCTGCCATTGGCCGATTTCTTTGTAGTAGCGAATGGCGCCTTCGTGCAGCGCGGCATCCATTGGCGGCTTACCGGCTTTTTCGACGGCCCATCGGTTGGCGACCTTGTTGACATCCTTATACATGTCAAATGTCTCGGCGATTGCTTTGGTCAGCGCGTAGGTCTCGTCTGCACTGGTCTCAGCCCGCACGGTGACCATGGGGTAACGGTAGCCAAGCATCCACACCGGGTTGGCTTCACTCAAGCCTGCGCCCACGGTCTCGTGGAAGGGCTCGACAAATGGCACGACCTTTTTCATCCGGTCCCAGCCAGCTTTGTTTTCAGGGGGCAGAGCCATCCAGTTGATGCCCCGAGTCGCCTCGAGCTCTCGCAAACTAGCGGAAGAGGGCGCAAAACCACCCGCATCCGCTTTGCCCTCAATCAAGGCTTTGACAGTTGCGCCATAGCTGGGGTATTCAACCAAGTCCAGGTCATCCCAAGTCAAGCCTGCAAAAGCCAAAATCGGGGTGGTTTTTGCGTAGATGGATGTATTGGATTTGGCGACGGCAAATTTTCTGCCTTTCAAATCTGCAACTGTTTTGATACCGCTGTCAGCGGCGGCGCCAATCGATAAAGCGTTGGCTCGTCCAATCAGGGTACGCAAGTTCTGTGGTCCAGTGTCAGGGGCGGCGTATTCGTAAAGCGCATCCATGGCGAAGTACAACTCATTGGCGAGCCAGCCATGAGAGGCGCGGCCGTCCATGACCGGCTTGATGCGACCAATGGAGCTGCCTGATGGCTGAAGGCGAATGCGAGTGCCGTACTTTTTGCCAAATGCTTCTGCCACAGCCGATGCTTCAACATAGCCTGCAGCACCGATGTCGTATGCCGTCCAAATCATCGTCTGCGGCAAATTGGGGGGATTGGCGGCCTGTGCTGTTTGTATCGCGGGCCCTACGCCAGCCGCAGCCACTGCTGACATACCTTGAATGTATTGGCGTCGATTCATGCTCATGGGTGGTCTCCTGTTGAAAATTTTTTGAACGGATCAAACACGCATTGCGTGCCCAAAATCATGCTAGTGGCAAGTCTCCAAGCGTCGCTAATACAAAATTGGAGCCAAGCGATACATTTCATGTATATCAAACTTATCGTTTTGCGAGAACCCAGTCTGGATCGGCCTTTCAGGCTTTCAAGTTCCTCGAAACCTCTCTGAACCTGCGCGACACTTGGGTCTCATCTGCGGCTCTGTAAGCCAATCCGATGCCAATTCTTTGCTTTTGGTTCTCTCCAATGATGGAACAAAATCGCACCCTTGATGACGCGTGCTGCGCGTGAACGGCGGGCACCAAAGCGAGACCCAACCCTCCCTCAACCAAACCGATGACCGTGGAGACTTGCATCGCCTTTTGGGTGTAGTGGGGCTGGACGTTGTGTTCACGGCACAAGGCCGTACAAGCCGCAGCCAAGCCCCCACCAGCTTGGGTGGGGATATAGCCAATAAATGCTTCATCTGCCACCTCATGGAGGTGAATGTTTTTTCGCATGGCCAAGCGGTGACCTGAAGGCACAGCCAGGCACAGATGGTCTCGCTCTACGGATTGAATGTGCACGCCACTGGGGGGCAGCGCGGGTTGGCGCACAAAGGCCAAATCAAACTCGCCGCTTTCGATGCGTTCAAAAGACTCTTTGTTATTCGCCTCATGCAGAACCAAACGAACGTCGGGGTATTGCTGTTGAAACTGTCGAATGGTGCGAGGCAACAAACCAAAGGTGACTGAGCTGATGAACGCGATGTGGATCTCGCCCGATTCACCCGCGCCGGCGGCGCGAGCCGTGCTGCCAAAGCGCTCCGCCTCCCGCAAACAGCGGCGGGCATCGATCAGAGCGGCTTCTCCAGCTGGCGTGAGCTTGATGCCCTTCGTGGTGCGCTCGACCAACAGAGTGCCCACCTCTTCCTCTAACTTTTTGATTGCCACCGACAACGGCGGTTGGGCCATGAACAGCCGCTCTGCGGCGACCCGAAAGCTTTTGGACTCGGCTAGAACGATGAACTGGCGCAGTTGTCGGAGTTCCACAGGTGATATGCCTCGTATATCGGCTGCATTATCAAGTTCTGAAAACATATCGCAAGCGCTCACCCCCTCCTGCAGTCACTTAGGTGCATATCGCTTTGGACCGACAAGCCGACGTCGGTCCAGACGGGTAGGCGGAATTGTTTTTGGAAGCCTGCCGTTCAGGCTTTGTTTTAGCGTTCGCGCCTCGCGTGGTTGATGAGTTGACCAAGCCGGTCATCCCTTTCGACAGACGCTGACTCAGTGGCCCGGGGCATACGGCTTCTCCGGTGCAGTGGTTTGGTCCTTTTCCCTAAGCAAGCGGTGACTTGATCGTTCTCATCTAGGGAAAATACCAACGCCGGCGCTGGAATGTAAACGTTATCATTTGGTGCGACTGACCTATTTTGGTTCAGTACGAACTACCCTTATTTTGGAGACAAAGCAATGAAACTACGCACATCAAAATTGGCTATGGCACTGACTGCAGGTCTGGGCTTTATGGCGGCTGCGCACGCCCAAAAAGCTGAAGTCATTCACTGGTGGACTGCAGGCGGCGAAGCTGCTGCGATTGGCGAGTTCGCCCGCGGCTACAAAGCTGCTGGTGGCACTTGGATCGACACCCCTGTCGCAGGCGGCGGTGGTGCACAAGCCCGCACCGTGACGATCAACCGCACAATCGGCGGAGACGCTCCAACTGCAGCCCAGTTCAACTACGGTAAGCAGTACGAAGAGATCATCAAAGAAGGTTTGTTGAACAATCTTGATGCAGTCGCTAAAAAAGGCAATTGGGATAACTTGCTGCCCGAGAAAATCAAAGCGTCCATCAAGGTTGATGGTCACTACTATGCTGTGCCTGTGAACCTGCACAATGAAAACTGGGTTTGGTACAACAAGGCTGTGCTGGCCAAAGCGGGCGTGAAGAAAGACCCAGTCACGCTGGACGACGTGTTCGCAGCGATGGACAAGATCAAAGCCATTGGCTTGACGCCGTTGGCACTGGGCGGTCAAGGCTGGCAAGAAGGCATCACCTTCCGTTCAGTCATGCTGGCCGTTGGTGGTCGTGACCTGTACATGAAGACCTTCCGTGACCGTGATGCGTCAAGCCCTGCGTTCCGCAAAGCAGTTGAAAGCTACCGCAAACTCAAAGGCTACGTAGACAGTGGTTCACCCGGACGCGATTGGAACCTGGCCACGGCCATGGTGATTGATGGCAAGGCTGGCTTCCAGTTTATGGGTGACTGGGCCAAGGGAGAATTCATCAACGCCAAGAAAACAGAAGGCAAAGACTTTGGTTGCATGATGGCCGGTGGCCCCAACATGCCTTACCAAATTGGTGGTGACGTGTTTGTGTTCCCAAAGAACAAGAACGCTGGCAACGAAGCAGCCCAGATGAAATTGGCAGAAATGATGATTTCACCTGAAATGCAAGTGTCTTTCAACAACAAGAAAGGCTCCATCCCCATCCGCACTGACGTGAACCTCTCTGGTGTCGACTCTTGTGCCAAGGCTGGTTTGGCCGCAATCAAAGAGAAGCGTCTCTTGGAGAGCGTGCAAGAGTTGTTGAACCCAGATGCACAAGGCGCGTTTGACGATGCGGTGAGCAAATTCTGGAACTCCAACCAGTCTGTTGACGAAGGCGTGAAGGCCATGGCCGCTGCGCTCAAGCGCGGCTAAAACCAAGGAGCTTACGGCTCCTGAGGCTCCTTGCCTCGTGACGACGCTGTCTGCATGACGGCCAACCAACCAAGCGGCGTATGCCGTTTGGTTGGTTTTAATTTTGCATCTGGAAAGCCACCATGGTTAGAAACGCCAAACCCAATCGAATCAATATGGCGCTACATGCTGCGCTGCTTCCATTGGCGATCACCACGCTACTGGCATACGTGGGGTCAGTGTTATGGACCATCCGGATTTCATTCTCGTCTTCTAGGCTGTTACCCAAGAGTGACTGGGTCGGTTTTTCGCAGTTCGAGCGCTTGTTCGAAACAGACCGTTGGATCGTGTCCCTCCAAAACATGGGAATCTTGGCATTTGTGTACATCGGCGGCGTCATGATTGTGGGCTGCTTGCTGGCAGTGTTCATAGACCAACAAGTCAAAGGCGAGAGCTGGTTTCGGACCATTTTCCTGTACCCATTCGCGATGAGTTTCGTCGTCACGGGTCTGATTTGGCAGTGGCTCTTCAACCCTAATTTAGGCTTGGAACAGGCTGTGCGTAGCATGGGCTGGACCTCTTTTACGTTCGACTGGACAGTCAGACCAGAGACCTCGATTTACGCCGTGGGCTTAGCGATGGTTTGGCAAGGTTGCGGCACCACCATGGCCATCATGTTGGCCGCGCTGCGGGGCGTGGACGAAGAGCAGTGGAAAGCGGCCCGCCTGGACGGTGTGTCCAAGCCACGCTACTACCTGAGTATCGTGTTGCCGCAGTTAGGCCCTGCTTTGGCCACCGCGTTCGTGTTGTTGGCTGTGGCCTTGGTTCGAACCTTCGACATCGTTGCGGTCATGACCAGCGGTGGTCCCGGTAGCTCCAGCGAGGTACCGGCCAAGTTCATCATCGATCACTTGTTTGGTCGCAACAACATTGGTTTGGCGTCTGCCGCCTCGGTGGTCATGCTGATCACCGTATTCACCGTCTTGACTCCGCTGCTTTATTGGCGCTCGAAGGTGCAACAACGTCTCAGCGCAGGCCATTGAAAGAATCCTATGTCGACCACAAGTACTTCTAAACATTTGGCACCCGCCGCTCGTCCGCGCAAAGCGCTGCTAGACCCAGCGCGGCTGGGTGTGTATGCCTTCTTGGTGTCAACGGCAATATTTTTTACGCTGCCGTTGTACGTCATGATCATCACATCGCTCAAAACCCCGGAGGAAGTTCGCGCCGTGGCCTTGTTTGCATGGCCCGCTTCACCGCAGTTTTCGAATTGGTCAGAGGCGTGGTCCACAGCCTGTATCTCGCTGGCGTGTGAAGGCATTCAAGGCGGATTCTGGAATTCCATTCGCCTGGTGTTGCCGGCTACTGTGTTGTCGGTGTTTTTGGGTGCTCTCAATGGCTATGCTCTGAGTTTCTGGCGTTCGCGGTGGGGCGATGTGCTTTTTGCCATTTTGATGCTGGGCGCGTTTGTGCCTTTTCAAATCATGATTTACCCGCTGGTCGCGTGGTTCCGCTTGGGCGGTTTCTACAACACCTATTGGGCTATTTTGTTGGTGCACTGCATATTTGGAATGCCCGTTCTGACTTTGCTCTTCCGGAATTACTTCGTGTCCGTGCCCCATGAGTTGTTCAAGGCTGCACGCATCGATGGGGGTGGATTCTGGCGCATTTTCTTTCAACTCATGCTGCCTATGGCCACACCAATGCTCATCGTGGCGACGATTTTGCAAGTCACAGGCATCTGGAACGACTACTTGTTCGGGCTCATTTTTGCGGGGAAAGACAACTACCCCATGACGGTGCAATTGAACAACTTGGTCAACACCACATTTGGCGAGCGGCGCTACCACATTGATATGGCTGCAACCATACTGACCTCTCTGGTGCCACTCTTCATCTACTTTTTCTCTGGCCGTTGGTTTGTGCGCGGTATTGCCGCTGGCGCGGTCAAGGGTTAATTTTTATATTCATGCATCACAACGCAAAGGCCCACAATGGCACAAGTGCAAATTAACGACCTAGATATTGTTCTGGGTGGCAACAACATATTGAAGTCCTTGAACCTAGAGGTTCAGGATGGTGAGTTTTTGGTCTTGTTGGGGCCTTCAGGCTGTGGCAAATCCACGCTGCTGCATAGCATCGCAGGTTTCATCGACGTCACCCAGGGCCAGATCATGATTGGCGACAAAGACGTCACCTGGGCCGACCCCAAGGACCGCGACATCGGCATGGTGTTCCAGTCGTACGCGCTGTATCCCACGATGAACGTGGAGCGCAACATGTCGTTTGGATTGCGCGTGGCCAATGTTCCAAAGGCAGAGATTCAGCGAAGAGTAGAGCGAGCCGCCGCAATGCTGCATCTCGGGGACTTGCTCAATCGACGCCCTTCCCAATTGTCGGGTGGTCAACGCCAGCGCGTCGCCATTGGCCGCGCATTGGTGCGCGATGCCAAAGTTTTCTTGTTCGACGAGCCGTTGTCTAACTTGGATGCCAAGTTGCGCTCAGAGCTGCGCCGCGAGCTCAAGGAGCTGCACCGGCAGTTAGACACCACGATGATTTACGTGACCCACGATCAAGTGGAGGCGATGACTTTGGCGACGCGCATTGCTGTGATGCGCGCTGGCGTGATTCAACAAATTGGCTCACCCGAGACCATCTACAACACGCCCGCCAATTTGTTTGTTGCAGGTTTCTTGGGTGCGCCCACGATGAACACATACAGGGGCAGGCTGCAGCAGACCAATGGCAAGACCGAATTTATAAGCCCAGTGTTCACGGCAGATATGTCTGCTTACCCAGGTGCTGCACAGATTGGTGAGACCGAGGTCGTGGTTGGATTCCGGCCTGAAAACGTCGCGTTGAGCGACGTGACTTCAGACAGTTCTGGGTGCAGTGGGCGCGTCCATTTGATTGAGCCACTTGGCCCGCAAAACATTGTGTGGCTCACGTTGACTGATGGCTCAACCCTGTCGGCCGTGACGGACGCCCAATGGCACGGCAAAGTGGGCGATACCGTCTCTTTTGCGTTCGAAGCTTCAAGGGCTTCGGTTTTCGACGCCAAAACTGAGTTGCGACTTTAAAGGCAAACCAACACGGGGCAGGCATGAAGGTCAAACAAGCGCTTGGCTTTTGTGCTTCAACTGAGAGCACAAACCTGCTCTGATCATCTTAATCAGCTTTGAGTCGACAAGACTCAATCATCCTTGTCTTGTCATCGGACTTTTTGAATCATGAACACACCTGCTCACTCCAATGTTGACGTCGATCGATTGGTGGATAGCTTATCGCTAGAACAACAAGTCCAAATGCTCACGGGTGCCGATTTTTGGCGCACTCAAGCCTTTCCAGAGCAGGGCATCCCTGCCATCAAGGTCACCGATGGCCCCAATGGTGCGCGGGGCGGCATATTCAAGGACGGCCCATCGACAGCATGTTTTCCAAGTGCTGTCAGTGTGTCGTCCACATGGGATACCGCGCTCATACAAGAGATGGGTGCCGCCTTGGGCCAAGAGGCAAAAATCAAAGGTGCGCAAGTGCTGTTGGCTCCCACGGTCAACCTACACAGGACAGTGTTCAATGGGCGCAACTTTGAGTGCCACTCAGAGGACCCGTGGCTTGCATCGGAAATGGCGGTGGCCTACATCAAGGGCGTACAGTCCACTGGTGTTGGCGCCACCATCAAACACTTTGTTGGCAACGAGAGCGAGTACCAACGGATGCTCATCAGTTCGGAAATCTCCGAGCGGGCCTTGCGAGAGCTTTATCTGCTGCCTTTTGAGCGTGCAGTGAAAGAGGCCGCTGTGATGTGCGTCATGACTGGCTATAACAAGCTAGGTGGCAGCTACATGGCTGACAACCATGGGCTCGTCACCAAACTCTTGCGTGAGGAATGGGGCTTTGACGGCCTTGTGATGAGCGATTGGTACGCCCATCACAACACGGTCGAGAGCATCAAGGCGGGTTGCGACTTGGAAATGCCTGGCCCCACGCGAGAGCGGGGTGAAAAGTTGCTGGCGGCTGTGGCCAATGGTCAAGTGGAACGTGCCGAGATCCGCGCCTGCGCACGTCGCGTACTCGAATTGGCCAAGCGCTTGGGACGATTTGAGGATTCCTCGCTGCCAGACGAACGAAGCGACGATGTCCCCACTACCCGTGGACTCATCCGCGAAATTGGAGCGGCAGGCACCGTATTGCTCAAAAACGATGCTGCCCTGCTGCCCCTCAATCTCAAACCACAGCAGCGGGTCGCAGTCATTGGCCGACCGGCCACACAAGCGCTCATCATGGGTGGTGGCAGCGCCAACGTTAACGCGCACTACCGAGTGACGCCCTTGGATGCGTTGCGCGCAGCGTGTCCCGACGTGCATTTTGAATATGCTGTCGGCGCCGATCTCTTTCGTTACGTGCCAGTCATCCAACAGCCCATGACGGTCTCGTACTACGCCAGCGAGAGTTTCGAAGGCAACGTCGTAGCGACTCAAACACAGCCCAACAGTGAGGTGATCTGGGCCGATAACGTACCGGCTGGTATCGATCGTCGAGGCTTTTCGGCTAAGACCAGTTTGCAGTTCACGGCAGATCGCGATGGCGTTTATGCCTTCAGCCTCATCTCCGCAGGGGTGAGCCGTGCGCGCTTAAACGGCGAGGTAGCAATCGACGCTTGGACCAACTGGACACGCGGTGACACCTATTTCACTTGGGGTTGCGACGAAGTGGTGCACCACCGCTCACTCAAGGCGGGTGAGCGTGTGACCTTGGACGTGGAGTACAGCAGTGCCGCCCCTAATGTCGACAAAGGCGTGTTTGCAGCCTTGCGTATCGGTGCGGCCCGGGTGTTAGATCAATCAGACATAGAGGAAGCCGTTGCCACAGCATCACAGGCCGATACGGCAATCTTGTTTGCAGGCCTGAATGCTGAATGGGACAACGAAGGCCTAGATCGCAGCAACATCGATCTCCCCCATCTGCAAAACACGCTCATTGAAAGAGTGATCGCCGCCAACCCGAACACCATCGTGGTCTTGCAAACAGGCTCACCTGTATTGATGCCTTGGCGTGACCAAGCGCAGACCATCGTGCAGGCGTGGTACCCAGGGCAAGAGTGTGGCAACGCGATTGCTGATGTATTGCTGGGCAAAACAGATCCAGGCGGGCGCTTGCCGCAAACCTGGCCCAAGCAACTATCCGACACTGTCGCCCATGGGGACCCGTTGGCGTATCCGGGTATGAATGGGCAAGTGATCTACAAAGAAGAGCTGCTGATTGGCTACCGCCACTATGACGCGCATCGCATTGAGC
>CAYZHE010000030.1:0-22750 GCA_964478285.1 uncultured Burkholderiaceae bacterium
TTGCCCCGGGTGGAACTCATCGCCGCATGGCGGTGGTGCACGTCCATCATTAGTTCAGACTTGTTGTCGGCTCGCCAGAGACCAAATGTGGAGAACCAGGTGTGCAGCAAGCCCGGGTGGTATGGATCTTTGATGTTCTCTTGCATCAACTTCCAATTGCCTGGAATCCGCTGCCGGCGATATCCCAGGACCTTGAGTCCACGCCCATTAAACACGCGGTCAAAGTACTTCAGTATGGTTGGTCCTAGAAAGTCTTCGAGGGACTCAACGCCATGGTCAAATGAAGCGAACACCACCCCACCCCGCAGAGCGACTTTGAGCTTGGTCAGCCCATGCTCCTTAGGATCAAAATCCGGTGGCATACCCCCATTGATTCGCCCGTCTTGTTTCACACCGCGGCGAAACGGCACGCCTTGAAGGTCGCCTTTGAGGCTGTAATTCCATTGGTGATAAGGGCAAAGGAAGCCATCCACGTTGCCATGTCGCTCACGGCAAAAGCGCAAACCTCGGTGCGCACACACGTTTTCGACAACGCTGATGCTGCCGTCCTTGTCCCTTGCCATGATCACGGAACGCTCGCCCACCACCGTGCGGCGAAAATCCCCGGGATTGGGGATCTCCGCCTCGAGCCCGACGTAGCACCAGTGGTTCGTATAAAAAAAAGCTTCCAACTCGCGCTGGTACAGATCTTCTCGGGTGTACGCCCAGAATGGCACGCGGCTGCTGTCCTTGACTGGCCACTGTGGCAGTGTTGGCATGGCAGCATCGGAAGAGCTCATGGGGTCTCCAGTTGAGTGGGTTGGGTCAGGTTCGCCCAACCACGCTGATTATTTGCTTGGATGTGGACAATATGAACTATTTTGCAAGTTTTGTGCGGACTGTCTAGTCCGTATTTCCCCTAACTCACTGCGATGCTAAGCCTTGCTCGCGTGCCGCCCTCTTGATCGCAAAACGGTTTACCCATGCGAAGGATGACATGCACTTTATTTCATGCATGGCGTTTAACCACGGTCTGATCTCGTCCCGGCTCCCAGGCTTCCCTGCTGTCGAGGCATGGCACCATCCCCATCATCTGGCCCGCCCCGTACTCTGGCCGTGATAACCTTTGGCAAAGCCGCTCAACCGACTTCCATTTTTTGCCTTCCGCCGAATCACGATGACCTTGCCTCCAGCAGTAGTGCCGACGTTGGTACCCCTCGGGGACCGAGGTTGGACCGTTGTGTGGGATAGTAACATAAACCTTCAAGTTAACTTGAAGGTTATTGATTTGGCGAACGCAATACAGCACCAAATATCCAGTGGTGACTTGCAAGGGGTCACAGATGTGGTGCCCTCGTTCTGCTCGCTCACTGTGTTTTACGACCCTGACGCCATCGACCCATGGGTATTGAGGCAAGCGCTAGAAACCCTGGCGAAGGCCGCGACCGCAGTCCAGCGACCGGCCCGCCACTGGCGATTGCCCGTCTGCTTTGATCGCGAATGGGCGCCAGACCTGGAAGATCTCGCTGAATTTGCCGAAATGAGCCGATCGCAAGTCTGTGACGCGATCATCCAAACCCCCTTGCGGTGTCATGCCATGGGGTTTTTGCCGGGCTTCGCCTACCTGGCCTCACTCCCGCCTGCCCTCAGCATCCCGCGTCTGACCACGCCTCGAACCCGCGTACCCGCGCAGTCACTGGCCGTCGCGGCGGGGATGGCCGCAGTTTACCCATCCGCCAGTCCAGGTGGCTGGCGCTTGATCGGACAAATGCCCGTGCCCTTGTTCGACACCCAGGACGAGCATTCACCTTCGCTTCTGAATCCCGGCGACGAAGTCACTTTTTATGCTGTCTCACGCGCCGAATGCGTCGACATCGCAGGCACACTCACGCAAGAACCCACAGCTCGCCGCCAATACGCATGGGTGGACGGGTCATGAACACATGGGGCGCTAGAGTTCGACTCAGCGTGGTGCACGCGGGGCTCGCCAATACCATCCAAGACCTCGGACGCGCCGGCCACCGACACCATGGCGTACCCCTGTCCGGCGCGCTCGACATCGATTTAGCGCGCTGCGCCAACGCACTGGTTTACAACAACGATAACGAAGCCTGCGTTGAAATGCGCGCACTCGGTCCCCGCTTGATCTGCGAGGAAGGACCCGTCTTGGTCGGGCTCGCCGGTGAGGCGCACGCCACCATCGCCCGAAATCAGGGTACCCAACACGCACTCGAGGCTTGGAGCAGTGCAACGCTGTTCTCCGGCGACGTCCTGCATATCCGGACCATTTCACAAGGCTGCGCGTACTTGGCGTTCCAGGCCGGATTGGATCTACCCAGCCTGTTGGGCAGCCGCTCTGGCTTTGCCAAGTGGAATGCGCCAGGCTTGCTTTCCAGACCACTGGCGATCGGAGATGCGCTGTGCACCCCCCCTTTGCCTGGCGACTGGCCCGAGGCGAACCATGGCGCCACCGAAGCCATGGATTGGCGTGCGATGCGAGCCCCAGCCTGGCGCCCTGTACCTGCATCCGCTCCCCTCGTCGTCAGAGCGATACCGGGGCCGCAAGTCGACCATTTCAGCGCAGCCAGCCAAACCCATTTTTGGTCGTCAACTTGGACGGCGAGCGTGGCACAAGATCGCATGGGCTTGCGGCTGCAAGGGGAGCCGCTGCTTCACGCCAGCAAGAGCCACCAAGACATGGTTTCGGAAGCGGTCACCCCCGGCGCCATACAAGTGCCGACGGACGGACAGCCCATTGCCCTGCTCGCAGACTGCCAGACGATGGGAGGCTATCCCAAGATCGCCGTTGTGATCAGCGCAGACTTGCCCCTGTTGGCGCATTGTCCGCCGGGCACGGCCATTCAATTTTCAGCAGTGGATCTGAAAGACGCCCATAACGCCAAGCGGGCTCTTGATGAAGAGTGGCGCAAATGGAGAGGCCAATTGCGTCCGTATTCAGAACCCGGAGTTGTGGACCACAACGCGCTGCAGCTGCACAATCTGATCAGCGGCGCAGTTGACGCGTCAGAGCCTTGATTGGACCGTTGAAGGAAACTGAATGACTCATCCGCACATACCCATCAACCTCAATTCGGATCTCGGAGAGTGGATCAATGGTCAGCTTGCGGGTGCCGACGATGCCATGTTGCCGCTGGTCAACAGTGCCAACATCGCTTGTGGATTTCATGCCAGCGATCCGGCTCACATTGCCCAGTCGATGAGGCTGGCACGCGAGCACAACGTCGAGCTGGGTGCTCACCCCTCTTTTAATGACGCTGAGAACTTTGGTCGCCAACCGATGCAACTCCCACCGGATGCCTTGAAGGCGCTGGTTATGTATCAAATCGGCGCCATGCAAACCATGGCGAAGTTGGTTGGTGCTGAAATCACCCATGTCAAGCCGCACGGGGCGCTGAGCAACATGGCGTGTTCTGATCTCGACATGGCGCACACGATCGCGGAGGCGATTGAGGCGTGTTCATCCGACTTGATCTTGTTGGCACCCGCTTGCTCCGCACTCGCCGTTGCGGGGCAAACGTTTGGCCTGCGCACCGCGCTTGAAATTTACGCTGATCGACGTTACGAAAACGACGGACAGTTGGTGTCGCGTCGGCTGCCCGACGCCATGGTTGGGGAACCAACAGAATGTGTCGATCACGTCATGGCTATGCTGGAAGCAGGAGGCATCGTCACTCGATCAGGCGAGGTTTTACCCTCGCCGATCCACAGCGTATGTGTGCACGGCGATGATGTCCATGCAGTCGCAACGGCAAGGATGCTTCGCGATGCCTTGGTTGCCGGAGGTTTCGCCTTATCTGCGCTTTCAGAATTGGTTTGAGCCCCCGCCCCATCGCTCGCCATCAACTCAAATTGAGGCTGAGTAAGCCTTTGAGTGTCAAAGAAATCCCACTGACCAGCAGCAATCCGTCGATGCTGCGTTTCATGACAACCGGCGACGTGTGCTGCGACAACCGGTGCCCAACCCACACGCCCAACAGTGAAATCGGCAACAGGTGGCTGAAAAACACAATGAGTTCAGAGGTCTCCACTTGCGCTGAGCCCAACATCATGGCGAGAGCGATCAACGCAAATACCACCATCGCAGCGGGCACCGTAGCTCGCAGCTGGCGTGGGCTTGCACCACGTTGTCTAAGCCATAGCAGCACCAAAGGGCCTGCAGTACCAAACAGAACCTGAACCAGACCAATCAATAGACCTGAGGCCGCAGTGCTGCGACCGATGAACTGCATTGATTCCCGGCGCCCAGTCAATTGGCGCCATGCCACCCAAGTGACGTACAAGCCTAGGATCAACAGCAAGCCACTTGGGCGTGTCCAAGTGAGCACCAAAATGCCGAGCCCAGCACCCAAGGTCGCGGCAGGCAAAATCTGCGGGATTTGGCGCCACAACACCACATCGCGATTCAAGTGCGCATGAAAGGCCGAGCTGATGATGTCCAACATCAAAGCGATCGAGACAACCAAGGGCAACGGAAAGCGCCAGGCCATGAGCGGCACAAAGATGAGCGCCGACCCAAAGCCCACTGCGCCCAGCACAAGATAGGCCAACAGCGCGATGCCGATCGGATAGGCCCACACCTCAAGTGCGGCCCAAGCTGCGAAATCAAACATCGTGGGGATTACGCCATCTCTGCAGTCGCTGGTGGAGGCACGGGCGGCTCCTTGCGAGCCTTTGCAGCGTGCCAGAACAAGATGGCGACCGCCAACGCCGCACCTGCCCCATAAATCATCGGATCTTTGAACACCAACAACACAGCGGCAAACAGGCGCAAGGACCACTCGAATAGCCCGATTCGAGTGCGGTCGAACCACGCCAACATACTGGCCAAGAGATACAGCGCAAAGCCGATGCGCGCGCACAGGAACATCAGCGCACCCCAGTGCACTTGACCGTCATAACCGGCCAAATAGGCTTTGGCCGTCGCGGGAGCCAGAGGATCTATCTGCGCGGCCTCGATGACCAACAACTCGGGGTAGTAAGCGAACACAAAAGGGATCACAAACATCACGACACCGGCGCGCACCGCGGCAAAACCTGTCGCCATGGGGTCTGTCTTGGTGATGCTCGAGGCGGCAAAGGCCGCCACGGCCACGGGGGGCGTGATCGCCGAGGCGACCGCGAAATAAAACACAAACATGTGGGCAGTGAACTGTGCAATGCCCAAACCAACCAACAATGGCCCCATCAGCAATGCGACGTTCAAATAAGCGGGGACGGTTGGCATACCCATCCCCAGCAGGATGGCCAGGAGCATGGTCACCAACAATGCGAAGAACAGGTACACGCCACCCGAGGCCAGCTCTTCATTGAAGCTCTTTAACCACTCCACGATGTCCAGCGCAACGTAGCCAGTCAACCCCGTGAAATTGAAAGAAAAATCGATAATCGACACCGCTAAAAACATCAAATACAAGGTGCTGATCATGATCCCTGCGTCAGCCAGTGCTGCCACCAGCTTGAGCGGCTGCGACCGAATGTTTTTGTCTAAAAAGAACAAAATCATCAGCAACACACACGCCCACCAGCCTGCTGAGCCAGCGTCTCCGGCGCTGTTCTGGACCAGCTCCAATAGCCAAGGCAGGTTGCTGGCGTGGCAAGCCCCTTCAACCAGGGTTTGTTGTGCTCCCATGGCCGCGCCCACCCATCCACAACCAATCGCTTCCTTGGGCGTGAGCAGCGTCACCAAGATCAACACAATCGGCGCGAAGATCATGACCAAGTTGGTTCGGTCCTCTCGCGTGAGCACCATAAATGGCTCGACCTTGCCGTAGGCTTGAATGCCCTGCTTTCGAGCTTGAAACATCGCGGTCAAAAACAAAGCGCCAAAATATGCGAGCGCTGGGAGAATCGCTGCGACGATGACATCGTTGTAGGGCACGATGGTCAGCGCAGACAAGACAAATGCCGCAACGCCCATCACCGGCGGCATGATCTGCCCGCCCGAGGAGGCGGCGGCTTCAACGCCTCCGGCAAAGGTGCGATCAAAGCCCCTTTTGATCATCATTGGAATCGTCAGTACACCCGTCGCCATCACATTGGTCACCGGGCCACCTGAGATGGTCCCAAACAAGGCCGAGCTCACGATCGCGGCGTGGGCAGGCCCACCCCGCAAACGGCGTGTCCACAAAAATGCAAGCTTGATCAGCGATTGACCGCCAGCTGACACGCCAAACAGCGACCCCAGCACAATGTAAGGGAAGACCGTGCTCAACAACACAGTCATAAACTGTCCCATCAAGCCTTTGCCATTGTTGGTCAAGATGTCACGCACATTGGGCACGCCATCAATCAAGGAGCGAGGCTCACCACCCAACTTGGTCACCAGGTACTTGGACATCCCATCGGGACCAACGAAATACCAAATCATCACGGTCACGAGCACATACAGTGCCATCACAATCGCCACCATCACCAGGGGCAAACCCCAGACCTTGACGTTGTAATACAGGAACATCGCGATCGCAAACGCCATGATCGCAAACAGCCAGACCCCAGTGGTGTTGATACAAGCTGGGTCGTCAACCGTCGTCGGAGCGGGCAAACCCATGCTTTCGGCAAAGGCGCGTTCAGCCTCCAACGCTTTGGCAAGCAGGGCTTGGCGCTCACCAGTGATCAGGTCAACTGCGCATACTGAATCAATCTCTGTCCAGTAGGCAAAGATCACCATGACCGTGGCTAGGGCAAAAGCCAAATCAATCGCAAGGCCATAGGCTTTGGCCCCTGGTTTGTTGGCGGGTGCCGAACGGTAAAAAGAATGTTTGAACACCACCACCGTCATCATCAGGCCGAACGCAATGGGATAGAAGTATTCGTAGGGAAATTTGCGGATGACAAAGTGAGTGTCGTTGGCCAGACCCGCAACCCATGCATCCAAGCCAGGAATCGTGGGCATCGAATGCAACATGCCAACGACAACCAAGACCAACCCCACCGCAGCGGCGTAGCGCTCGCCGATCGAATCCTTGGTGGATAGATTTTCAGTAGAGTCAGACATGTGTAATAGGATCAGAGAAAAGAGGGTGTCCCTCCCACGCGCCATGGCTTGCGGAGGCTCGGGGAGAGACTGAGGGTGAGCCCAAGGGTGGGCTCATGACGCACCAGTTTTATTGTGCACAGGCCGGAATGGTGTAACCCGCTTCCTTCCATGCCGCGACCGCTCCTGGGTGATACTTCAAAGGGGACATGCCGCAGAAGCTGGATTTGGCAGGATCCATCTCGGCCAAACCGATGTTCTTCAGTGCGGGCGCTTTGGCCTTCAGCGCGTTGAGCGTCTTGATGTGCGCAGCGGTGAGGGCTTTCGCTAGATCAAAGGCCATGTCTTTGTTGACCACTTCTGCGAACGCAGTGCCCAGGCCACGCATGTAGCCATCCTCAGAAACCAAACGCACGTTAGGGTCGTTGGCGTAGCCGGTGTCTTCCTTCTTCAGCACGATCGGAATGTTGCCGGGCAGAGCCAACATTTTCTTACCCACTTCACTTTCCATCGCGGCTTTAGAGGTCGAGTACAAGGCAACCTTGCCAGCTGCTTGCATCACCGAGATGCGCGCGTGGGGCATGGTCAGCGGCAAGACATAGGCGTCGGCTGAGCCATCCACCAACATGGCGTCGACGGCATCCCAGTTGGCCTGAAGGCCCTTGTATTCCTTGCCATCCGTCATGCCTGTATTCATCGTCATGGCCTGACGTGCGTTGGTCAGTGCTGCACCGCGGGGGGGGCCGTTGTAGACGGTTTTGCCTTTGAGGTCTTCCCAACCCTTGAAGCCTTTGCTGTCAAAGGCCAGCATGAAATAGCCGCCTGAGTTGTATGGATACAAAGCACGCAAATTGGCCGCCATCGCAGCGCCCTTTTCTTTGCCCAATGCGCTGTAAGGACCGACGGCCTTGGACATCATGAAAGGCAAAATCAATGGTGCGGCGGAAACATCGGATTTCCCTTCGGCAATATTCAGCAGCGAGTTGGTCAGGGTTTGACCCTCCGCAACTTGCAGGTTCGCCACTTTGGCAGCGCTTGCGACTTCAGCCAAGTGCGACACCACATAGTGTGGAATGCTGCCTTTGGATGAAGTCTCCGCTGTCAGGTTGACCTGTGCTTGAACGCCGACTGACGCCAGTGCGCAGGCTGCGATCAGTGTGAGTTTCTGGAATGGTGATTTCATGGTTGTCTCCTTTAATTGAAATCGAGAGGGAAAAATCATCGCGCTGGCATATCGGCCAGCGAATACACCAAACTCACGTTGGCGTCATCGGGAATGGGTGGCACGCCTTGTGCCCACTGTTCATATGTCTGCCTCATGGCCGCCAGCCGCTCGGGCTGGCGCTTGGCTTGGTTGGCGCGCTCGCGCGCATCCACGGACACATTGAACAGGTACTCATATTCATTGATCTTGAGGTACTTCCAGTCACCCATGCGGTAAGCGCGTTGGTCATTGTGTTTCATTCGCCAGAACATGGGGCGCTCAAATTCAGCTCCAACAGACTGCAAGGTCGGCAGCATGGATACCCCATCCAAGGGGTGGTCAGCAGGTGGCTTTACACCGGCAATGTCCAAAATGGTGGCGGTCCAATCCATCGTCATGCAATGCTGATCTGATGTGCGTCCGGGCTGACGTATGCCCTTGGGCCAATGGACGATGTAGGGCACGCGAATACCCCCTTCAGTCAAGTCCATTTTGCCGCCCACCAGCGGCCAGTTGTCAGAGAAGCGCTCGCCGCCATTGTCGCTGGTGAACACGATGAAGGTGTCGTCAAGTTGACCGGTCTCTCGCAGCGCATCGACGACCCATCCGATACCCTCGTCCATCTCGCGGATCATGGTTTGGTACGTCTCAACGTTTCCGCCGTCCAAATGAGCGATGTCTTTGCAAACCTCAGGGTCAATCTGACCTTGGGCGCGCGTCTCCCAAGGCCAATGAGGCGCGGTGTAGTGTAGGCTCAGCAAAAACGGTTGCTTCTGGGCTGCACGCTCTTTGACATAGTTGACTGCCCGCGCAGAGATCAAGTCGGTCAGGTATCCAGGCTCGTCGTAGGGCTGACCATCTAGCTCGAGGTCGGATTCTGGGCTGCGTGCATTGTGACCGTAGTAGCTCACGCCGCCGGACATCGGGCCGAAGTGATGCATATAGCCACTTTTCTCGGGCCCAAAATATGGTCGAAATCCCAAATGCCACTTGCCAATCAAAGCTGTGTGATAGCCCTGGTCCTTCAACATCGAGGCAATGGTGGGCACTTCAGGGAAAAGCCCGATCTCCGGGTTGTTGCGCGCTTTTCCTGCCATGGGCTCTTCGCTCGCCCCGCGAATCCAGTACTGGTAACGTCCCGTCGCAAGCGCAAATCGTGTTGGCGAGCAGACGGGTGAGTTGGAATAGCCATTGACGTAGCGCACACCCTTCTCCGCCAACGCATCTAGTGTCGGAGAGCAGTGCGACCTTCCCCCGTAACAGCCCAAATCAGCGTAACCCAAGTCATCCGCCACGATAAAAATAAAATTCGTCAAAGCCTCTTTCCCTTCTGTCTCTGAACGACCCCCAGCCAGCCGAGGGCCCACCGCCTCAATACATTAGCTCACCTTCGATCACCGCAACAGCAGGTTTTCCATGAGCACACAATCAAATCCCTCTTCCCCCATCGACATCCAAACACACGCCAGTCAAGTAGCTCGCCTCATCGCTGGCCAAGAACGTCACGGCCGAGGCTACATCTTGCGGTTGCGTGAAGCGCCCAAGTGGGATGCGTGCCAGGAACTTCTCTCGGTTGGCGGGCGTGTCCTCCATTCCCATGAAATCAGCCAACATCGCGGTTTCGCCAATCATGGGGTTGACTGCATTCACGCGAATGCCAGACTTGGCGAAATCGAGCGCAAGTCCTTTGGTGAGGTTTAACATGGCCGCCTTGGTCGACCCGTACCAGAGCAAGCCAGGACCAGGCCTCCCCGCCGTGGCAGATGCCACGTTGACCATACAACCACTGCCCTGCTTGACCATCACTGGTAGCGCACACTGAGCCGCCCAGTAGATGCTCTTGACGTTGACACGAAACACGCGGTCAAACTCCTCCTCGGTAACATCCAAAGCAGGCTTGTTCCGATGGGTGGTGCCAGCGTTGTTGACCAAAACATCAATGCGTCCGAAGCTCTCGAGCGTGCGATCAACCATGTGTTGGAAATCAGCGTGTTGGCTGACATCGCAACGCACGGCGATGGCTCGAGTCCCGCTGGACTCGAGTTGCGCGGCGACTTTGACTGCACCCTCGTGGTTCAGATCTGCGACCACAATGGAGGCACCAGCAGCAGCCATGCGCTGCGCAGTCGCCGCACCAAAGCCCGAAGCTGCCCCCGTGACAATCGCGATTTTTTGATTCAATTGCATAGCGTTGTTCTCTTACAAGTCCAAGACCAATTTGTCACCTGAGCTTCGCGAAACACACAGCATCATGCTGGCTTGGCTGTCTTTCTCTGCTTGGGTCAACACGGAACACCGGTGATCAATTCTTCCGCTCAATACCTTGCACTCACACGTGCCGCACAACCCTTCTCGGCAAGCGTAAGGGTGGTCAATGCCAAGCCTCTCAAGGGCGTCCAAAATCGACTCATGGGCCTCCACTTGCACCGACAAACCACTGGCACTGAGCTCAACTTCAAAGGCTTCGCTCGAGGCACTGGGGTCAGCGGCAGCGGTGAAACGCTCCATGTGGACTTGACCAGCGGGCCACGTGGCGGTCGCTGCTTCGATGGCATCGAGCATCGGGGCTGGACCGCAGGCGTACACGCCATCCCACCGTTGGCTTGAGAGCAACTGCACGACATCCAGCGGTCCGCCAGCGTCATCATCTGCATGGAGGCGCAAGCGTGTGCCCAGCAACTTTTTCAACTCATCAAGGTAAGCCATGCGCGACACTGAGCGCGCGCAGAAGACCATCTCCACGTCTCGATTACCCGCCACCAAAGCCTGCGCCATCGCAAAAAGTGGCGTCACGCCGATGCCCCCCGCGAGCAACAAGACGCGCTTGTGGGATGGATCAAGCGCGAATAAATTGCGCGGGATGCCCACCTGAAGGACGCTGCCAACGCGCAAATGATCATGCACATTTGCGGAGCCACCGCGGCTGTGTGCGTCGCGCGCGATCGCCACCTCGTAATAGGCCGGTGCCACTTGAGGCGCGTGTTGGGTTAACGAGTATTGGCGCACACTGCCGTTAGGCAAAAACACATCAATGTGCGATCCAGCCTGAAACGTCCCGAGTTGGGTATGGCTGTCTTGTGGGCTCAGACGCAGAGCCACCACGTCGCGCGCGAGCGCGCTCTTGGCCACCACCTTGACGGAGACCGGCATCAAGCGTCCCCTTGCTCAGGCTGCTGCTCAGCCTTGATCAAGCGAGCGAGCAACCAACGCGCCTGACTGAGGCCCGCGTCAGCTGCGATCGGCACCATGGGACGCTCAGGCACCTGAGAGATCACTTTTTGCTGTGCCTCGATCATCGTGCGATCTTCCTCGAACGCGATCACGACATTGTCAAAAATTTGATCAGTCATCGCCTCGTTGTCCAAAGCAAAGTTGCGTGCCTGGCAGAACCAGTAATGACACGTTGTGTCAGTCTCTGGCGTCTGAATGGAGGTGTGTCGAAATTGAACGGCCTCGGGCACGCGGTGACCATCCGGTGCACCTGAGCCACTCGGAGCGGAGCCAGCATCCATGCGCAACAGCGCGGGCGGCGACCACTCATAAATTTGCCACCGGTCCACTGGGTTGGAAAAGGTTGCCACTTTGGAGTGCAATGCTGGCATTTCGTCGTTGAGATACCAACGCTTGATTTGCAAAGAACCATTGCCCTCGGTGTTTCGAACAATTTCAGGCTTTAAATCGGCAGCACTTTGTGTGCCCAGAGTCGTTGGGTGTACCCAGGCGAGGTGCGTGAAATCGAGCAAGTTGTCAATCACCAATTCGTAGGCTGCGTTGTAATGGATGTAGCCTGGCTTCATGGGCCAATCCGGCGAGTCGTGCCAAAAGAAATCGGTGATGTCTGCTGGATCAGCCTTGTCGGGGTCGCCCATCCAAATCCAGATCAGTCGGTTGCGCTCCACCACGGGATAACTGATCACCCGGGCTTTGGCAGGAATGATCTCCTGTCCGGGGATCTCCACGCAGGCGCCCGTTGGGTCGAACTTGAGCCCGTGGTACATGCAGCGCAGGCAATTGCCTTCTTTGCGCCCTTTGGACAGCGGTGCTGCACGGTGGCAACAGCGGTCTTCGAGGGCAACCACTTGCCCTTGGTCGTCGCGGTAGAAAACGATGGGTTGGTTCAGCAATGTTCTAGCCAACATGCCATCGGACGGGACTTCCTCGTCCCAAGCGGCCACGTACCAAAGATTTTTAGCCCACATCCCTGCTGTCTCCCCTGCCCTTGATGCCGCTCACATGAAACCTGCCGGTTCCGTAAAGGCCTCTTGTTTGCTTATTGCAGTTCACTTTAGGGACACTTTTGTGATGCCGCAAGATACAAAATGGTCGTGGGTGATTCAAATATAGAATCACCAAGCACATCGATTTGATTCCAGTCAAGCGGATACTCAGCCAAGGAGATCCAGTGAAGATCAACACCCTCGAGGCCTTCATCAAAGTAGTTGAAACAGGCAGCATCCACGCCGCTGCTCGGGAGTTGGGGTGGTCCCAGCCAAGCCTGTCCAAAGCCATCAAGCAACTGGAAGGTGAAGTCAGCGCCAGCCTATTGCAGCGCGGTACGCGTGGGGTCATCGTGACACCGTACGGCAAAGCCCTTTACAAGCGCGCTCTGGTGATGAGCGATGAGATGCGCAAGATCCAGGAGGACATGGAGCACTTGAGAGACCGCATGGAGGGCAAAGTGCGCATCAACTTGGCTCCTGCGGCAATCACCGAGCTAGGACCACTTGCGATTCGAGCCTTTCATGCGGCATACCCCGACATTTCCATTTACGTGCGCGAGACCTTGCCGCCGTACACCATCGATTTGCTGCGAGAAGGCAGCATCGACTTGGCCGTCACCCCCACCTATGCAGAAATCCCTGCCCACGAATTCACGGTCAAACGCTTGCTTGGCGTGAAAATGACCGTATTGGCCCACAAGTCATCTCCCTATGTGCACGCCAAGTCCCTCGCGGAATTGGTCGATGCGCCGTGGATTCGAATCGGCAGCAACCGCGGCAAGAGCATCTATCTGGACCGAGTCTTCCAAACGGCTGGGCTCAGGACTCCCCATTTTGGCATCGAGTGTCAAACGATTGCGACCGTCTTGGCTTTGCTGTCGGGTGGGCATTTCTTAACGATGCTTCCAGCCCATGTCCTTCGAGCTGGTCACGGCACAGACGATTTGGTAGCCATTGACGTGCCCGATGAATTGGCGATCAACAACATCGCGCTGGTTCATGTCACCGAGCGACCGTTGACACGCGCCGCGAAGTTGTTTGCAGACCAATTGGCCGTCACGGCACAAGAACTCGCGGGCCAGCCGGGGTACTGATCTCTTCGTCAGGGCTGGGCACATCGGAGACACACGTTGAGCGTCCGCCGTTTTCACAATGCTTTATGCCCTTTGCGGGCTACATCGCGCCTGAGCCTGCACAACCCATGAGGAGCTTTGCCTTGAATACGTCCGCCAATCACCCTGATGCCTTTTCCGACCTCACGGTTCAAGCAGCGGTATTGCACCACGCCGGTGGGCAATTCTCGATGGAGCAATTGACGCTCAACGACCTGCGCGATGACGAGGTGTTGGTCAAACTCGTTGCCACGGGCGTGTGCCATACGGACATCTCGTTCATGGGCCGCCCTTTCATGGTTGATAAGCCTGTGGTGTTGGGCCACGAAGGTGCAGGCTACGTTTGCGCAGTTGGATCGAAGGTGAAGCACCTTCGCGCAGGAGACCCCGTGGTGCTCAGCTTTGATGCGTGTGGACACTGCGAAAGCTGCAACGAGGATCATCCCTCGTACTGCCATGCGTTCATCGAGCACAATTTTTTGGCGCAACGCCCCGACGGCACCACGGCTTGGCAGGGTGCGTCAGGACCAGTGCGCCATGCCTTTTTTGGTCAGTCTTCCTTTGCAACGTACTCGGTTTGTCACGAGCGCAACGCAATCAAAATGGACGACGACAGGGATCTGGAAATGTTCGGCCCGTTGGGATGCGGATTCCAGACCGGCGCTGGTGCAGTGCTCAATGTGCTTCAGCCTTCGGACCAACAGTCGATCGTCGTGTTCGGTGTCGGTTCTGTGGGATTGGCCGCCGTGATGGCCGCTGCCGCGATGAAGGCCCGATACATCATCGCCGTAGATCTCAAAGACAGTCGCTTGGAGATGGCTCAGCGCGTCGGCGCCACTCATGTCATTCGCGGTGATCAATGCGAGGACATCGTCGCCACGATCAAATCGATCACAAACGCAGGTGCTCACCGCAGCCTGGACACCACCGCCAATATGAGGGTGCTGCGGCAAGCCGTGGAGTGTCTCAGGCCCCAAGGGGTCTGTGGCTTTGTGGGAGGCGCTCCAGCTGGCAGTGAGTTGGTGGTCGACGTGCGAGACATCATGATTGGTGGCAAGACGGTTCGTGGCATCGTCGAAGGCGACTCCAATCCGAGCGAGTTGATCCCCCGATTGGTTGAGATGTACCGCACGGGAGATTTTCCGATGGATCGACTGATTCGCTACTACCCGTTCGACCAAATCACGCAGGCGATCCACGACTCAGAATCGGGTGATGCGATCAAAGCAATTCTGCGTATGCCCGCTTGATATCTCGTCCATCGCTGACCGCTTTCTGAACCCACACCATGAGCACATCCCCCACCCTTCTACAACACCATTTCGGTGAGTTCCAAGGCCCATTGGGTGCCTCGATTTACTGGCAAACCTGGCATGGAGATGCCGCCCCATTGGCGGTGCTGCTTTTGATCCATGGTCTGGGCGAACACTCTGATCGCTACGCCCACGTCGTTCAAGCGCTGGTGGATATTGGGGTGCAAGTCTATGCCTTGGATCACTTGGGCCATGGACGCTCCGGCGGTGAGCGCGAGGTGGTCAACTCGTTTCAAGACCTGCTGCAGCCCGTTGCACGTTTGCGTGCGATCGCCGAAAAGAACCACCCTGACCTGCCTTTGTTTGTGCTGGGGCACAGCATGGGTGGCTTGATCGCGACCCACCATGCCATCCAACACCCAGAGGGCATGGCCGGTCTGGTCTTGTCTGGGCCTGCCGTTCTGGTGAGTCCCAAGGTATCGGCATGGACCATCGCAATCGGCAAGCTGCTGGCCATCGTCGCACCCAAAGTTGGCGTGTTGGGCGTTTCACCTGCATACATTTGTCGAGACCCCGCGGTGGTTGAGGCATATGTCAACGACCCCTTGGTGTTCAAAGGGAAGACCCCAGCCCGCTTGGCGGCTGAATTGTTGAAATCTATGCGCGCGTTGCCATCACTGCGAGGGCGACTGCGAATGCCCTTGCTGGTGATGCAAGGGATGAAAGACCGCTTGGTTGAGCCAAGCGGGGCCGCCTGGTTGGTTGATGGCGCTTCCAGTAAAGACAAAACCTTGAAAGAGTACGACAGCCTTTTTCATGAGATTTTCAATGAGCCTGAAAAAGCCACTGTGATCTCCGACTTGGTTGCCTGGCTCCGCCAGCGTGTGTGAGCCAGTGATCAGTTGATCGCTTCGGATGGCGTGCGGTCAAACGCCACCACGTGATCCACATGGGCGAGGATACCAATGTGTTCACCAATCGCGTGGTTGTGGTGACTCGGAACAAGTGACAGCACCTTGTGCCCGGTCGCCAACTGCAGCGTGTAGAGAAACTCAGCTCCCCGAAAAGCCTTGCGGGTGATCATGGCCTTCACGGGCGCATCGTCGTCATGCACGATGTCATCTGCGCGCAATAGAACCTCACAAGCTTGTCCAGGGGTTGACTCCGCACCTGCAGCAGCACCCAAAGCCAAGCGTCCGATGGGTGTCTCGAGGCACCAGTCATTGCCCTCTTTCAAGTAGTGTCCCGGGACAAAGACGCCATCTCCAATGAACTCCGCAACGAACCGACTGGCGGGTCGGTGGTAAACCACATAAGGCTCCCCCCATTGGTGCAGTCTGCCATGGTGCATCACACCAATGAGATCTGCCATAGCAAAAGCTTCAAGTTGATCATGAGTCACCAGCAAGGCGGTCGCACCAGCGCGCTTCAGAATGGCCCGGAGCTCCTGAGCCAAACGCTCCCGAAGGTCAACATCCAAGTTGGAAAATGGTTCATCTAGCAGCAACAGATCTGGACCTGGTGCCAGCGCCCTAGCGAGCGCCACACGCTGTTGTTGCCCACCAGAAAGTTGATGCGGGAAACGTTCGGCAAGCGCCTCGAGTTCCACCAACGCCAACACCTCTCGCACGCGCACATCGCGCTGAGCTTTGGGCCAAGCGTGCAAGCCAAAGGACACGTTTGCCCTCACCGTCATGTGGGGAAACAACGCATAGTCTTGAAAAACCATGCCGACACGGCGCGAGGCAACGTCTGCCACCACACTCGGGGAACTGACCGTGCGGTCGGCCATGTCTATGCGGCCACTGGAGACTGGTTCCAGTCCAGCGATGGCTCTCAGCAAGGACGTCTTGCCGCATCCTGAGGGTCCAATCAACACACCGATTTGACCCTGCGCCAAACTGAATGACACATCCGACAAAGCCGCTGCGGTGGCTTTGGGATAACAGACGCTGAGCTGTTGCACTTGTAAGAACATGAGGGAATTTTAGAGGTGAAGGCGCCCCATGCCTGTCGTCCCTACAATGCCCTGCTGATTTGCAGGTTTGCTCCTGCGTCACCCCTGACTCATGAAACCCAACTCAATTCATTCCCTTTGGTTGTTGCTGTTGTTTGGCATCACGGTGATCATTGCGCTGCCCACGCTGTCGGTGTGGGCCGCTTGGTGGCGCTGGGATGGGGCACAACAGTCACTGATGCAGCACCTCTGGGCTACGGTGATGCCCTCCTACACATGGACGTCTTTGGCGCTGTGCTTTGGCGTCGCCGTTGGCGTGGCGGGCCTGGGATTGATGAGTGCGGTGTTGGTCACGCTATTTGACTTTCCGGGTCGAGGCACGTTGGCTTGGTTGCTGTTGTTGCCCATGGCCATGCCAGCCTATGTGGTTGCGTACGCGTACACCGACTTTTTTCAATACAGCGGTCCAGTTCAAAGCGTCCTGCGCGAGTGGACGGGAATCGAGGGCGCGGTATTGCCTGAAATCCGCAGCTTGGGCGGCGCGGTTTTGGTGTTCTCGGTGACGCTTTATCCCTATGCCTACCTGTTGGTTCGCACGGCATTGCTGGACCGCGCGAGCAGCGCACTTGAAGCAGCCAAGCTGTTGGGAGCAAGCATGTGGCGGCGGATTTGGACCATCGCCATACCCATGGCCCGCCCTGCACTGGCTGCAGGTTTGGCGCTCGCGTTGATGGAGACGCTCGCGGACTTTGGTGTGGCCAGCTATTTTGGCGTGCAATCTTTTACTGCTGGCATCTACAAGGCTTGGTTGGTGATGGACGATCCGGTCGCTGCCGCCCAATTGGCAACACTTCTTTTGCTGTGTGTGCTGATTTTGCTCGTCTGGGATCACCGCTCGCAACAGCGGCTTCGCTACACAAGCAGCCGCGGCAATCGCAGCAGCCAAGAAAGCCAGCCGCGTGCAGTCACCGGATTAGCAGGATGGGGACTGCTGTTCGCCGGCAGTGTGCCGGTGTTGTTGGGCTTCGTCTTACCCAGCGCCGTCTTGATTCACCTCTGGCACGCAGCTGCGGAGCCAACGCCCTGGTCCAATTACGCTTTGTGGGCTTGGAATACCCTAGAGCTCGGGCTCATCACCGCTGTGTTGGCGGTGGTGTTGTCGATGGCTTTTTTGGCGACGCAGCGTTTGCGCCAGCACGCCCTGATTAGCGGCCTGTCTCGAGTGATCAGCATTGGCTATGCGATCCCTGGCGCTGTGGTCGTGATCGGGATATTGGCACCGCTGCGCTGGTTTCAGTCACTCGACTGGGTCGGCGACATGAGCTACTGGATCACTTCGACCAGCCTTGGCTTGATTTGGGCTTATTTGATTCGATTCTGCGCCGTGGCGATGCAGTCCTTGCAAAGCGGCTACTCGCGCTTACCACTCAGCATGGATGAGGCGTCACGCACGCTGGGGGTATCTGATGCGCGCCTGTTCGGCGGCGTGCACCTGCCGCTGTTGCGCCGGTCGGTGTGGGTGGCCGGACTTTTGGTGTTGGTAGACGTCATGAAGGAATTGCCAGCCACGTTGGTCCTGCGCCCCTTCGATACCGATACCTTGGCGGTTGTCGCGTACCAGTTGGCCAGGGATGAGCGGCTGGGCGAGGCTGCATTGCCTTCTCTGACTCTGGTGTTGATCGGCTTATTGCCCGTGATTTGGGTCAGCCGTTCACTCAAATCCAGCCCTCAGAGCTGACTGTCTCTTATCGTTTGTCTTTTGACCCGCATCACGTCCATTGGTGGTTGATCGATGCACCCAACACTGAGGTCTGGTGACTGAGCATGTCGCGCGCAGGGTTTTTACCCATCAAATGCGAATGATTCTCATTTGAATTAAACTGCAGGCTGTTGTTTCAATTTTGACCACCCAAACGCCTCTCCCCCGTCGGATCACCACATCCCTCAATCTGATTGCCCGAACGAACATGCCAAATCCACGCTCCTGCTTCGCTGTACTCACCCATTTGCGATCACACCCTGTAGGCGCACCAGCCTCTTGGCCTGTATTGATGGAATGCCCCCGCGCAAGGACATCCTGGCACGGCGCGTTAGCCAGCGCCGCGATGGGACTGTTTACCATCACAGCCCACGCTGCAGAAATCAACGTGTATTCCGCTCGTCACTACCCTTCTGATACCGCCTTGTACGCCGGGTTCACCGCGCAAACAGGCATCAAAATCAACCGCGTTGATGCTGACGATGCCGGCATCCTGGCGCGCCTCAAGGCCGAGGGAAAGCACTCTAAAGCTGATGTCATATTGCTGGTCGACGCAACCCGCCTCTGGCGTGCAGACCAAGATGGCTTGTTTGCCCCTGTGCAATCCGCCGCCTTGAATACAGCCATCCCAGCTCAGTTTCGCTCAAGCACCACGGGTACAAGCACCTGGTTTGGATTCTCCAGTCGCGCCCGCATCGTGGTGTTTGATCAGGGACAGTTCAAAGCCAGCGATTTCGATGAATATGAGAAACTCGCGAGCCCCATCGCCAAGGGAAAGCTTTGCATCCGCTCCGGCTCCCACCCCTACAACTTGAGTTTGTTTTCTGCATTGCTGCACCGCTGGGGCGAGGCCAAAACAGAGGCGTGGTTAGGTGGTTTGGTCCGCAACATGGCGCGCGCGCCCAAGGGCGGTGACACCGATCAAATCAAAGGAGTGGCGTCGGGCGAGTGCGGCGTGGCTGTGACCAACAGCTATTACCTGGCCCGATTGATGCGTTCTGAAGACCCCGCCCTGCGCGCGATCGCCGCCAAGGTCGGCGTCGCATTCCCCAATGCCAACTCATGGGGCACGCACATCAATATCGCCGGCGGCGCGGTGGCCAAGCACAGCCGCAACCCAAGCGATGCAGTTCGATTCTTGGAGTATCTCGCAACCGAACAAGCCCAACAGCACTTTGCAGACGGAAACAACGAATGGCCGCTCGCGCAACACGGTAGTTCTCTACCCAACAGTGCCCTGAAAACCATGGCGCCTCAAGGTCTGAAAGCGGATCCTTTGCCGATTCGGGACATCGGTCAAGGCGTACCGCAGGTTCAGCGAATGCTCGACCGTGTCGGATTTCAATAAGCGCCGGATTTGATCATGTCCTCACGCCCCACGGGTTTCAAAGGCAACAAGCAGGCCCTCCCCAGCAAGCCTTGCGCCGTCTGTGGGCGTCCGATGGTGTGGCGCAAGTCGTGGGCTAAGAATTGGGCAGACGTCAAATACTGCTCAGACGCGTGCCGACAAAACAAACCTCGTGGCAACGGCACAGCTGCACCATGAATAAACCCGTATTTGCGCGAAATCTGGCGCTTGTGTTGGGCGATCAACTGGATGCCACCGCAACCGTTTTTGACGATTTTGACCCCAGCCAAGATGTGGTTTGGATGGCTGAGGTCGCCGAGGAGTCGACCCACGTCCCATCCTCTAAACAACGCATCACCTTGTTTCTCAGCGCGATGCGCCACTTTGCTGCAGAGCTCGCGACCGTGCAACGCCCGATCTGGTACAGCCGCTTGGATGAGCCATCGAACACCGGCACGCTTGGGGGCGAATTGCGGCGTGCGATCGCCGAGCTCAAGCCCAAGAAACTGATCATGACGGCACCGGGAGACTGGCGCGTCCTGAAGGCGTTGCAATTTGTTGCCCAAGCCCATGGGCTACCGCTCGAACTCCTCGATGATCGGCATTTTTTCAGCACCGTCAGGGACTTTGCCAGCCACGCCAAGGGACGCAAACAGCTGCGCATGGAGTTCTTTTACCGCGAAATGCGCAAGCGCACGGGTGTTCTCATGGAAGCTGGACAGCCGGTAGGTGGCCAATGGAACTTCGATGCAGACAACCGCCAGAGTTTTGGCAAACAAGGGCCTGGCGCGCTCCCTCCCCCCACTCGATTTGAGCCAGACACCATCACCACTGAGGTGATGGATACCGTTCGTACCCGCTTCGCTGAACATCCTGGTGGTCTTGACAGGTTCGACTGGCCAGTGACGCGGGCGCAAGCATTGCAGGCGCTGGATGCGTTCATCGAGCACAGGTTGCCGCATTTTGGGATGTACCAAGATGCCATGTGGGAAGGCGAAGTCTGGCTGTATCACTCTCATTTGGCGAGCGCGATGAATCTCAAATTATTGGGCGCTCGAGAAGTTGTCTCAGCCGCCGAGGCAGCGTATCAGCGAGGCCATGCACCGCTCCCCGCTGTCGAGGGATTCATTCGCCAAATTTTGGGTTGGCGCGAGTATGTGAGAGGCGTTTATTGGACGCACATGCCAGGCTACATCAAGCGAAATGAACTCCAAGCCGAATCACCTCTACCCGCTTTTTATTGGACCGGTGCAACCGACATGGCCTGCATGAGAGATGCCCTGCAGCCAACCCTGGCTCATGGTTATGCACACCACATTCAACGCCTCATGGTGACCGGGCTTTATGCGTTGCTTGCCGGCATCCATCCCCGCGCCGTGCACGAGTGGTACTTGAGTGTCTATGTGGACGCCGTCGAGTGGGTTGAGCTCCCCAACACGCTAGGCATGAGCCAGTACGCTGACGGCGGAGTGATGGCCAGCAAGCCTTATGTTGCAAGCGGCAAGTACATCGATCGCATGAGCAACCATTGCAAGTCTTGCCAATACAGGCCTGCCCAAGCGACTGGTGATGACGCTTGTCCATTCACCACGCTTTATTGGCGATTTTTGGATAAGCACGAATCGGCTCTGAAATCTAACCCACGCATGGCCATGCAGCTCAAGAACCTGCAACGTTTGACGCTTGAAGAGCGCACAGCGATCAGCGCACAAGCAGAAGTCCATCTGGCGTCCGCGGGGGCACCACATAAAAGGTGGTTGCATTCCGTTGACACGAATCAGCCGGATACGGCTTGATTCGTGACGCCCAGCGCTGCGAAATCAGCCAAGCTCGATCCTAGTCGCAGGAATCAGCCGCCGGAGATCACCCGGCCCAAAGCGCTCCAGCGCCGCTTGACCCGATGCAGTTCAGAGCATTCACCAGACGAGCGAGAACCCAATTGGGTGAAAAGCACCAACGCAATCAGCCACAGAGAACTTAGTGTCCACTCGCCTGTTCTCAGCCATACACGCGGATCCACGATATCGTGGTCATCGAGCAAGTAGCCTGCGGTCAGGAACACGCACAAGGAAAGCAACAAGGCGACGCTCAACTCATGCTCGAGCGAGTGAGGCTGCCAACGTTGACAAACGAGACCGAGCAGTACCAACGCCAATCCTGCCATCGTGCTCATGGACATGGGCGTCGTCCAAGCGGCAGGGATCCATGCGTCAGCGTTCCCCGACGCACCATTCAAATGCATCGCCAACTGGCTCAGCAAGATTACCCCCAACCCTGCCATGAGACAGACTTTTCGTCGAGCGCCCCTGGGTGTCAAATCGGTGATTGCGGCTGCGCTACTCAGCAACAAACCCAGCGCAGAGGCTGGCGTGGTGATGAGCAAACCAGCCGGCATCCAAGAGTGCAGCGCAGGGAAAGTCAGCCCAAGCGCGACGGCGAGCAACAACACGGTGGCACCCAGCAGGCTGAATCTCTCGAGCCAGTGTAGGACGCGTTCGTGGAATGGGTTTGAAGATTGCATAGCTGATAAACCTAGGCATCGAGCATGGGTTGTGCGCCGTGTTTGTGCGTTAAGTCACTGGCAATCACTTTCGTTGACCGATGACACGGTTTAGACCTTAACAGAAACTGATCAAAATGAAAGGTGAGCGCGCAATCGACGCTGTGCTTTAGGGGACGGAGACGCTGGGGCAATCCCCTCTCCGTCGCGTCGCCGTCAATCCCGCAGGACGGCGTCCATCACCTGCGACACAATAGCCAGACCAGGCACTTGAGCGCGCCGATTCAACGTCACCAAACCGAAACGGGCTGTCGCTTGCATTGCAGGGGTGATTCGAAGGGGCCGCAGCTGGCGTGCCGCGGCAACGATTGTGAATACGACGGCGTCGCTTTGCGCAGCCACTTCGATCAGCGACTGAGTGTCG
>CAYZHE010000031.1:0-19890 GCA_964478285.1 uncultured Burkholderiaceae bacterium
TCATGCCGCCCCCTGTGTGTGTTGCGGCGATGTTAGGAGCGGATGCGCGCACCCATCTGCGCGGCGCTCGCGCAGTCTTGGTTTGCGTGATTTAGTTGGCGGCTTAGTCGCTGCCGAAGAGGTCTCGGGTGTAGATTTTATCGGCGACGTCGGACAGCTCTGGCACGGCGCGGTTGGCCAAGATGAGGTCGGCGCGTTGTTTGAAGCTGCGCAAGTCGTTGACGACCTCTGACTTAAAAAACTCGGGCTCTTGCAGCACGGGCTCGTAGACGATGACTTGGATGCCTTTGGCCTTGATGCGTTTCATGACGCCTTGCATGGCCGAGGCGCGAAAGTTGTCTGAGCCGGCTTTCATGATGAGGCGGTAGACACCAACCACGTTGGGGCGGCGGCGGATGATGTCGTCGGCAATGAAGTCCTTGCGCGTGGTGTTGGACTCGACGATGGCGTGGATGAGATTTTGCGGCACGTCGCGGTAGTTGGCCAACAACTGCTTGGTGTCTTTGGGCAGGCAGTAGCCGCCGTAGCCAAAGCTGGGGTTGTTGTAGTGCGCGCCAATGCGAGGGTCAAGGCTGACGCCGTCGATGATTTGGCGCGTGTCGAGCCCGTGGGTGGCGGCGTAGGTGTCGAGCTCGTTAAAAAACGCGACGCGCATAGCGAGGTAGGTGTTGGCAAAGAGCTTGACGGCCTCGGCCTCGGTGGGGTCGGTGAAGAGGATGGGCACGTCTTTTTTGATGGCGCCCTCGAGCAGCAAGTGGGCAAAGGTCTGCGCCCGCTCACTGTGCTCGCCCACCACGATGCGCGATGGGTAGAGGTTGTCGTGGAGGGCTTTGCCTTCGCGCAGAAACTCGGGCGAAAAGATCACGCGGTCGCAGTTGAGGTCTGCGCGTACGCGCTCAACGTAGCCCACGGGGATGGTGGACTTGATGACCATCACGGCGGTGGCGTTGTGGCGCATGACGTCGCGAATCACGGCCTCGACGCTTTGGGTGTTGAAGCGGTTGGTCTCGGTGTCGTAATCGGTGGGGGTGGCGATCACCACGAAGTCGGCGCCCGCGTAAGCGTCGGTGGGATCTAGCGTGGCACGAAAATTCAGCGCGGGGTTGCGCAGGTACTGCTCGATCTCGGGGTCGGCGATGGGCGACTCGCCGCGGTTGAGCATGGCAACTTTGTCGGCGATGACATCCAGCGCGACCACCTCGTGGTGTTGCGCCAGCAACATGGCGTTAGAGAGTCCGACGTAGCCGGTGCCTGCGATCGCAATCTTCATGGAGTGACTCGAAATCGAAAAGCCCGATTGTGCGGCAGTTTGATGACAAAGGCACGACAGGCTTGCTCACCCGTCTGCACAGACTCAGGCACGGGTGCAACCTAGCGCGGCGTGACCAACAACACGCCACGCGATTCGCTGATGACGTCGGTGGGGGGCAGGCTATTGCGCTTGGTGGAGAGGGTCAGGCCCCACTCGCCTACAACAGGCTCGCGGCGTGGCACGATGCGCTGCGCATAAAACGCGACGCTGGGATGATGGGTGCGCCACTGCACGGCTGGTACGTCTGCGGCGCGAATGGCTTCGCCTGCGGCTTTGATCGGGCCTTGCATGGCATCGCCCCACCACGGAAAGACCAAGGTGGTGTACACGCCCATCCCCATGACCACCGACGCCAACAAGCGCACGCCAACTGGTGCAGCGTTGGCACGGTAGCCCCACAGCCCCAGCAGCAACACCACCAGCGCGCCGACGCCTCCGGCCATGGCCACTTGCTGCGCATCAGGTGCCGATTGCAACAGCTGTCGATACCAAGCGTCTTCGATCAATGGCGCATAGATTTGCACCACTTCGCCCGATACCGCTAACCCGAGCGTGGTGGCGATGATGCCCGCCCACACCAGTGCCCGCCACGCCTGGCCCGCGTGGAGCAGAACTTGAGCCATCAACAGCAACATGGGTGCAGTGCCATACATGAGGTAGTGCGGCAGCTTGGTCCCCGAGAGCGAGAAGAACACCAGCACCCACAGTGCCCAGATCATCAGAAATCGCGTGTTGGGCGTCTGCCAAAACGATTTGGCGCGCCACACAACGCCCGCCATCAGAGGCGCCCACGGCAGACACAACAGCGGCCACACCACCAAGTAGTAGACGATGCTGCCGCTGTGACCTTCCATCGCTCCACTGAATCGCTCGACGTTGTGCTTAAGAAAAAAGCCCTCGATGAATGCCATGCCATGGCGGTTCAGCGCATACGCGTACCAAGGGCCGGCGACCACCAATGCCAAAAACCACGCCCGCGGCGCCCACAACGCTGCCCAAGCAGTGCGACCTCGATCACTGAAAACGGACCAGAGGAACAAGGCGCCTCCGGGCACGAGCACGGCCACCGGTCCTTTGGCCAGCAATCCCAAAGCGGTCCAAAAATAGGCCCAGTACAACGCCGAAGCGGCGCGCGTTTGCGCAAAGCGCCACAACTGCAGACTGGTCAAAATAATCAAGGCGTTCAGCAATCCATCGGCCGTGGCCGCCCGCCCCATCGCCAAAAATCCCATCGCAGAGCCCAACACCAGCGCGCTCAAAGCGCCGGCGTGATTGCCCTGCTCGCGGCCGACAGCGCGACCAACCGCCCAAGTGGCGCCCAACATCCACAGCGCCGAAGGCAATCGGGCAGCCCACTCGTTGATCCCAAAGATCGCCATGCTGAGCGCTTGGAACCAGTACACCAAGATGGGCTTGTCAAAACGGTCCGCCCCGTTGAGAAACGTGTGTCCCCAGTCGCCACTGGCCAGCATTTCGCGGGTGGCCTCGGCAAACGCGCCTTCGTCCACATCGAACAGCGGTGCCGCCCCCATGCGCCACAAGTAAAGCAGCGCCAAAGCCAACATGACGTTGCCCAAGCGAAGCCCGCCGCGGGTCATGCCGCCCGCCATATCATCGGTGCCAGGCTGCATCGTCCGCCAGGGGCTCTTGCGGCATCAGGTGGTACTGCCGCGCATGGCCATCGTCAAAGTAGACGCGCATCATGATCTCGGCCAGCACACCGGTGGTCAAAAACTGCAGTCCTGCCATCAGGCTGAAAAATCCCACCTGCAAGAGCGGACGCCCACCGACCGACTCTCCCAGCAGCTTGAGCACACCCAAGTAGCCCAAAATGCCCATGCCCACAAACATCACGGCCAAGCCGATGCCGCCAAAGAAATGGCCGGGTCGGGTACCAAAGCGCAAAAAGAAATGCATCGCCAACAAATCAACGATGACTCGGAAGGTGCGCGAGATGCCGTACTTGGACTCGCCGAGCAAACGCGCGTGGTGGCGCACCGGCTCTTCGGCCATGCGATCAGGCGAGGTCACGGTTGCCAGCCACGCCGGAATAAATCGGTGCATCTCGCCGTACAAACGGATCTCGCGCAAAACGCTGGTGCGAAACGCCTTGAGGCTGCAGCCCAAGTCTTGAAAGTCGAGTCCCGAGACCTTGCGGATCAATCGGTTGGCGATGCGCGAGGGAATCTTGCGCAGGAACAAGCCGTCCTGCCGCTTTTGGCGCCAACCCGCCACCATGTCCAAGTCCTCGCGCAGCAGGCGCGAGACCAGCTTGGGGATATCGCGAGGGTCGTTTTGCAAGTCACCATCCATGGTGACGATGACGTCACCGCGCGCAGCGTCAATGCCCGCCTGCATGGCCGCGGTTTGGCGGAAGTTGCGGCGCAATGCCAGCACTCGGATGTGAGCACCTACTTTGGCAGCGTGCTCGGCCAAGATGCGCGGCGTGCCATCCCGACTGCCGTCATCCACAATGATCAGCTCCCAGGGCTGGGGATAGGCGCTCAGCGCGCTTTGCACCGCGTCGATCAGCGGGCCGGCACTCTCGCGCTCGTTGTACATGGGTACCACCACCGACAACCGGTGAGGTGGCAGGATGGGCATCACCTCTTGTGAGTCATACAGGTGAGAGGTGTTGGTGGCGGCTTCAGTCATGCCCTCTATTGTGCCGCCAACCCATGCAGTTCGTCTCTACCTGGTCCAAGGGCGGCGGGTGAGCCGCGTGGCGTCGGCTGCTCAGCAACCACCGGCTGTTTGGGTCCATGTCGGCGTCAATCAGGGCGGCGCAGATCGCGCGCACTCCAGCCCAACGCGCGCGCAACGGCGGCTGAGGAGACCGTCACCAACAGCATGAGGATGTGCACAGCCAGCGCCGAAGCAGCGACTTCGGCCCAAGGCAAGGTGGCCACCCACTGCATCCCAACCAACACACCGGCCTCATAAGGGCCTAAGCCAGCCGGAGGCTGCAGCGGCATGGCGGCAGCCCACTCGCCACCCAACGCGCCCGACCACGCCGCCAAAAACGAAGCATCGGCCAGATGCCACAACGGCAGCGCAATGGCCACCAATTTGACCGCCCAGTTGCTGATGGCGTAGGCCCAGCTTTCGAGCGAAGGGGGCGTGAGTTGGCGTGGCGCAGCCGGCGCCTGCGCACGGGAACGCATCCGATGCACCAGTATTTGCCAGACCATGGGCAACAACCACATGGCGAGCGCTAGGGCAAGGGCTGCAGCGCCCAAGCGCACGGGCCAATCCACAGGCAGCCAGATCGCCAGCGCAAAGACGGCCAACACCGCCATGTCTTGCAACCGGAGTTTGAGCAGGCTGATGCCAGCCTCTTTGACCGAGATGCCACCGTGCTGGTGCAAGGCCCACAGGTACACGCCCTCGCCACCGCGCATCGGCGCCAGGACCACCCAGGCGCTGTGGCGCACGACCAGTGCCCAGGCACTGCGCCAGTCCATGTTGAGGCGCTCGCGCCACTCGGCGCGCATACGCCCACCACGCAATACGTGCGAACTCACCATCCCACCAACCGACAGCAGCCACACCCAGAGCGGCACCTCGACCAAGGTCGTGCGCAGGGCTTGGGTATCCACTCCATGCAGCAACCAGGCCAGCGCCAGGACACCCGCAGCGGTGACGGCGGCTCGAGTCCAGGGGGATTGCTTCCAAGAGGTGGCTTGGGTCATAGGGGTATCGCGACAAAGATGGGGCACACGGGGGCGCGCATAGGTCGCATTGTCTCAAACGCTGAGGTCGGATTGAGAGGAAGTCACTTTGGGGTTTTTCTTTCTCGTCAATTCGTTGTAGGCTATCAGGCAAACCTCTTGAGAGGTGTTTTTTTTGACCACAGCTGCGGCGCCCATGCCGCCAAACAGGAGACAACATGCTGGGCTTGATGCAACCACAACCATTGCTGATTTCTGACTTGATCATCAATGCTGAGCGCCACCACGGAGATGTAGAGATCGTCTCTCGCCGTGTAGAAGGTGATATCCACCGCACGACTTGGGCAGACGTCTCTCGGCGCTCGCGCCAGATCGCCAATGCGTTGAAAGCAGAAAAACTGGCCTTCAGTGACCGCGTAGCAACCCTGGCATGGAACGGATACCGCCACTTGGAGATGTACTTTGGTATCAGCGGCAGTGGTCACGTGCTGCACACCCTCAACCCCCGCCTGCACCCCGAGCAACTGGCCTGGATCGTGAACCACGCCGAAGACCAAATCGTGGCGTTTGACATGACGTTCCTGCCACTGGTCAAGGCGGTGCAAGCGCAGTGCCCGACAGTCAAAAAATGGATTGCCATGTGCGATGCAGACGCATTGCCGGCAGACAGCGGGATCGCCAATCTCGTCTCATACGAGGCGTGGCTCGGCGCTCAGTCTGACCAATACGAGTGGCCCACCTTTGACGAGAACTCAGCCTCCAGCATGTGCTACACCAGTGGTACCACCGGCAACCCCAAAGGCGTCGTGTACAGCCACCGGTCCACTTTGTTGCACGCATGGGGCGCTGCATTGCCCGATGCTCTGAACATCAGCAGCCGCGATGTGATCCTGCCTGTGGTGCCCATGTTCCACGCGAACGCTTGGGCTGTGCCCTACTCGGCCGCGGCGGTCGGGACCAAGCTGGTGTTCCCCGGCGCGGCGATGGATGGCAAGTCGATTTATGACTTGATTGAATCCGAAAAAGTCACGATGGCGGCCGGTGTGCCGACTGTGTGGCAAATGTTGTTGGGCCACATGGAGACCAACAACCTGCGCTTCAGCACGCTGGCACGCACAGTGATTGGCGGTTCGGCTTGCCCACCGGCGATGATCGACGCGTTTGACAAGCAATACGGCGTCGAAGTGCTGCACGCATGGGGCATGACAGAGATGTCGCCTCTGGGCACCGTCTGCGCACTGAAGGGCAAACAAACGTCATTCAGCGACGATGCCAAGCGGGCGGTGCGCCTGAAACAAGGCCGTGTGGTGTTTGGCGTAGACATGAAAATCGTGCACCCAGAAACTGGTCAAGAACTGCCATGGGATGGCAAGACCTACGGGGATTTGCTGGTCAAAGGGCCTTGGGTCACCTCGGGCTACTTCAAGCTGGACAACGCCAACTTGTTGATCGACGGTTGGTTCCACACCGGTGACGTCGCAACGATTGATGCGGATGGCTTCATGCAAATCACGGACCGCAGCAAGGACGTGATCAAGTCCGGCGGCGAGTGGATCAGCTCGATCGACGTTGAGAACATGGCCATGGCGCACCCTGCTGTAGCGATGGCGGCTTGCATTGGTATGCCTCACCCCAAGTGGGACGAGCGCCCCATCGTCGTGGTGGTGACGAAGCCAGGGCAATCGGTCACCAAAGAGGAGTTGCTCGCGTTCTACGAGGGCAAGACCGCCAAATGGCAGATCCCAGATGATGTCGTTTTCGTCGATGCAATCCCCTTGGGCGCCACCGGCAAAATGCAAAAGATGGCGCTGCGTGAGCAACTCAAAGACTACAAGCTGCCCACGCTCTAAACCGGCGATTTGGGTTGGGAGGCTCGCTTCCCGACCCGGGTGGGCTCATGCAGCGGCTTAAAATAGCCCGCTGCACCCGGCACCCGCGCTGAGCGCGCAGGTGCTTTTTTTTGCCCAGCCCACGCCCCACCATGACCACTGCACTGCACACCTCTGACCTGCACTCCTTGCCCCTGTTGGCACGCGGCAAGGTGCGAGACAACTACGCAGTCGGCAATGACCGCATTTTGATGGTGGCGTCAGATCGCATCAGCGCCTATGACGTAATCATGGGCGAACCCATCACTGGCAAGGGCGCATTGCTCACGCAGATGGCGCTGTTTTGGTTCGAGAAGCTGGGTGACATTTGCCCCAACCACTTGACCGGCGATGACCCCACCAGCGTGGTGGCTGCCGATGAGGTCGACGCCATCCGCGGCCGTTCCATGTTGGTGAAGCGACTCAAGCCCATCCCTGTCGAGGCTGTGGTGCGTGGTTACCTTGCCGGCAGCGGCTGGGTTGAGTATCAACAAAACCAACGCGTGTGCGGCGTCGCACTGCCTGCCGGATTGCGCAACGCAAGTCGCTTACCCAGCCCCATCTACACCCCTGCTGCCAAGGCTGAAGTGGGCGAACACGACGAGAACATCACGTTTGAGCGCACCGTCGAGATGATTGGAGAGGACCTCGCCACCCGAATCAAAGACATCAGCATCCGCTTGTACGAGACCGCCGCAGCCTACGCCTTGACGCGCGGCATCATCATCGCGGACACCAAGTTTGAATTTGGCCTGGACCAAGACGGCACACTGGTGCTGATGGATGAAGTCTTGACGCCCGACTCCTCACGCTATTGGCCTGCCGACCAATACCAAGAAGGCACCAACCCGCCCAGCTTTGACAAGCAGTACCTGCGCGACTGGTTGGAGCGCGCTCAGCGCGATGGCAAACCTTGGGACAAAACCCCGCCTGCACCGACATTGCCTGCAGAAGTCATCGCACAAACGCTGGCGAAATACCAAGAGGCACTGACCCGGGTCACGGGTTGACCCATTCTTGGCTCGCTGAGCACCATAAAAAAGCCCCGCACTGCGGGGCTTTTGCTTTGCTGCGTTGGATCAGCTGAGCACGACGCTGGACAAGCGCCGGCGGTACTTGACCACCGTGGGGTCTTCCGGTGGCACTTTGCCCTCTTCAACTTTGGGCACGGGTGGGGTGATGATTTGCAGGATGGCGACGAAGGCTTTGCGGGCGGCTTCGCCGTTCCACGCTTTGTCGCGCATCAGGATTTCAAGCAACTCATCCATGGCGTCGGTGTAGCGTTGTTGAGCGACACGCAAGCCCGCTAAAGCGTAGCGCGCTTCAAAGTCCCGAGGCTTGGCCTGGATGGCTGCGGACAGGGCGGCTTCGTCGGCACTGCCAGCGGCTTTCAGGGTCTCGATCCACCAAGCCACTGACCCAAAACGCTGCTCCGTTTCGGCCAAGAGTTTGACGGGTTCGAACGCGGCTTCGGCCTCAGCGATGGCTCCGAGTTGGACCAACACTTTGATGTAGTCGTAGCGAATGTTGTGGTTGTCGGGGTCTTTGGCGACCGCGTCGGCCATTTTTTCGAGGGCGCTGGGAGCGTCACCCTCCTCGAGGTCCTCGAGCGCCTCGGCTTCTTCTGCTTCGGCCTCCATGTGCACGGCGCTGGGTACGTGCTTGTCGAGAAAGGCTTTGACTTGTCCCTCAGGTTGGGCGCCCATAAAGCCGTCAACAGGCTTGCCGTCGATCATCAGCACGCAGGTGGGTATCGAGCGGATGCCAAAGGCGCCTGCCAATTGTTGCTCGTCGTCCGAGTTGATTTTGACGAGGCGGAAACGACCGGCGTATTCAGTCTCGAGCTTTTCCAGGATTGGGCCCAGTGACTTACAGGGGCCACACCAGGGCGCCCAAAAGTCGACCAAGATGGGGACGGTTTTCGAGGCTTCGATGACCTCGGCTTCAAAATTGGCGACGGTGACGTCCAACATGCTTGTTCCTTGTAAGTGGGCATGGATAGCCCGATTTCAGGGGGTTTTCGGTTTCCACGACCCCTTTGATTCGTGATGTGGGGGCAACCCGTAAAATTGCAACTTTAACGGAGTTGGTATGAGTGCTATTCAAGTAGGGGTGGTGATGGGCTCCAGCAGCGATTGGGAGACGATGCAACACGCTACCCAAATCCTCGAGCAATTTGGCGTCCCATTTGAAGCCCAGGTGGTCTCTGCCCACCGAATGCCAGACGACATGTTTCGCTACGCAGAGTCGGCGCGCGAGCGCGGCCTACAAGCCATCATCGCTGGCGCAGGGGGTGCCGCACACTTGCCAGGGATGTTGGCCGCCAAGACTTCGGTGCCAGTGCTAGGCGTACCGGTGGCCTCGCGCCACTTGCAAGGTGTGGATTCGCTGCACAGCATCGTACAAATGCCCAAGGGCGTGCCGGTAGCCACCTTTGCGATCGGTGCTGCAGGAGCCGCCAATGCGGCGTTGTTCGCGGTCGCCCTACTGGCGAACCACGATGCGCGCTTGCGCCAAGCGCTGGATCAATTTCGAGCCGATCAAACCCAAGCAGCCCGTGCAATGTCGCTGCCCATCGAGACACCCAAAGCATGAGCTCGTTGCCTTCCCCTCTGTTGCCGGGCGCCTACATTGCCGAGGCACGCCCTGCCACTTTGGGCGTTTTGGGCGGCGGTCAGTTGGGCCGGATGTTCATCCACGCGGCGCAACAAATGGGGTTTCGCACCGTCGTGCTTGACCCAGATGGCATCAGCCCAGCCGGTCAGATTGCGCACCATCACATCGAAACGCCTTACGACGATGCCGACGGCATCGCAGCACTGGCTCGCTTGTGCGACGGCGTGACCACCGAATTTGAAAATATTCCTGCGAAGACGCTCGAAACTCTGGCAGAACAGGTGCGCGTCTCGCCGCGCGGCGGTGCCGTGGCGGTGGCGCAAGACCGAGTGCTCGAAAAAACCCACTTGGCCCAAGCGGCAGAGATCAGTGGTGTCGGACCGGGTCCTTGGGTGCCGCTGGTAGCCGGTGAAGCTTGCCCCCATGTGGCCGACGAGATGTTTCCGGCGATCTTGAAGACCGCGCGTTTGGGCTACGACGGCAAAGGACAGGTGTCGGTGGCACAAGCCAGTGACTTGGGCCAAGCGTGGGCCAGTCTGCACGGCGTTGATTGCATCTTGGAAAAGCGCTTGCCTTTGCGCGATGAGTGCTCGGTGATCGTGGCGCGCGGCTTTGATGGGCATATGGTCCATTTGCCAGTGCAACGCAATTGGCATCACCAAGGCATATTGGCGGTGACCGAGGTTGCACAAGGTTTGGTAGCGCCCCAACTGGCGCAGCAAGCAGTGGAGGCAGCGCAAACAATCGCCAAGTCTTTGGACTATGTGGGCGTGCTGTGCGTCGAGTTTTTTGTGGTTGACGATGGCAGCGCCTTAGGTCAGCTGGTTGTCAACGAGATGGCGCCGCGCCCCCACAACAGTGGGCACTACAGCATGGATGCGTGCGATGTGTCGCAGTTTGAGTTGCAGGTGCGTACGCTGGCTGCGCTTCCTTTGCCTATGCCACAACAACACTCTGCCGCGATCATGCTCAACCTGCTGGGCGATGTCTGGTTTGAGAAGGATCAATTGCGCACTCCACCGTGGGACCAAGTGCTTTCGATTCCCGGCGTGCATCTGCATCTCTACGGCAAGATCGAGGCCCGCATTGGTCGCAAGATGGGTCACATCAACATCACAGGGTCTGACATCGAATCGGTCCGTGAGGTGGCTTCTCGCGTCAGTGCCTTGCTTGAACTGCCCACCCCCGCCTAAGGCGCTGGTTCCCCATGGCTCTGTTGCTCGACGACTCTGACGCATCGGTCACCCTCGCGGCGGCGCATCTGGCGCGAGGCGGGTTACTGGGTTTGCCTACCGAAACGGTGTACGGCTTGGCGGCTGATGCCAATCAAGCGGCCGCTGTGGCATCGATTTTCAGTGCCAAGGGACGCCCAAGTGACCACCCGTTGATTGCACACATCGCTGCGCCCGAGCAGAGCACAGAGGCGGAGTGGCTGGCGGCGTTGCTGCCCTTTGTCGAAGAGATCCCTCCGTTTGCGTTGACTTTGGCGCAGGCGTTTTGGCCCGGCCCGTTGACCCTGGTGTTTCGCCGGCGCGCTCACGTTTGCGAGGCAACGGCGGGAGGGCTTTCAACGCTCGCCGTGCGTTCGCCGGCGCACCCCGTGGCGCAGCGCGTGCTGCGCGCTGCGCAAGCCCTCGGCGTGATCGGTGTGGCTGCGCCGAGTGCCAATCGATTTGGCAAAGTCAGCCCCACCACGGCAGACCATGTGATGGATGAGTTTGCAGCGCAGCTGTCTGACGATGCGCTGCTGGTGTTGGACGGTGGCGCTTGCCAAGTCGGCATTGAATCCACCATCGTGGACTGCAGCCGGGCGCGCCCAGTGCTGTTGCGCCCGGGCATGTTGAGTGCTGAAGCATTGGGTCAGGTGCTGGGACAACCCATCGCTGGCCCCGATGCACAGGCGCCCAAAGTTTCGGGCAGCCTCGAGTCCCACTACGCGCCAGATGCGCGAGTCTTGCTCTGGTCGGCTGCATCGCTACACGCGGCTTGGGCTGCACTGAGCGCGACTGAGCGTGTTCGAACTGCGGTCTACGCGCCAGCCGCAAGTGGTTTGCAAGGTGTGGTGTGGTCGCACGAGATGCCCGCCGATGCTCAGGCTTGTGCACACGAGTTGTTTGCGGTGTTGCGCGCGCTCGATCAACCCGAGGTGGCGCACATCTGGGTGCAGCAACCGCCCGCGACACCCGACTGGGCCGGTGTCAACGACCGCCTTCAACGCGCCGCAGCTTGAGTGGCGAGGGTAGGCGGTTCTGCCTGATCTGCCTGGTGTGCGCTCAAGCGTTTTCCCTCGCGGTGACACGCGCACTCAAGCACCACACACAAGATCAGCGGCGATTGGCTGCCCACTCAATGAAGGCGTGCGTGGCACGCTTGGCGTCTTTCGCGCGATCATGGTTGATTATGATCACCACCACCTGAGCCTGACCTGATCGGTTGGTGACGTAGCCTGCCAGCGCGCGAACGTCTTTGAGCGTGCCCGATTTGAGCCGCGCATTCCCCAGCGAGCGAGGCGATCGCCCATCGCGACCCAAGGACTGCACCGTGCCGTCGATGCCAGCGATGGAAAGCGAGTCGATGAAGGTTTGCGCGTGCCTTTGTTGTGCGGCGTGCTGCAACAACATTCCCAATTGCTCAGCCGTGATGCGAGTGAGGCGAGAGAGTCCACTGCCGTTGTCAACAATCGGCGGCGCAACCTGTGCGCTGACCGAAGTGCGCCACCAATCTGCGACTGCTTGGCGCGACTGCTCAAACGTCGCGGCCCGCGGTGGCTGGTGTCCCAACGTGAGAAACACTTGCTGCGCCATCACGTTGTTAGAAAACTTGTTCACATCCGCGATGATTTGATGCAGCGGCAGGGATGGCGCCGACCACAGCAGCTTGGCTTGGGGGGGCACACGCCCTTCGCGCATGGCGCCTTTCAATTCGCCACCCATGCTCTGCCACAAGCCCAGCAGGGCTTTCTGAGCGTAACGTTCCGGTTCGATATACGCCACGGGCCACTCGAGTGCGCCACAACCACTGGCGTAGGTCCCTGCGAAACTGAAGCGAGCGGGGTTGTCGACCGTGGCCTGGAGTTTGCTGCGCCAATCACCGCATGAACCTCGCCTCAGTGGCACTGACGGTGGCACGCGAAGGCCAGCCAAAGGCGGTTCTGCCACGACGTCCACACGGCCTTTTGCGAGGTCAGGTTGGAACTTCAAGATCACGGACTTGAAATTCACTAGCAAGGCGTCAGGTTGCACGTTGTAAGGTCGCAGGACTTCGCCATCAAAATCAGCGGGGTCTTTGGCGGGCAGCTCAAACGCCGAGTGGTCCAACACCCAGTCGCCCCGGATGGTGCGCACGCCTAGCGCCTGAACTTGGGCATAGGCTTCGAGGATGCGCTCCAGCACCAGCTTGGGATCCCCGCTGCCTTGGATGTACAGGTTGCCCTGCAACTCGCCATTGCGAATAGGGCCATCGACATAAAACCGCGTCTGCCATTGGTAGTCTGGACCAAGTTGATCGACAGCCGCGGCAGTGGTCACCAGTTTGATCACGGAGCCTGGGTTCATCGCCGCTTGGGTGCGATAACTGAGTGTCGGTGTGGACGCTCCCACTGGAATCAGGAGCGCGCTGACCGACTCTACCGGGATCTGGGCCTGCACCAGCGCTTGGCGCACCGCCTGGGGCAAGCGCTTGAGCTCGGCAGCAGGTGTCGCGCACGCGAGACCAGCCACCAGCATCGCAGCGGTGGCCAATCGAATCAGGCGCACTTTGGTCGAGAACATAGCCCTCATTGTGCTCAGGTTCGGCTGCATCCACTGTTGTGGTGGCGCATTTTTTTTGACAGCCCACGCTGGGATAATGTCGGCATGAATGCTTCCCCCCTGGTCCATGCGCTGGCCATCGATTGCAGCACCGATCGCTTGTCTTTGGCGCTGGCGGTGGGGCGCCTGCCTTTGCCCGGTGCGGACAATTGGGGGGACTGCGCCTGTCTGACTTTTGAGGGAGAGGGCAGCGCCAAGGCGTCGACTTCGCTGCTGCCCGAAGCTCTGGGCTTGCTGCACCAAGCGGGGCTAAAGCCCACGGACTTGAGCGTGATTGCTTATGGTCGCGGTCCGGGTGCGTTCACGGGCTTGCGCACAGCTTGTGCAGCCGTTCAAGGCATGGCGTTTGGCGCCCATGATCGACCAGTGATCGGCGTGGATACCTTGATGGCAGTGGCGCAAGAGGCTCGGCTGTCCGGTGCTCCCAGCGGGTGCATCAGTGTCCTGATGGATGCGCGGATGAACGAGATTTATGCAGGCACCTATCGCTTCGAAGACCCGCTTTTCCCAGCAGCTGTGCCTGAGGTATGCAGCGCAGCCGCCTTGATTCGACCTGACCAAGCCAGCGCCAGTGTCAGGGCGTGGCAAGCAGACCGTCCCGTATTGGCTGGCAACGCGATGGCGGTCTATGCCGACGCCTTGTCTGGTTTGACCGCGTCAGCCCGCGTGTGGTCGGTGGCGCCAACTGCCCGCGCCATGTTGCACTTGCTGCCATCGCTGTGGGCGGCAGGGGCTGCCACGCCGCCGGATGAAGCGGTACCGGTGTACGTGCGCGATCAGGTGGCAATGACCACGGCGGAGCGCGAGGCTTTGCGCACCAACGCAGGAAAAGATGCATAGGGCATGGCGGTGGATGCAGTGACCTTTGATTTCGCGCAGCCTGGCTATACACCCGGCTGTCGAGCGATGCAGTCGAGCGACTTGGAGTCGGTGATTTGGATCGAGCAAAGCTCCCACGCCTACCCTTGGACGCGGGGCAATTTTCAAGATAGCTTGAACACGGGGTTTGGCGCCGCGATTTACACCACCCCGATTGACCGCCCCATTGATGCCCCCCAACGCACTGCAGGACCCAGCGGCGAGGTGGCGGTCGTCGGGCATTGGGTGGTGATGCCGGGATTTGAGGAGAGCCACTTGCTGAACATCACTGTGGCGCGCAATTTCCGCCGCGAGGGCTGGGCCAGACGCATGATGGCCGATGTGCTGCGCTGGTCTTTGCACCTGCAGCGTCCCCGGGTATGGCTAGAGGTGCGCGAGAGCAATCAGGCCGCTCGCGGGTTGTACGAAGCCATGGGGTTTGAGCACATCAGTGTGCGCAAAGGTTACTATCCACTCAAACACACCCGCCGAGAAGACGCCATCGTGATGCGCTGGCAGCTGCCGGAGGTGAACCCGACCCGCTTGTCCCCACAAGCGCCCTGCACTGACCCCTGATTTCACTGCCTCGCCCTGATGACAGAGCCCACCTCAGCCCCACACTCCGCGCCGCAAAGCTTGGCGCTGGATGCGCGTGCCGTGGCCATGCTGAAAGCCATGGGCGTGACGTGGCGTTGGCCCAGTCCGAGTCCCGAGGCGACTCCCGATGCACGAGTTGAGCAGACAGATCAGCCCGCACCCGCTGTGGCGGCGACGCCCGTGACCACACGGCCGCCTTTGCAAGCAACTGCACAGTCGGCGCGGCCGCCACAGGCCGGTGTGACACCGCCCAGCACCCTTCGCCACGCGCCACCGCCGACCCCGTCCGCGCCGCTGAGCGCTCCCCCATCCGGGCCTGCGACTGGCGGTGTCGTGGCGCCATCCACAGTGATCGAGCTCAAGGACTTGTCTTGGGATCAGGCTGCCGCGCGGGTGCTGCAGTGCAATGCCTGCAGCCTGCACGAAGCGCGCTTGGGTGCAGAGTGGGGTCAAGGCGAGCGCAGAGCACGCTGGTTGTTCATCACCGCAGGTCTCCACTCGGGTGATTTGGGCACTGGCACCGTACAAGGACAAGAAATGGCGTTGCTGCGTTCTATGTGGCAAGCCATGGGCGTACCCGAGGTGGATGTGTTTGTGACCAGCATCACCAAGTGCCGACCTGCACTGGGCAGAGCCGCCGCTGCAGATGAAGTCAGCACTTGCTTGGCTTACCTGAAGCACCAACACCAGTGGCTACAACCGGACATGATCGTGGCGATGGGGTTGCCGGTCGCGCACGCGCTTTGGGGGGCGTCGAATCAGCCACTAGCCCAATGGCGTGGTCAAGTGCGCCAGTGGCAAGACAGCCCCGCAATCGTGACTTACCCGCTAGACGCCTTGTTGCGTAGACCCGTTGATCAAACCAAGGCATGGGCCGATTTGTGCCAAGCCTTAGACCATGTGGCCCAAGCCACCTCAGAATGAAGAGCATGACTTTTATCGAACAACTGCTGGACGCCCAGCAACGCAACCAATCGATGCTGTGTGTCGGACTCGACCCCGACCCCGCTAAATTGCCAACGCAGTGGCGCGGTGATGTCTCGCGCATCTATGACTTTTGTGCCGCGATCGTGGATGCCACAGCTGATTTGGTAATCGCATTCAAACCTCAGATCGCGTACTTTGCGGGTTGTGGTGCAGAAGACCAATTGGAGCGCTTGATGCGCCACATGAAAGCCAACGCACCCCACGTGCCCATCATCTTGGATGCCAAGCGAGGCGACATCGGCAACACCGCCGAGCAATACGCCAAAGAAGCCTTTGAGCGCTACGGCGCCGATGCGGTGACGCTCTCGCCGTTCATGGGCTTTGATACGGTGCAGCCTTATTTGCGCTACCCAGACAAAGGCGCTTTCCTGCTCTGTCGCACCAGCAACCCCGGCGGTTCGGACATCCAAAACCAACGCCTGATGGATGTGCCCGGCCAGCCCAAAGTGTTTGAGCACATTGCGGCGCAATCGCAAGGCGCATGGAACGAAAACGGGCAACTCGGTTTGGTGGTTGGCGCCACTTACCCTGACGAAATCAAACGGGTGCGCGAGCTCGCGCCCACACTCCCCTTGCTGATCCCCGGCGTCGGTGCCCAAGGCGGCGATGCCGTCGCCACCGTGCGCGCGGGCTGGCGCGCAGATGCACCCATCGTGGTCAACAGCTCGCGGGCAGTGATTTACGCCAGCGCGGAGGCCGACTTTGCTGCGGCGGCCCGAACCGTGGCGCAGGCCACGCGCGAACAGCTTGAAGCCGCCAAACCCTGACCCGCTTACGCGTCAACCACGGCGTACCTTTGCTCTAGCCAGCGCGCCTGCAACGACCCTGGGTGAATCAGTTCGACGGCGTGGTGACCAGCGCTTCTGTCGGAATGGCGCAGCCCTTTTGATTCATGGCATTGGTCAAGTGCACCTTGCGCGTGTTGGCTGCCGAGATGGCTTCATTCGCGTTGGCTGCAGTTCCCAAAATCGCTGGCCAAAATAACAACGCACGAGCAACGTTTCCACCAGTCACTGTTTTCTCTTTTTCGGCTTCAGCTCGAAAGCGCTCAGCATCAGAGAATTCATTCAATAGCTGCGCGCAGGTCAATCCGTTGTCTCCAGGTTTGATGGTTTGCACCACCGTAGGAGAGGCACAACCCGCGAGTACAGCCACGACAACGGACAGTGAAACGGCAGTGATGCGCATAGTGAGTTCCATTTAAAAAAGAAACGGATTTTCCGTTCACGATGGAACTCACGGTATAGCCAACTATCCCTGCCAAAAGCTGGGTAGGCTGTAGTGGTGTTTGAGAAAGTCCATCCACAACCGCACACGCAAAGCCAGGTGGCGGCGCTGTGCGAACACCGCATAAATGCCGTTGGGCGGCGCGGCAAAGTCTTCGAGCACCGCGACCAGCCGACCGGCTTGGATGTCTTGCTCGACCTCCCAGATCGAGCGCCATGCCACGCCTAGACCAGCCAAGCACCACTCGTGGAGCACTTGGCCATCGCTGCAATCGAGCGGTCCCACAGGCTTGAGGTGAATCAACTCGGCTGGACCATCAGCGCTGGCGGGCATTTGAAACGCCCAGCCACGGGTTTGCGAGGCGTCGGAAGACAAGGTGAGACAGTCGAGCCGATTCAGGTCCTGGGGGGTGTGCGGGGTGCCGTGGCGCGCGAGGTAGTCAGGTGTGGCCACACAGAGGCGGCGGTTGTCGGCCAGGCGCACGTGCACCAGCGACGAGTCGGGCATGTCACCCACCCGCACCGCACAGTCAAAGCCTTCACCTGTGAGATCGACCACTCGGTCCGAGAGGTTGAGCGAGACCGTCACATCGGGGTAGAGCTCGCGAAAGGCAGGCACCAGGGGTGCCACGTGCCGGCGACCAAACCCGCCCGGGGCCGTGACGCGCAAATGGCCGCTGGGCTTGATGCCGCCCGCGCTCACACTGGCTTCTGCGTTGGCCAAGTCAGTCAGCAAGCGCTGACTGCTTTCTAAAAATGCGCTGCCCTCGTGGGTCAGATTGAGCCGCCGCGTGGTGCGCACCAGCAGCTTGACGCCCAAGCGCGACTCCAGCGCATCAAGTCGCCGGCTGATGACGGCGGGGGCAATCCCCTCCGCCCGAGCGGCGCCTGCCAAGCTGCCTTTGGCCACGACATCGACGAAGGTTTCGATTTGTTTTAGCTTGTCCATCGCGTTCTATTCATTACTTTTTAGTCACTAATTGAATGACATATTAACTGTTAATAAACTTTAATAGATGCAATAAAGTGAGTACATGGCTAGCCTATCCACCCGCTCTGCACCTAAAGCTGTGCTTTTTGATGCCTACGGCACGCTGTTTGACGTCTACAGCGTGGGCGCGATGGCGGAGCAATTGTTTCCGGGTCAAGGCAAAGCAATCAGCGTGCTTTGGCGCGACAAACAAATCGAATACACCCGTCTGGTCACCACCAGCGCGAGTGCGCAACAACCCAATCCCGGCATGCATTACCAGCCATTTTGGGAGTTGACTCGGGCTGCGCTGCGCTATGCGTGCGCCGCTTTGCAATTGACGCTGGGGCCTGAAGCGGAGGCGGCGCTGATGAACCAGTACCGCGCGCTGGCGGCCTTTCCTGAGAACAAGGGCACGCTGAAAGCGCTGAAAGAGCGGGCGATCCCAACGGGGATTTTGTCCAACGGCGACCCCGACATGCTCGGCATTGCAGTGCGCAGTGCGGGGCTTGGTGACTATCTGGACCACGTGATCAGTGCCGATCGCGTCAAGCTCTACAAAACACACCCAGCGGTGTACGCCCTGGGTCCGCAAACCTTGGGGCTGCCAGCCAAAGATATTTTGTTTGTGTCATCCAACAGTTGGGACGCCTTAGGCGCCACTTGGTACGGCTTTCAAACACTGTGGATCAACCGCAGTGGTTTGCCTTTCGAATCGTTAGAACCTCAACCTTCGCGCATGGGTCAAAGCCTGCGCGACGTCCTGTCTTTTTTTGAATAAGGAGTGTTTGTCATGTCCAATCGCGTCAACTGCCACGGCCTGCAAGTGGCCCCCGCCCTGCACCAGTTCATCGAAAACCAAGTGCTGCCTGCCACTGGCGTTAGCAGTGAAACTTTTTGGTCGGGGTTTGCCAGCATCGTCAACGACTTGGCTCCGAAAAACATCGCTTTGCTGGCCGAGCGCGACCGCTTGCAAACCGAGTTGGATCAATGGCACGCCAAGCACCCGGGTCCGATCCAAGACATGGGGGCGTACCAAGCTTTTTTGAAGTCGATTGGTTATTTGGTCGATGAGCCCTCCGATGTCAAAGCCACCACGACCAACGTCGACGATGAGCTCGCCACACAAGCCGGCCCACAGTTGGTGGTACCCATCCTCAACGCGCGCTATGCACTCAATGCGGCCAATGCCCGCTGGGGCTCGCTGTACGACGCGTTGTATGGCACTGATGCGATTTCAGAAGACGGTGGCGCAGCCAAAGGACCGGGCTACAACGAGGTGCGCGGTGCAAAAGTCATCGCCTACGCACGCCAGGTACTCGACCAAGTGGCCCCGTTGGCGCAAGGCTCACACGCCGACTCCACGGGCTACGCGATTGCCAATGGTCAATTGCAGGTGACGTTGAAAGGTGGCGCCGTGACCGCTCTGGCCAATCCTGAGCGTTGCGTCGGTTTCCAAGGTGATGCCGCCAGCCCCAGCAGTGTGTTGCTCAAGAACAATGGCAACCACGTCGACATCCGCATCGATCGCAGCACCGCAATCGGTCAAACGGATCCAGCTGGCGTGGCTGATGTCGTGATGGAGGCAGCCCTGTCCACGATCCTCGACCTAGAAGACTCCGTGGCCGCTGTGGACGCAGAGGACAAGGTGCTCGCGTATCACAACTGGCTGGGTATTCTGCAAGGCACCCTGACCGAGAGCGTCGAAAAGGGCGGCAAGACCTTCACCCGTGGCTTGAATGCCGACCGTCAATACACCGGCGTCAACGGCCAGCCGCTGACCCTGCACGGCCGATCCCTGATGTTCTTGCGCAATGTTGGTCATCTGATGACCAACCCTGCAATTTTGTGGGGCAACGGCCAAGAAATCCCCGAAGGCATCATGGACGCCATGGTCACGACGACCATCGCTTTGGTCGATCTGCAAGGCAAAGGTGCCAACGGCATCCGCAACTCACGCAAGGGTTCGGTCTACA
>CAYZHE010000032.1:0-17328 GCA_964478285.1 uncultured Burkholderiaceae bacterium
CGTCTTGGATTGGTGGCCTGGGACGGGATCGAACCATCGACACGCGGATTTTCAATCCGCTGCTCTACCAACTGAGCTACCGGGCCGGTAAGGGCAAGATTATAGCACCCAAAATATTGGCTTTATCCGTTGCGCTTGTTGCGCAAAAAGTCGATGCCCAACTGTTTCAGTTTGCGGTAAAGGTGGGTCCGCTCGAGTCCGGTTTTTTCGGCGACACGGGTCATGGAACCGCCCTCTTTGGCGAGATGAAACTCGAAGTAGGCGCGTTCAAATTCATCTCGTACTTCGCGCAAGGGCTTATCCATATCAAACTGCTGACGGCCCCCAGCAGAAATCATGGGCTCATTGACGTTGGCTGACTGGGACGTTTCTTGCTCATGGGAGGCCGACAAGAGTGAGGCTTGCGGCTGCGCTTGAAGCAAGGGTTGGGTCACCGCGTTCACAGCACCCTGGAGTCCGCGGTTCAAGCCCAGCTCGACTGCGGCCAACAACTTTTGCAGGGTGATGGGTTTTTCCAAAAAGGAAAATGCGCCTATCCGGGTAGCTTCAACAGCAGTTTCGATGGTGGCGTGTCCACTCATCATGATGACCGGCATGTTCAAGAGGCCAGCAGCAGCCCACTCTTTCAAGAGCGAGACACCGTCCGCATCGGGCATCCAGATGTCAAGCAAGACCAAATCGGGGCGTCCGCGAGCACGTGCATCCCGCGCTTGCCCAGCGTTTTCAGCCAAGATCACATGGTGGCCTTCGTCGTCAAGGATTTCAGAGAGCAAGTCACGAATTCCCAACTCGTCGTCTACTACCAATATTGTTGCCATGCCTAGGTGTCTCTTCTGTCTTGAATGCCCATGACTGGGAATGATACCGATACTGCCGCCCCAATGATATGGCCAGCGTCGATTTGATTGCGCACTCGCACCCTGGCGCCGTGCTCGTCAGCGATCTTTTTGACCATGACCAAACCTAGCCCCGTGCCCTTGGCTTTGGTCGTGACATAGGGCTCAAACGCTCTGCGCAAGACGTGGTCTGAAAATCCTGGCCCTCGATCCAGCACTGACAAACGCACGTGTGTGCGTGCCTCGTTGACTCGGGTCTGGATGGTGACCGGGTATGAGAGGCCAGCCCCCACAGTTGCGTCTTGCGCGTTTTGCACCAAATTATGAATCACTTGCCTCAACTGTTCCCCGTCTGCCATCACGTTGGGAAGTCCCGCTTGCAAGCTGAGCTCGACGGGCGTTGCTGTGCCCTCATACAACGAGTGCGTCTCTTGTATTTGCTGGTTGAGGTTAACCGGCTTCAACTGAGCTTTAGGCAAGCGAGAAAAGTCTCGGAACTCGTTAACCATGCGCTGCATGGCGTCGACTTGTTGCACGATGGTTCTGACCGACTTGGTCACGAGTGCCTGATCGGCCTCCTCTAGCTTGCCTTTGAGCTTGTGCTCCAGGCGCTCAGCGGAGAGCTGGATCGGCGTCAACGGATTCTTGATTTCATGGGCCAGGCGTCTCGCCACCTCGTGCCATGCCTGCGCTCTTTGCGCGGAGATCATGTCGGTGATGTCGTCAAACACCAGTAGCGATGAATGATCGGGCAGCACAGCGCCCCTTGCCATCAGCACCAGATTGCCCGACTGAGGGCCGTCGACGGGCCCGGCGTTTGGTGTTAGCTGCAGCTCAAAGGTGTCTTGCCATTGGCTGTCCTCGTCCGTGCGTTCAAATAAATCGCGTTCAAAATGGCCAGCCACTTGCGTCATCCAACCCGCCAGTGGACCCTCATCTGGCCAGCTTCGCCCGACCCACGAACTCACGGGCTGCATCAAGATGCGATCGGCACTGGGGTTGGCTTGCAGGAGCCGGTGTTGGGCATCGAACAACAGTACGCCGGCTGTTAAGTTGTCCAAAATCGTCTGCAAACTGGCACGGGCGCTTTCGAGCTGCGCCATGCTCGATTCAGCGGTTCCACGAGCATCAGAAAGCTGCTGCGTCATGTCAGCAAACGCTCTGGTCAAATCACCCAACTCATCTTTGTTGTGGGTCGCCAGTTTGGGGGTGAGGTCGCCTTTGGCGACATCGCGAACACCCGCTGCCAACAACAAGAGCGGTTGAACGATTTGGCTCCCAAGCAGCGCCGCGATGACCACAGCGCCGAAGACAGTTAGAAACAACGCCAAAGTCAATGTGCCCACGTACATGCTGCGCAAGTTTTCTCTTGCAAGCGCCCGCACTTGGTACTCCCGATTGGTTTGTTGCACGCTGAGCGCATCGACCACCAATTGCTTGGACAGCGGCGCCTTGACTTGAACGAACGCCGCTCCGGCAATCAGGTCCGTGCTGATGTTGTTCAAGTGTCCCAGCACCAAGACCTTGGGCTCTTGACCAGCGTCTGGCGCCAAATCGTCGATGCCACTCACCCAAGACACCACGCCAAGCTGTTGGGCGGACTGAATGCGACTGGCGTCGGGACGCTCGGGCCTCAAACTGTATCCACTGGTGCCGACACTGGCTAGCGCCTTTCCGTCAATCGACCAGACAACGATTTCAGAGGCGCCCAATTGTTCGCGCCAACGCTCCAACTGAAGGGGTGACATCCACTGATAAACAGAGGTGTTTTGCTGGAGCAGCGTCTGGACGCGCTCCTTCATGTCTCGGCTGATCAGATTGATTGCGCTCGCTCCCAAGTTCAACCCCGCCCGCAAGGCACTCTCGACCCGGACGTCAAACCAGGTCTCAATCGAGCGCGATACGAATTGAACCGAAACGCCATAAATCAGTGCGCCAGGAACCACGCCTAGCAGTGCAAAAATCACCGCCAGCTTGACCAACAATCGGCTGCCAAATTTTCGGGCCCGCCAACGGCTCCAAAGTTTGACGAACAACCAAGTGATGAGTGCCAGCAGTGCGCTTGCCACTGCGCCATTCAAGTAAACCAGCACCTGAAAGTAATCGCCATACTGGGCAAAGTCAGCTGTGACTTGGGTGAGCAAAAACAAGACAAGCAAGGCCATCGCGGCCACCAGGGCCACCATCACCGCCAAGGCAATCGCCCGCACTCGCCGGATGGACATCCCGCTGCTCTGCTCTGTCATGGCGCTTTCACCTTGTTCCCACCGAGCGCATCCCGAACTGGCGCAACAATGGTGCGCAAGTCAGATGTGGCAACCACTTCAAAATCAGTGTCGGGCTGCCCTGCAATATTGGGAAGCGGTGTGCCGCTCATCATGGGTCGCTTGACGTACCAGCGCATCCGCACCTCTGCTTGATCCAGCGCCCCCAGCTGCGGCACTTTTGCAAGCGCCCAGTCTTTGACCTGAGTGATCGCACGCCACGCCTCATTGGGATCGTCGAACTGTTGCACCGCGGTTTCATGGCGGTTCGAGACACGCCACTGGTTGGTGAGCGCTTGGTAGGCCACAGTCCACTCTCGGCGGCGTGTCAATACCTCTCGGTCAGCCCAATACCAGCGCCGTTGGGTGATATTCACTTCTTGAACCAAGGTCAAGGGCACGCCATTTCGCAAGACGCTTTCAAGTTGCACGGGCAAGGGGAGCTTGACGTCTGCCAGCAGCCGCACATCATCTCCGGCTTGTTTGACTTGGACCTCACTGGCATGGCCGAGAATGGCGGCGCCGAACAAGGCAAAAGCCAACCACAGCCCACGGGTCAGCAACAACAACCAATGATCAGTTTTTGTCAAAGACCGCATAGAAAAACCCGTCGTGTGCCATGCGCACATTGTGACTCATTGGGTCGTTGTCGGACAGATCTAGGCGACCTGGCAACCAGTGTCCCGGTGCACTTCGTCGGATGGCGTCAAGGTGGCGCTGCGCAAACGCTCTCGCCTGCTGCTCGCCCTCCTCGGTAAACACCGAGCAAGTCGCATAGACCAAGCGCCCACCTACCTTGAGCTGAGGCCACAGTGCCTCCAACAAAGCCATCTGGGTCACCCTCAAATCTTCGATGTCAGACTCTCGCCGCAACCATGCGATATCGGGGTGGCGTCGCACGATGCCCGAGGCAGAGCATGGTGCATCCAACAAAATAGCGTCCCAAGGTCCCTCTTGCACCCAAGGTCCAGGCTGAGCTGCGTCAGCCACGACAATCTCGGCGGACAAGCCCAGGCGCTGCAGGGTCTGAGCGATCCTTTCGCCGCGCACCGGGTCAATGTCCAAAGCCCATACTTTCGCCACCCCCTGCTCAAGCAGATGCGCTGTCTTGCCACCAGGTGCCGCGCACGCATCAAGAATGCGAGGTGTGTCTCCGGTGGCGCCCTCCAACCCCTCCCAGACCAAGCGAGCCGCCAGTTGAGCTGATCCATCTTGGACCGACACCCAGCCTAGGCTGAAGCCCGGCAACTGTTCGACTGGCACCGCATCTTGCAAGACCAATCCATGAGAGGAGATCGCGTGGCTGGCTATGCCTGCCGCCCTCAACTCCGCTTGATAGGCATCTGCGCTCATGTGTTTGGCATTGACGCGCAACACCATCGGCGCAGCCGCCTGCTGCAGCCGCAGGATCTCCTGCCATTGGTCTGGGTATTGATGCTGCAGCTTGTGAATCCACCACAGCGGGGTATTCCACTGAGCGACGAGGTCGCTCTCTAGCGCTTTCAACAAGCCTTCTGTATCGCGCAAGGCTTCGCGCAAACAGGCGTTGACCATGCCCTGCGCGTGCTTGAGTTTGACATCGCCTTGGCACGCTTTGACCGCTTGATTCACCACGGTGTGGGCATCGTATGCCACGCCCTCCTTCGGAAAAACCAACAGTGCCAGGGCCACACAGAGTGTCGCCTGCACCAATGGCTTGGGCCTTTGGCGCGCCAGTTGTGCAACTGCGGCTTGCGTCCAACCCCAGTGCCTCAACGCATGAAACAACAGCGCTTGGACTCCAGGGCGCTGTGCGCTGGGGATCGAAGCCATGGCTGTATGCGTCGCGTGGCCTTTGGCAATTTCGGCCAACGCCTTGGCGGTCGAAAGCAGTTGCTGATGAAGAGGGCGGGTGGGTGTCATATGAAGTGCCTGAACGAAAAAACCCCTGACACCGGCTAGCCAGCATCAGGGGCATCGATCAATGAAACGATCGTCGGCTCACGGATTACTCCGCAGCGTTTGACTCCTGCTCATCATCGGTCGCTTCAGGCGTATCGAACACGACTGCTTCGGCGTCAGCAATGGCGCGGCGCTCTTGCTCGTCCATTTGCTCCTTGGCGCGACGCGCATCGTGGTAGGCCATGCCTGTCCCTGCTGGGATCAAGCGACCCACAATGACGTTCTCCTTCAAACCACGCAGTTCGTCGCGCTTGCCCATGATGGCAGCCTCGGTCAACACGCGGGTCGTCTCTTGGAACGACGCTGCAGAAATGAAGCTGTCGGTTGACAAAGAGGCCTTCGTGATACCCAACAGGACGTTGCTGTAGGTTGCAGGGATTTTGCCCTCTGCGCGCAAGGCATCGTTGGTGTTGAGGATCTCGCTGCGCTCGACTTGCTCGCCCGTGATGTAGTTCGAGTCGCCGGGATTCTCCACAACGACACGGCGCAACATCTGACGCACGATCACTTCGATGTGCTTGTCGTTGATCTTCACACCTTGGAGGCGATAGACGTCCTGCACTTCGTCCACGATGTAACGGGCCAGCTCTTCGATGCCCAACAAACGCAAGATATCTTGTGGGTCGGCGGGGCCGTCCACAATGCTCTCGCCCTTGTTGACGACCTGACCTTCGTGAACCAGCACGTTCTTCTCTTTGGGGATCAGTTCTTCCCAAACATTGCCGTCTGGGTCGGTGATCTGCAAGCGAATCTTGCCTTTCGTCTCTTTGCCGAATGACACGGTACCCGTCATCTCTGCCAACACGCCCTTGTCCTTGGGTGTGCGTGCTTCGAACAACTCGGCCACACGAGGCAAACCACCGGTGATGTCGCGGGTCTTTTGACCTTCGACAGGCACGCGGGCCAGCACTTCGCCGGGGCCGACTTCCTGCCCGTCGCGCACTTGAATCAGCGCGCCGACGGCAAAACCGACTGCCACGGCATGGTCCGAACCGGGGATCTTGACCTCATCACCTTTGTTGTCGAGCAGTTTCACCAACGGGCGAACGGCCTTGGTTGAACCGCGGTGCTTGGGGTCAATGACCACCAAGGTTGACAAGCCAGTGACATCGTCCACTTGCTTGGCCACAGTAAGGCCCTCTTCGATGTTCTCGAACTTCACCTGACCTGCGAATTCCGTGATGATGGGGCGGGTCAATGGGTCCCAGTTGGCCAAAATCTTGCCAGCTTTCACGACCTCGTCTGCCTTAACCGTGAGGATGGCGCCATAGGGCACCTTGTGACGCTCACGCTCGCGACCGTGCTCGTCTTGCAGCACGATTTCGCCAGAGCGAGAAATCACCACCAATTCGCCCTTGGTGTTGGTCACATGGCGCATCGTGGCGTTGAAGCCAATCGTGCCGTTTGAACGAGCCTCGACGCTAGACGCGACGGCAGCACGAGAGGCCGCGCCACCAATGTGGAAGGTCCGCATCGTCAACTGCGTGCCGGGTTCGCCGATGGACTGCGCGGCAATCACACCGACGGCTTCGCCGGAGTTGATCAAGCCGCCACGACCCAAATCGCGACCGTAACACTTGGCACAAATACCAAATCGAGTGTCACAGCCCAACGCGGTGCGAACCTTGACTTCGTCGATGCCTGCGGCTTCGATTTCGTCCACTTGGTCCTCTTCGAGCATTTCGCCGGCGGCCACGACCACCTTTTGGTTTTCGGGGTTGATGACGTCTTCAGCCGCAGTGCGGCCGAGAATTCGCTCGCGCAAAGACTCGATGACCTCACCACCCTCAACAATGGCGCGCATCGCGGTGCCGTTGCTGGTGCCACAGTCTTCTTCAATCACCACCAAGTCCTGAGTCACGTCCACCAAACGGCGGGTCAAGTAACCAGAGTTGGCTGTCTTCAACGCGGTGTCGGCCAAGCCTTTGCGTGCACCGTGGGTTGAAATAAAGTACTGCAGCACGTTCAAACCTTCGCGGAAGTTTGCCGTGATGGGCGTTTCAATGATGGAGCCGTCTGGCTTGGCCATCAATCCGCGCATACCGGCCAACTGGCGAATCTGAGCGGCGGAACCACGAGCGCCCGAGTCAGCCATCATGTAGATTGCGTTGAATGATTCTTGCTCGACTTCTTTGCCGTTGCGATCTGTCGTCATTTCTTTAGACAGCTGGTTCATCATGACCTTGGAAACTTCGTCGCCGGCCTTGCCCCAGATATCAACCACTTTGTTGTAGCGCTCACCAGCAGTCACCAAGCCTGAAGAGTATTGCTGCGCAATCTCTTTGACTTCACTTTCGGCGCGCTCAATGATGCTTTGCTTCTCTGGCGGCACCAACATGTCATCAATCGCGATCGAAATGCCTGCGCGCGTCGCCAAACGGAAACCGTTTTGCAACAGCTTGTCAGCAAATACAACCGTTTCCTTCAGACCGCAGCGGCGGAAAGAGGCATTGATGAGCTTAGAGATTTCTTTCTTCTTGAGCGCGCGATTCAAGACCTCGAATGGCAGACCCTTGGGGAGGATTTCCGACAGGATTGCGCGACCGACGGTGGTGTCAAACACTTGCGTGTTGGGCACAAATTCGCCGCTCTCTTTGTCCTTGAGGTACTCGGTCAAACGCACAGAAATCTTGGCGGTGAGCTCGACTTCACCAGCATCCAGTGCACGCAAGACTTCGCTGACGTCGGCAAAAATCATGCCCTCGCCTTTGCCGTTGATGCGCTCGCGGGTGGCGAAATACAGACCCAACACCACGTCTTGTGAAGGAACGATAGAAGGCTCGCCACTGGCTGGGAACAACACGTTGTTCGATGCCAGCATGAGAGTCCGAGCTTCCATCTGTGCTTCAACAGACAGAGGAACGTGAACCGCCATTTGGTCACCGTCGAAGTCAGCGTTGAACGCTGCACAAACCAACGGGTGCAATTGAATTGCTTTGCCTTCAATCAAAATGGGCTCAAACGCTTGGATACCCAAGCGGTGCAAGGTTGGCGCACGGTTCAACAGAACGGGGTGCTCCTTGATCACCTCTTCCAAGATGTCCCACACGACCGGTGTGCCGGCTTCGACTTCTTTCTTGGCGGCCTTGATTGTGGTCGCAATGCCCATGGCTTCCAAGCGGCTGAAGATGAACGGCTTGAACAACTCCAGGGCCATCAGCTTGGGCAAGCCACACTGATGCAACTTGAGTGTTGGTCCAACGGTAATCACTGAACGACCAGAGTAGTCAACACGCTTACCGAGCAAGTTCTGACGGAAGCGACCGCTCTTGCCCTTGATCATATCGGCCAGGGACTTCAGTGCACGCTTGTTGGCACCGGTCATGGCTTTGCCGCGGCGGCCGTTATCCAGCAGACTATCGACCGATTCTTGCAGCATCCGCTTTTCGTTGCGCGAAATGATCTCAGGCGCACGCAGCTCCAACAATCGCTTCAACCGGCTGTTGCGGTTGATGACGCGACGATACAAGTCGTTCAAGTCAGAGGTCGCAAAGCGGCCTCCATCCAACGGCACCAATGGGCGAAGGTCAGGTGGCAATACGGGCAGGACTTCCATGATCATCCAACCGGGTTTGATACCGGAGCGCTTGAATGCCTCCAACACTTTCAACCGCTTGGTGTTCTTCTTGACCTTGAGCTCTGAGCCTGTCAGATCGTTGCGCAACCGCTCGATTTCGCTGTCCAGATCCATGCTTTCCAGCAGGTCTTTGATGCCCTCTGCGCCCATCTTCGCCGTGAACTCGTCACCATGCTCATCGAGCTTGGCTTCGTAGTCATCCTCGGACAACAGGCTGAATTTCTTGAGGGGTGTCATGCCGGGGTCTGTCACCACGTATGCCTCAAAATACAGCACGCGCTCGATGTCACGCAGTGTCATGTCCAGCACCAAGCCCAAGCGCGAAGGCAAGGACTTGAGGAACCAGATGTGTGCACAAGGTGCCGCCAAGTCGATGTGACCCATGCGCTCACGGCGCACTTTGGTTTGAGTCACTTCAACGCCGCATTTTTCGCAAATTACGCCGCGGTGCTTGAGGCGCTTGTATTTGCCACACAAGCACTCATAGTCTTTGATTGGGCCAAAAATCTTGGCACAAAACAAACCATCGCGCTCTGGCTTGAAAGTGCGGTAGTTGATCGTCTCTGGCTTTTTGACTTCGCCAAAAGACCAAGAACGGATTTTTTCAGGCGAAGCCAACCCAATTTTGATCGCATCAAAATGCTCATTGGGAGTGACTTGCTTGAACAGGTCGAGGAGTGATTTCATGATTTCATTCCTTTCGGCGAATTAAGAACGGTCGAGTTCGATGTCAAGGCCCAAAGAGCGGATCTCTTTGACCAACACGTTGAACGACTCAGGCATACCTGCTTCGATCGCGTGTTCACCTTTGACGATGCTCTCGTATACCTTTGTACGGCCTTGCACGTCGTCTGATTTGACAGTGAGCATCTCTTGCAAAGTGTAGGAAGCGCCATAGGCTTCGAGCGCCCACACTTCCATCTCGCCGAAACGCTGACCACCAAACTGTGCTTTACCGCCCAATGGCTGCTGAGTGACCAAACTGTAAGGACCGGTTGAACGGGCGTGCATCTTGTCGTCGACCAAGTGGTGCAGCTTCAAGACGTGCATGTAGCCAACCGTGGTCTTGCGCTCAAACGCATCACCGGTGCGGCCGTCGTACAGCTGAGCCTGGGTGCGCGTTGCGGTCAGACCTTTGCGCGCCGCCAGGTTTTCTGGGTAGGCCAGTTGCAACATACCGCGGATCTCGTCCTCCGATGCGCCGTCGAACACAGGGGTGGCGAAAGGCACACCGTCCTTGAGGTTCTCAGCCATTTCGAGGATTTGCTTGTCGTTGAGGTCCTTGAGACGCTCTTGGCGACCGGTGCGGTTGTAGATCTCTTCCAAGAAGGAGCGGACCTCGCTCGCCTTGGCTTGCTCTTGGAGCATATCGCCAATGCGCCAGCCCAGACCTTTTGCCGCCCAGCCCAAATGCACCTCTAGCACCTGACCCACGTTCATCCGTGAAGGAACGCCCAAGGGGTTCAGCACGATGTCGCAGGGTGTACCGTCTGCCATGTATGGCATGTCTTCCACGGGCACGATCTTGGAGACCACGCCCTTGTTGCCATGGCGGCCTGCCATCTTGTCGCCAGGCTGGAGGCGGCGCTTCACTGCCAAGAAGACCTTGACCATCTTCAACACGCCTGCGGGCAACTCATCGCCCTGCGTCAATTTCTTGCGCTTTTCTTCAAATGCGATGTCGAACTGGTGACGAGTCTGCTCCATCGCGTTCTTGGTGGACTCCAGCTGAGATGCCACATCTTCATCGGCGACGCGAATGTCGAACCAGTGGTAGCGATCCAACTCGTTCAGATATTCGGCGGTAATGGCACTGCCCTTGGCCAGCTTTTGCGGACCACCATTGGCGATCTTTCCGACCAGCAAGCGCTCCAAGCGCTTGAAGGCATCGTTTTCAACGATACGCAATTGGTCGTTCAAATCGAGGCGGAAACGCTTCAACTCGTCGTCAATGATTTGTTGTGCGCGGCGGTCGCGTTCGATGCCTTCACGAGTGAAGACTTGAACATCGATCACGGTGCCTTGTGAGCCTTGGTCCACACGCAATGAGGTGTCTTTCACGTCAGAGGCTTTTTCACCGAAGATGGCACGCAGCAACTTTTCTTCAGGCGTCAAAGTGGTTTCGCCTTTGGGCGTCACTTTGCCGACCAAGACGTCGCCTGGAGACACTTCAGCACCGACGTAAATGATGCCGGATTCATCCAAGCGGTTGAGCTGCTGCTCAGCCAAGTTCGGAATGTCACGGGTGATTTCTTCGGCACCCAACTTGGTGTCACGCGCCATCACCACCAGCTCTTCGATGTGGATGGAGGTGTAACGGTCTTCGGCCACCACGCGCTCAGAGATCAAGATCGAGTCTTCGAAGTTGTATCCGTTCCAAGGCATGAACGCGACCAGCATGTTTTGGCCCAAAGCCAATTCACCCAAGTCTGTCGATGCGCCATCAGCCACCACATCGCCCTTGGCGATGATGTCGCCTTTTTTGACGATGGGACGCTGATGGATATTGGTGTTTTGGTTAGAACGCTGGTACTTGATCAGGTTGTAGATGTCGACACCGACTTCGCCAGCTTGCGCTTCGGCGTCGTTGACTCGGACAACGATGCGGGTTGCATCGACGTGATCCACGACACCACCGCGCAATGCGGTGACGACCGTGCCGGAGTCGATTGCAGCGACGCGCTCGATACCCGTACCGACGACTGCTTTTTCAGGACGCAGAACAGGCACGGCTTGGCGCTGCATGTTCGCTCCCATCAGCGCGCGGTTGGCGTCGTCGTGCTCCAGGAACGGCACAATCGATGCAGCCACGGAGACGATCTGCGCAGGAGACACATCCATGTAGTTGATGCGTTCGGCGCTGACCAAAACAGATTCGCCCTTCTCACGAGCAGAGATCAAGTCGCCCACCAAATGACCCGACTCATTCAGAGGGGCGTTGGCCTGCGCAATCACATATTTGCCTTCTTCAATGGCAGACAGGTAATCGATTTCCTTGGTCACTTTGCCGTCCACGACACGGCGATAGGGCGTCTCGATGAAGCCGTACTCATTCAGACGCGCGTACAAAGCCAAGGAGTTGATCAAACCAATGTTTGGACCTTCTGGCGTTTCAATCGGGCACACGCGACCGTAGTGGGTGACGTGCACGTCACGCACTTCAAAGCCTGCGCGCTCACGGGTCAAACCGCCTGGGCCCAAAGCTGAAACACGGCGCTTGTGCGTGATTTCAGACAGAGGGTTGGTTTGATCCATGAACTGCGACAACTGGGAGGCGCCAAAGAACTCTTTCAACGCAGCCGAAATGGGCTTGGAATTGATCAGGTCATGAGGCATCAAAGGCTCTTGCTCGGCCTGACCCAAACGCTCTTTCACTGCCTTCTCAATTCGAGCCAAACCTGTGCGGTACTGGTTCTCGGCCAATTCACCCACGCAACGCACGCGGCGATTGCCCAGGTGATCGATGTCATCGACATCGCCACGGCCGTTGCGCAAGTCAACCAGAATCTTGACGACCGCCAAGATGTCTTCGTTCGACAGCACGCGCTCGCCTTCGCTGTCGCTGCGGCCAACCCGGGCGTTGAACTTCATGCGACCCACGCGAGACAGATCGTACGTGTCGGGGTTGTAGAACAAGCGCTGGAACAGCGCCTGAACGGCATCCTCGGTGGGAGGCTCGCCGGGGCGCATCATGCGATAGATGGCGACACGCGCAGCGAATTCGCCGTTGGTGTCATCGGTGCGAAGTGTCTGAGAGATATACGCGCCCTGATCCAGTTCGTTGGTGTAGATACACGCCAACTCTTGGATGTTGGCCTCGCGCAAAGCCTTGAGCAAACCTTCGGTCAACTCGTCGTTGGCCTTGGCGATCACTTCACCCGTTTCGGGGTCAACGACGTCGTTGGCCACCACACGCCCAATCAAGAACTCTTCCGGCACAGAGATATGGGTCGTACCCGCCTGCTCCATCTCGCGGGTGTGGCGCACGGTGATGCGCTTGTCTTTGGCCACAACCACTTTGCCTGACTTGTCAACCAAGTCGAAGCGAGCAATCTCACCCTTCAGGCGATCAGCGACAAACTCCATCTGCGCGCCACTGTCCATCAAACGGAAGTGGTCGTTGACATAGAAGTTGGCCAGGATCGCTTCAGGCGTCAAGCCGATGGCTTTCAAGAGAATGCTCACTGGCATCTTGCGGCGGCGATCGACGCGGAAATATAAAAAGTCTTTCGGGTCAAACTCGAAGTCCAGCCATGAACCGCGGTAAGGGATGATGCGCGCAGAGAACAGCAATTTGCCTGAGCTGTGGGTTTTTCCCTTGTCGTGCTCAAAGAACACGCCAGGTGAGCGGTGCAACTGAGACACGATCACGCGCTCTGTACCGTTGATCACAAAGGAGCCTTTTTCGGTCATCAAAGGCACTTCGCCCATGTAGACCTCTTGCTCTTTAACCTCTTTGACCACTTTGGAGGATGGAGTGGATGACTCGCGGTCATAAATAATCAACTGCACGCGCGCGCGGACAGCCGATGCGAATGTCAAGCCACGGGTTTGACACTCACGCACATCAAAGGCGGGTTTGCCCAAGGTGTACTCAATGAATTTCATCTCCACAAAACCATTGTGGGAGACGATGGGGAAGGCGGACTCGAAGGCCGCTTGCAAGCCTTCAGGCCTGCGTTTTTTGGGTGGCAAATCTGCTTGCAAAAACGCGGTGTAAGCGTCTTTTTGCATTTGCAGCAGATAGGGAATTTCGATCACAGTCTCACGACTACCAAAGCTTTTGCGAATGCGCTTGCGCTCTGTGAATGAATAGGCCATGTTTTCTCCGGCTGGTCGACAGGTCTCGGAAAACCTTGAAAGCAAAAAGCTCTCAAAGTCGGCTTGGCGGCTGGCCACTACCAGCGATGGCGGACGACCGTGCGTTGCACACGGCCCGTACCAAGCGGTCTTCTTTTGTCGGAATCAGAAGACACTTGAAATGGCTTGAGCCATTTCAGGTGCGCTCTGCAGAAAGCGCGAAGGGCTGGTTGCAATAACCAGCCCAAAAGCGATCGATTCAGGTGCCAAAACGGCACCCATTCGATTACTTGACGTCGGCCTTGGCGCCAGCTTCCACCAATTTCTTGGCAGCTGCGTCGGCTTCTTCTTTGTTGGCGCCTTCTTTGACGGGCTTGGGAGCGCCGTCAACCAATTCCTTGGCTTCTTTGAGGCCCAGACCAGTGATCTCGCGAACTGCCTTAATGACGGCCACTTTGTTAGCGCCGACTTCAGCCAGGATCACGTCAAATTCGGTCTTCTCTTCTGCAGCAGCAGCAGCGCCACCGCCAGCAGCAGCGGGAGCAGCCATAGCTGCAGCGCTCACACCAAATTTCTCTTCGATGGCTTTCACCAAATCGTTGAGTTCCATAACCGTCATTGAATCCAATGCGGTCAAAAATGCGTCTTTATCAAATGCCATTTTTAAATTCCTTCAAGGTTTAGACCAGCCCGCGCGCTTTAAGCAGCTGCGGTCTCGCCTTTTTTCTCTGCCAATGCCGCCAACACACGTGCTGTGCGGGACACGGGGGATTGCATCAAGCCCAACAACTGAGACAACAAAACTTCTTTGGAAGGGATGTTGGCCAGTTCTTTTACGCCGTTCACGTCCAGAGCTTTGCCGGAGTACACACCTGCGCGAATGACCAATTTGTCGTTGGTCTTCGCGAATTCAGCCACGATTTTTGCGGCTGCAACTGCGTCTTCGGAGAAGCTATAGATCAGCGGACCAGTCATCTGATCGGCTGCAACTTCAAAGCTGGTACCAGCCAGTGCGCGACGTGCCAGGGTGTTCTTCAACACACTCAGGCTGACGTCAGCAGCACGTGCTTTGGCACGCAACTCTGTCATCCCAGCGACCGTGATGCCACGGTATTCCGCCATCACGAGCGTTTGAGCTTTTGCTGCGAGGTCGGTCACTTCTTTGATGACCGCTTCTTTCTCACTGCGATTCAGACTCAAGGTTCACTCCTTAATGTTGCGGTGTTAGGTCGCATTGACCCATTCACCGCGCCTACTTGCAGCGACCAACTGTTTATGGATATCCATCAGCAGCGGGATCGCCATCTGCGTTGGCTGGTAGATTAAGTTGCCTCAAGGGCAACGCCAACGGTCTTGGATGGCTCTGCTTTCGCTTGCGCTAGGGCAGACCCACCACTTGACACCGATTGCTCGGCATCAAATTTCTTTCGCAATCAAGCTGCGATGGAACCGGTGTCGACGCGAACGCCTACACCCATGGTTGAAGACACCGCCAACTTGCGCAAGTACAAGCCTTTGCTTGATGCAGGCTTGGCCTTGTTCAAGGCGTCTAACAATGCCCTCAGGTTTTCTGTCAGTGCATCGCCTTCGAATGAACGACGACCAATGGTCGTGTGAACAATACCGGCCTTGTCGACGCGGAACTGCACCTGACCTGCCTTGGCGTTCTTCACAGCGGTGGCAACGTCAGGGGTCACGGTACCGACTTTGGGGTTAGGCATCAGGCCGCGTGGACCCAACACTTGACCCAGCGTACCGACGATGCGCATGGTGTCAGGCGCAGCGATGACGACATCAAAGTCCATCTTGCCCGCTTTCACGTCTGCAGCAAGGTCTTCCAAACCGACGATGTCGGCGCCAGCGGCTTTGGCTTCCTCGGCTTTTGCACCTTGTGCGAACACAGCGACGCGAGCGGTTTTACCGGTACCGCGAGGCAACACGACGGCGCCACGGACGACTTGGTCTGATTTGCGCGCATCGATACCCAACTGGATCGCGACGTCGATCGATTCGTCAAACTTAGCCGTCGCACACTCTTTCACCAATGCCAGCGCATCAGCCAAGGGGTACAGCTTGTTAGAGTCGACTTTGTCAGCGACTGCTTTTTGTTTCTTTGTGAGCTTAGCCATCGATTAACCCTCCACCGTCACGCCCATGGAGCGTGCAGAACCCGCAATGGTCTTCACAGCAGCGTCCAGATCGGCTGCGGTGAGGTCTTTGCCTTTGGCCTTAGCGATTTCCTCGAGCTGGGCGCGAGTGATCTTGCCGACCTTGTCTTTGTGAGGCACAGAAGAGCCTTTGGTCAAACCAATGGCCTTCTTGATCAACACAGAAGCGGGAGGCGTCTTGATGACAAACGTGAAACTCTTGTCTGCGAACGCGGTAATGACCACGGGCAGAGGCAGACCAGGCTCTACGCCTTGGGTCTGGGCGTTGAACGCCTTACAGAATTCCATGATGTTCAGGCCCTTTTGACCCAATGCAGGGCCAACTGGGGGCGATGGGTTGGCTTTACCAGCTGGCACTTGCAGCTTGATGTAGCCAATGACTTTCTTTGCCATAGTTCTACTCCGCGAGTTCAAACGGCTGATTTAAATCAGCCTCCTCGTTTCATGCATCCCCCTTTGAAAAAGATCGATGTGGCGCGGGGAGCGACTCACGACATCAACCTTCATCGACCTCACCTTTTGGCGAGGCGATTCGTCAGGCCTTTTCGACTTGACTGAATTCCAATTCAACTGGCGTAGCGCGGCCAAAAATTGTCACTGACACGCGCAACTTGTTGCGCTCGTAGTTGACTTCTTCAACGCTGCCGTTGAAGTCCGCGAATGGACCTTCCTTGACGCGCACGTACTCGCCCACCTCAAACTCCACCTTGTGGCGGGGCTTGTCGGTTCCTTCCTGCATCTGACCCATGATGTTTTGCACATCTTTTTCAGAGATCGGAGCAGGGCGATTGCGAGCGCCACCCACAAAGCCGGTGACTTTGTTGGTTTGCTTCACCAGATGCCAGGTGTCATCGTCCATGACCATTTCGACCAGAACATACCCTGGGAAAAACTTGCGCTCGGTCGTGCGACGCTGACCATTTTTGAGCTCAACCACTTCTTCGGTTGGCACCATGATTCGGCCAAACTTATGAGCCATGCCAGCATTGGCGGCACGCTCCGCAATGTTGCGCTCTACAGCCTTTTCCATGCCTGAGTACGCGTGCACGACGTACCAACGCATGGCTTCGGCTTCGGTAGTTTTGACTTCTTCGTTCATCATTTCCACCCCAAGACCAAGTCGTAGAGCACCCATTCAAGCGTCTTATCAGTCAACCACAAGAACAGCGCCATCAAAAACACAAAACCAAACACATACAACGTCATCTGAATCGACTCGTTCCGTGTAGGCCAAACCACCTTCTTGGTTTCTCGCACGGATTCACGCACGTAGGCGATGAAAGAGCGACCCGAAAAAGAGGTTCCGAAAATCACAACAGCGGCTACAGCGCCAACCAACAGGGCACCCCAACGCATCCAGTCTTCACGCGCGCCCAGCAGGTAATACGCCACGAAGCCAGCCAGCAACAGGGCAACCGCAAGCACGACCTTGACCCGGTCCGCCGCTTTTCCAACAGTTTGAACATCGGTAGATGTCATAACAACCAATCCACAATGCGCGAAAGGCGCGAAGCCCACCAAGGATTTTTTCCTTGGCGGGCTCGAGTTTCAGCCGAATTCACTTGGTGATTTCGACCCTATTCACCCTAATGGGTGGCAGGGGCAGAGGGAATCGAACCCCCAACCTTCGGTTTTGGAGACCGACGCTCTGCCAGTTGAGCTATACCCCTAGATTCCAATGAACGCGATCAGGCCAAGATTTTGGCGACGACACCAGCGCCGACGGTACGACCGCCTTCACG
>CAYZHE010000033.1:0-16589 GCA_964478285.1 uncultured Burkholderiaceae bacterium
GGCTGTTCCACTGATTGGCGTGAAATCACGTCAGGTGCCACTTTTTCGTCGACGTCGGTCATCTTGGCTTTGATGGGGCCTTTGCCGTCAATCGGCTGACCCAACGCGTTCACAACGCGACCAATCAGTTCTGGGCCGACGGGCACTTCCAAGATGCGGCCGGTACATTTGACTGTATTGCCTTCAGAGATGTGCTCGTATTCACCCAAAATCACAGCGCCAACGGAGTCGCGCTCGAGGTTCAAAGCAAGACCGAATGTGGGCACGCCTTCGGCGGTGGAGGGGAACTCCAGCATTTCGCCCTGCATCACGTCGGACAAGCCGTGAACGCGCACGATACCGTCTGTCACGGAAACCACGGTGCCTTCATTGCGCACGTTGGCTTGGGTATTCAAGCCCTCAATGCGGGACTTGATTAATTCTGAGATTTCAGCGGGATTGAGCTGCATGTCTCTTTCCTTGTTTCTTAAATGTTGAGAGGCGACTGGTCGGCAATGGCTTACGCCATCAGCGTCGACTTCATCTGTTCCAAACGGGCTTTGATTGAGGTGTCAAACACTTCATCACCCACCACAACGCGCACACCACCGATCAGTTCGGGGGCCAGTGCAATCGTCAATTTCAAAGAGCGGCCAAAGCGCTTTTCGAGCACAACCTGCAAGTCGGCTTTCGCAGCGTCATCCAGCGCAAAGGCTGAATACACCGTCGCATCGTCAACGCCCTGTTTGGTGTTGACCAATGCGCGCACTTGGCTTGCCATTTCTGGCAAAGCTGCGAGCCTGCCGTTTTCTACGACAGCTTGGAGGAAATTCGCTGCAGCCGCAGAGGCTTTGGCTTTGATCACACCATTCAGCACGGACAAGACTTGTTCGTCTTGAATGCGAGGGTTATCAGCCAGCGCCAGCAGCTCAGGCGATGCGCTGACTGCGGCAGCCTCTTCGAGCCAGCTCATGTCTGCAGCGTCACCTTGAGAAACCTTGAAAAAGGCTTCTGCATAAGGGCGCGCGATCGTGGCGAGTTCAGCCATGGCAGATCCTGTCAGAGTTCGTTTTTGAGCTGGGCCAACAAATCAGCGTGGACTCCAGCGTTCACTTCACGGCGCAAAATTTGCTCCGCACCCTTGACCGCCAAGCCAGCCACCTCGTCGCGCAGGGCTTCACGCACTTTGTGCACTTCGGCTTCTGCTTCTGCTCGAGCGGCAGCCACGATTTTCGATGCCTCGTCGCTTGCGCGCGCTTTGGCTTCTTCAATCATGGTCTGCGCACGACGCTCAGCATCTGCCAAACGGGTCGCCACTTCATCGCGGGACTTGTTTAGTTCAGCTTCAACGCGCTCGTTGGCAGCGGACAACTCGGTCTTGGCTTTTTCAGCAGCAGCCAAGCCTTCAGTGATCTTTGATGCGCGCTCATCCAATGCCTTGGCGATGGGTGGCCACACGAATGACATCGTGAACCAGACCAAAATGGCCAAAACGATCATCTGAGCGAACAGCGTTGCATTGATGCTCATCGCAACACCTTTCTAGAACAGGTTCGATTCATACCAGTGATGCCGTCAAGGTCCGACGCAGCTCAGGCCGCCTCAGACCATTCCAACCATCAATTAGGCCAATGCGAAGGGGTTTGCAAAGGCGAACAGCAGAGCGATAGCAACGCCAATCAAGAACGCAGCGTCGATCAAACCAGCCAACAAGAACATCTTGGTTTGCAAGTCGTTCATCAACTCAGGTTGACGTGCGCCAGATTCCAAAAACTTACCGCCCATCATGCCGATGCCGATAGAAGCGCCCATTGCGCCCAGACCCACGATCAAACCACAAGCCAATGCGACGAGACCCAGAATGTTTTCCATGATGACTCCTTGGAGAAGAAAGAAAAAAGTAAAGAAAAATGAAACCCGATTAGTGCGCGTCGTGAGCCTGACCCACATAAATGAGAGTCAGCATCATGAAGATGAATGCTTGAAGCGTGATAACCAAGATGTGGAAAATGGCCCAGATCGTTCCAGCGATCAAATGGCCAACGAACAGCAAACCACCCGTCAATGACAGCGCAGCATAGCCACCCAGCAAGGCGATCAGCATAAACACCAATTCACCAGCGTACATGTTGCCGAACAGTCGCATGCCGTGCGACACAGTTTTTGCAACGAATTCGATCATCTGCATCAAAAAGTTGATGATGCCAAGAATCAAAGCGAACACAGGGTTCTTGCTTGTGCCGAAAGGTGCACTCACCAGCTCATGCGCCCAACCGCCCATGCCTTTGATTTTCACGTTGTAGTAGAGACAGATCAGCAATACCGACACAGACATACCCAGCGTGGTCGACAAGTCAGCCGTAGGCACCACTCGCAAATAAGCGTGGTGCGGATCGTGACCGGCAGCGCCGTAAATGAGCTGCCAAACCAAAGGAAGCAAGTCAACGGGCAGCATATCCATGGCGTTCAAGAGGAAAATCCACAAGAACACCACCAACGCCAATGGCGCGACCATCTTGCGGCTCTGTGCGTTGTGGATCACAGATTTGGCTTGGCTGTCCACCATTTCAAAGAGGATTTCGACTGCTGCTTGGAAGCGCCCTGGCACACCTGAGGTAGCCTGGCGTGCGGCGCGCCACAAAAAGAAACACACCACCGCGCCCAACACAGAGGCGATGAGGATGGAGTCAATATTCAAATACGAGAAATCAACGATGCCCTTTTGCTTGTCACCGACGTTGGTCAAGTGAGTCAAGTGGTGGGTGATGTACTCACCCGCAGTCATTTCGTTTCCTTCAGCAGCCATAACAACTCTTTTATGAACTTTTGTTTAACGCTTCAATCGCACCGATGCTCGCCATGCGACCACCGCCTGCGCCTTGAGCGCGACCACAACACCGACCAGCAATGCCAGCCAACTGGGAGCCTCAAACCACCAAGCTGCACCTGCCATGAGGCTGATGGAGCTCAGGAGCTTGACCCCCTCCCACACAAAAAAACCAGTCAGCGCAGCCGCCGCTGGCCTGAGAGATTGGCGCTGTCCTCTCGCGAGAGCAATCCCCATCAGCGTTGAGGGCAAGGCAACCGCAGCCACCCCATAAAGCATTTCTGCCGCCCACAGCGTCGACGCACCCGCCAACCAAACAACCACGACTGCGGCCAACGACCACAACCACTGCCCACCTATCACCACAGCCATTGACACCTGTGGATGATGTGAGCGCCATTGGCGCGCTTGCTCGCGCGTCAGTGGCTTGAAATCTTCATCTTGCGCCCCAGATGATTGGTGCCAACGGTCCGTCATCACAATCCCTGGCTGAGCATTCTGCATTTGTGCAGCGCACCATTTTGGTCCGACTGCATTACTGGCAGTTTACAAATCACCGCTTTTACGCAAAAAAACTGCGACTACAAGCGGCGTCGCACAAAGCCTAAGATTATATACACAGAACGACCCTCGCGAGATAATACCCATATGAATACGCAACCGCCTGAGCAAGAGTCGCTCATCGAATACCCCTGCCGCTTCCCGATCAAGGTGATGGGCGCCCAGCACCCTGAATTCCTCGATGCGATCGTGGCCGTGGCGCGGCAATTCGAACCAGAGTTCGACGCAGCCACGATCAGCATCAATACCAGCAAAGGTGGCAATTACATCGGTCTGACGCTGGCCGTTTGGGTGACGCACCGCGAGGAGCTTGACAACCTATATCGAGCACTCACTGGGCACCCCATGGTGAAAGTTGTTCTCTGACGCCGCCGGCAGATGAGCAGCCATCGCGATATTCAAGTCCGAGAGTGGGGCTTGGTGGACTACACGGCCACCTTTGATGCCATGCGCCGCTTCACGGATGCGCGCGTGGCTGACCAGGCCGATGAGTTGTGGGTCTGTGAACATCACCCGGTATTCACCCAGGGTCTGGCAGGCAAACCTGAGCATTTGCTCAAAGATACTGGTGTGCCCATCGTACAAAGCAACCGCGGTGGTCAAGTCACCTATCACGGCCCAGGCCAAGTCGTGGTCTACCCCCTCATCGACCTCAAGCGGGCCGGTTATTACGTCAAGGAGTATGTCTACAAGCTCGAAGAGGCCGTCATCCGCACCTTAGCCGACTGGCAAGTTACGGGTTTGCGCGTGCCCTCAGCCCCTGGCATTTATGTGCGCCCCGGTGACCCCAGCGACCACAGGTCTTGGTCCAATACCCACACCTCCGCCGACCCATTCGTGGGCTTGGCCAAAATCAGCGCTCTGGGGATCAAGGTCAGTCGCCATTGCACCTACCATGGGGTGGCACTGAACGTTTCGATGGACTTGAGTCCATTCACAGCCATCAATCCATGTGGCTATGCGGGCTTGCAGACGGTTGACCTTCGTACAATAGGCATCCAAGCCCCAATTGAAGGGGTGTCTCACGCATTGGTGTCCCACCTCGCCCATCTACTCTGAGGCTTCACATGTCTTCCACGCCCGCACAGCCCTACGACGCCAGCGCCAAACAAAAATCTGCAGACAAGGTGTCGCGCATTCCAGTCAAGGTTGTGCCCTCAGAGGTCTTGAAAAAACCGGAATGGATTCGCGTCAAGGCGGGCAGCCCCACGACGCGGTTTTATGAGATCAAGGACATCTTGCGCCAGAACAAATTGGTCACCGTCTGTGAGGAAGCGAGCTGTCCGAACATTGGGGAGTGTTTTGGCAAGGGCACAGCGACCTTCATGATCATGGGTGACAAGTGCACGCGCCGATGCCCGTTTTGCGATGTGGGTCACGGACGCCCAGACCCGCTGGATGCCAATGAACCTCATAACTTAGCGAAAACCATCGCCGCACTGAAGCTGAAGTATGTCGTCATCACCAGCGTGGACCGCGACGACCTCAAGGATGGTGGCAGTCAACATTTTGTGGAGTGCATTCAACAAGTCCGTTTGCACTCACCTCAGACGCAAATTGAGATTTTGACGCCAGACTTCCGCGGTCGAGATGACCGCGCATTGAACATCCTGAAAGCTGCGCCTCCGGATGTCATGAACCACAACTTGGAAACAGTGCCCCGCTTGTACAAGGAGGCACGCCCTGGGTCAGACTACCAGTTCAGCTTGAATTTATTGAAAAAGTTCAAAGGCTTGTTCCCGAACGTACCCACCAAGAGCGGGCTCATGGTCGGTTTGGGCGAGACAGACGAAGAAATCTTGGCCGTGATGCGCGACATGCGTGCTCACGACATCGATATGTTGACGATTGGCCAGTATCTGGCTCCCAGCGGGCACCACATCCCCGTGCGCAGATACGTTCACCCAGACACCTTCAAAATGTTCGAAGAAAAAGCGGCTGAGATGGGTTTCAGCCACGCCGCAGTGGGGGCCATGGTGCGATCGAGCTATCACGCCGATCAGCAAGCGCACGCGGCTGGGGTTTGATGGTGCGTTGGTTCGATCGAGTGCCCTCCAGCGTCTGGGCACTTTCAACGGTGCTCGTGTGGGCCTCTCTGGCACCACTGGGCGTGAGCGTCAAACACCTCCCGCCCTTTTTGATCACCGGCTGTGGACTGATCGTGGGTGGAGCGTTGGCACTCCCGCAGATCCTGAAGCAACAGCTCTGGCGCCTGGACGCGGCGACCTGGATCATTGGTATCTACGGCCTGTTTGGTTATCACGCGTTGCTGTTCGCTGCGCTCCAATTGGCACCGCCGGTGGCGGCCAATCTCATCAACTATTTGTGGCCAATGGGGATTGTCGTACTAGCAGCGTGGCTGATCCCAGGTGTGCGGTGGAACTGGGGCCATGCAGGCGCGGCCCTGCTGGGTTTTGCCGGTAGTGCGATCGCGATATTGGGCAATCACTCCATCGAAGCGCCGCAACCATCGGAATGGCTGGGCTACGGGTTCGCTTTGACTGCGGCTTTCATTTGGTCCACTTACTCGTTGCTCACGAAGCGGCGCGCGCATGTTCCAACAGGAGCGATTGGCGCCCTTTGTTTGGTTGCAGGAAGCCTCTCCCTTGTGATGCACTGGCTTTTTGAGGTGCGTCCGACCTTAGGCAACAGTGAGGTGATGGTGTTGCTTTTGTTGGGACTCGGCCCCGTCGGTGGCGCGTTTTTTCTTTGGGATTTGGCGCTCAAAAAAGGCGATGCGCGTCAAGTAGGACTTTGGGCATTCTTGACGCCTGTGCTTTCAACAGGCGCACTGGCTTGGCAAAGTGGCCAGGCTCTGCAGTGGCAATGGGTCGCAGCAACAGTCCTGGTCGTGGCCTCAGCAGCCCTGGGGCGGTGGGCTGGTGCGGATTCAAATGGCCCTGAACACGCCGCCGTCTCAAGGGTGAGCGAGTAGGCGCTGAGGCTCGTTGTGGGCCAAGATTTCTTGCGCCCAAGGCGTGAGTTTTCGGGTGTCGCTTCGCAGAACTTGCTGCTTCACGGCCAGCAACTGGGAAGGGTGCATTGAAAAATGGCGCAACCCCAGCCCCAACAGCAATGGCGTCAGGGAAACATCGCCCGCCATTTCGCCGCAAACCGCAACCTCTTTACCGCACGCCTGGCCGGCCTGAATGGTTTGTGCCAACAAGCGCAACACTGCGGGGTGCGTGGGGTCATACAAATGAGAGACAGACTCATCCACGCGGTCGATCGCCAATGTGTATTGGATCAAGTCGTTGGTGCCAACAGACAAAAAGTCAAAATGCTCCAAAAACAAGGGGGCCATGATGGCCGCTGCAGGTACTTCCACCATCGCTCCGATGCGAACAGGGCCATAGACCACGCCTTCGTTGTCCAGCAAGGCCCGGGCGCGGTCGATCATGTTGTGGATCTGCCTGATCTCACTGAGGTGCGCAACCATGGGGAACAACACGTTCACTCGGCCATGTGCTGCCGCCCTCAAAATCGCTTTGAGTTGAGTGATGAACATCCCGGGCTCAGCCAAACTCCAACGGATCGCCCGCAGCCCCAGTGCTGGATTGAGCTTGTCTTGGCCGTACCTAGCAGAGGAGTCCAATGGTTTATCCGCACCAATATCAATCGTGCGAATGGTGACCGGCATACCGAGCATGCCCTCTACCGCGGCCTTATAGGCCTCGTATTGCTCTTGCTCGTCGGGAAGCGCTGATTTGCCTTGGGTACTGCGGCCCATGAACAAAAATTCGCTCCTAAACAAACCCACTCCAACCGCTCCCGCAGCCATCGCAGCTTGGGCATCGGTCGGCAACTCAATGTTCGCCATGAGCTCAACTGGCTCGCCATCCAATGTCACTGAAGGGGTGTGACGCAGGCGCCCCAAGCGTTCTCGCTCCAGTACTCCTTCGCGCTGTTTGAACGCATATTCGTCGAGCAGGATTCCAGAAGGATCGACCACCACGACGCCTGAGTCGCCGTCAATCACAATCCAATCGTCTTGTTTGATGATTTGGCTGGCAGACCGGGCACCAACGACAGCCGGAATATCCAGGCTGCGCGCAACAATGGCTGTATGGGATGTCTTGCCTCCCACATCGGTCACGAATCCAGTAAACACGCTTTGCTTGAATTGCAGCAGGTCAGCAGGGCTCAGGTCATGCGCGACCAGCACCAATGGGACGCCGTCCTGCCCCATCGCCTGGGTTGATGCTTGAACCAAGCCATGTGCCTCTCCTTTGAGCGCCGACAACAAACGCTCGACCAGCTGCGCAACATCCGCCTTGCGCTCCCGCAGGTAGGGATCTTCCATTTCATCGAATTGTCGACTCACTACATCCAGTTGAGATGTGAGCGCCCACTCAGCGTTATAACGGCGTTCGACAATCCATTGGCGCACACCCTCTGACATGGTTTGGTCTTGCAGCAACATCAGCTGCACGTCAAGAAGTGCTTGAAGCTCTGCAGGTGCGTCTTCCGCTGGCAATGTTGCGACGTGAGCTTTAACTCGATCAATTTCAGCGATCACGCCATCACGGGCCCGACGCAAACGCGCCAACTCCCCTTCGATATCGTCTTCTCCGACCAAATAGTGGCGCACGTCCATATGGCTGGCGCCGACCACCACAGCCCGCCCCACGGTCACACCGCGAGAAACCGCCTGGCCATGGATGGCAAAACTCATTCGCCTTCTCCGAATTTGTCTTCAAACAGCGCTGAAAGCGCCTGCATGGCCGCCGCTTCATCGCCGCCCTCGCACTCGAGCTCCACTTCTGTGCCAATCCCGGCAGCTAACATCATGACACCCATGATGCTTTTGGCGTTGACGCGCCGACCTGCACGAGAGAGCCAGACGTCGCACGCAAATTGCCCAGCCAACTTGGATAGCTTGGCTGAGGCGCGGGCATGCAAGCCCAACTTATTGCTGATGGTGATGGTGCTTTTGACCATTTTCGACTCGTCTCAATTGATTTTGGGGTGCCGCTGCACCCACCGCGATTACCCCTTGCGTACCCCCCGCGACAGCGCGGGTGACCAGGGCATCCAGTGGCTCGGCGCGGTAGGTCACTGCGCGCATCAGCATAGGTAAGTTCACGCCGGTGACCAGCCGCGACTGCACGCCATCTGCAATCAAAGCAGCCACATTGCAAGGCGTCCCGCCAAAGACGTCAGACAAGACCAACACTTCCGTCGCATTGATGGCAGCAATCTGCGCCTTGGCGGCGGCAACCGTTTGTTCAGGTGGCTCATCTGCTGGAACATCCAGAGTGAGCAACTCTTTGGCTTCATCAGGAAACACATGGCTCACGCACTCTCTCAAAGCAGAGGCAAGCGGCGCATGGGCGATCACGAATAAGGTAACCATCTTCGCATTATGTGCCAGCTATCTGGCTACAACCGATCGGTCCCGCGCATCGCGTCAAGATTTCGGCAAAGTGAGGCCGCCCCAAAAACTCTCAAAATTTCGAGACTTCGGCTCGCCCCGCTGAAACGTAGCGAGCTGAACCAACCTCTTCCCCTTGTGCGCATACAAATATTCCACCCGCAATGGCTGGCCTTGACTCACGCCCGTGCCTTGCCAGCGCCATGCCTGGTCCGCATGGGGCAGGATGACTGAGTCAGCAGGCAGTGCGTTGCTGACCCCTGCACTCGCTTGGCTGGCCGTCAACCAAGACCGCACTGCGTCCGAGGCTTGAGACGCATCTTGGATGGATAGCCAGGCGACCGCATAAGTGGTGCCCGCCAGCTCACAACTGCGCATTTCCAGAGTGGTGGTTGCGCCCAGCATCGGCACTTGCCTTTGGGCCTCGTCCGGCTTGCAGGGGATCATCGCAGTGACACCATGGTCATAAAGCGTGATCACACGCCAGTTTTCTGTGGGGCTACAGCCCCCCAAGGTCAAGAGCAATCCGGTCATGAGCCAAGGGCGCCAGTGTTTCATTTGCTTGTCTCGATAGCGTCGTCAATTCGCATTATCTTGTCACACAATTTTGCACATGGTTCAAACTCATAATGCGCTCTCCCCAACTGCGGCTTTGTCTGGCGTTCGCGTGCTCGATTTGTCACGCGTGCTTGCTGGTCCTTGGTGCACACAAACGCTCGCCGATCTCGGCGCTGACGTGATCAAAGTCGAACGCCCCGAGGTGGGCGACGACACGCGCACTTGGGGCCCGCCATTTTTAGCTGATGCCAACGGTCAAGACTCAAAGGAGTCTGCCTACTACTTGTGCGCGAATCGAAATAAGCGGTCTATCTGTTGTGATATCTCACGCCCCGAGGGTCAAGCGTTGATCCGCGATTTGGCTCGGGTGAGCGATGTGTTCGTTGAGAACTACAAGTTCGGCGACATGGCCCGCTACGGCATCGATTTTGAGTCCTTGCGAGCGATCAATCCTCGAATCGTCTATTGCTCAATCACGGGTTATGGACAAACCGGCCCCTACCACGCCCGCGCTGGATATGACTACGCCATTCAAGGGACTGGCGGCCTGATGAGCATTACAGGCGAGCGAGATGATCTCCCTGGCGGTGGCCCCCAAAAAGTCGGCGTCGCAGTGGCCGATTTATTCACGGGTATGTACGCAAGCACTGCGATCTTGGCCGCTCTCAGACATGCAGAAGCCACGGGGGTTGGTCAACACATCGATATGGCTTTGCTGGATGCACAAGTGGCTATGCTGGCCAGCCTGGCGTCCAACTATCTCGTCGATGGGCAGTACAGCGGTCAGATTCCCGGTCGCATGGGCAACGCTCACGCGAATGTGGTGCCCTACCAGGTTTTTGAAGCCGCTCCGAATGAACGAGGCGAGCCAGACTATTTGATTCTGGCAGTAGGGAACGATGGGCAATTTAGCAAGTTTTGCCAAGTCGCAAACCACCCCGAGTGGGCGCAAGATGATCGGTTCAAGCGCAACGCAGATCGCATTCACAACCGACAAGCTTTGGTGTCCATGATTGCTCAAGTCATGCGCACCCGCGACAAGTTGGACTGGTTGCGCGCCCTGAGTGCCGCCCAAGTGCCATGCGGGCCGGTGAACAATATCGCTGAAGTGTTCAATGATCCGCACGTGCAGGCGCGCGGCATGGTCAATACTTGGCAGCATCCACTCAAGGGTTCTTTGGATCTATTAGCGAGCCCACTCAAACTGTCCCAGACTCCTGTTCAAACGGTCCGCCCACCACCGATGTTGGGGGAGCACACGGATGAGGTGTTGACTCAGGTTTTGCACATGAAACCAACGCAAGTCGCCGAGTTGCGTGAAAAGAAGGTGATTGGGTAGGGCGTCTTTGACTTAAGCTGGTTATACTTTCTTGCATGGCCAAACGTCACTTAGAACAACCCCAGTCCCTCAAGCTTGCCGCGTTGTGGGCGCAGGATAAAGGGCTTCCTCTGGTTGTGATGACAACCCTGAGAGGCTGTCCATACTGTGACTTGGTCCGGGAGAACTATTTGTATCCAATGAATGCCAGCGGGCAAGTGGTGGCGGTTCAAATTGATATTTTGGATGCTGGTAACGAAGTGGAATTTTTCGACGGACGAAAGCTTTGGCCCCGCGAAATCAGTCGCATCTGGAAGAACAAAGTCGCGCCGACGGTTTACTTTTTTGATGCCCAAGGTCGCGAAATAGCTGAACGGTTGGAAGGCGTCGCCGTACCTGATTTTTTCGGAAGTTATCTGGACGCTCGATTGGAAGAGGGACGCAAAGCGATCAAACGCCGGTCCTGAACCACTTGATTGCCGTGACGCGCCGGCTGGAACTTTTAGACCAGGCGAGCCTCTCACTTACCACTGGATCCATCCGCACGACACACATGAATTCACGACGCACACTCCTCGCTGGCTTTGCACTTGCCTCTCTGATGTGGCTCAGCGGTTGCGCCCAACAACAGTCTGCGCCGGCATCCAAATTCACATTGTTGGATGGTCAAGAAATCAACACCAGCGCCCTCAAGGGCAAGGTGTACTTGGTCAACTTTTGGGCGACAACCTGCACCAGCTGCGTTGCAGAAATGCCCGAGTTGGTTGAGACCTACGAGCGATTCAAACAGCGCGGCTTTGACACGGTCGCTGTCGCGATGCAGTACGACCCACCCATCTGGGTCAACCGCTTTGCGAGCTCGAGAAAACTGCCATTCAAGGTGGCACTAGATCACACAGGAAACAACGCCAAAGAGTGGGGTGATATCCGGCTCACCCCCACTACTTTTTTGGTAAATAAAAATGGGCAAATTGTGAAACAGTTTGTAGGCCCGCCCAATTTCGAGGCGCTGCACGAACTCATCGACAAACTGCTCCAAGCACCAGCCACCACTTGATGTCAGTTTTTATAGGCGTCGTGGCAAGCTTTGCATGATTTGGCAGTCGCGCCGAATGCAGCTTTAATGCGGTCCAGGTCCCCTGATTGCGCAGCCACTGACAAGGCAGCGGTTTTCTCTTGCATGGCTTGAGCTTTGTCTTTGAATTTGTTCATTTCCATCCAAATCTCTGGTTTGGCTTTGTCGGAAATGCCTTCAGACCCCTCTGTGAAGCCCATCCAAGGCAATGTACTCAAAAGAGCGACGGCCTGGGCATCCCTTTTGGCGGTTGCCGCATCAAATGCCATTTTTCCATTGGCCATCGCGCCGATGCGTCCAAAATGGACGCCCATGGCGGTGAATGCGCTTTGACGGTATTTGACGGCGTGCTCATCGTTTTTGAACTGAGCGGATGCTGGGGCTGACAAGGTCGCAGCGATCGCCAGGGCGACGATTGAATGTTGGATTTTCATGTTGAGTTCCTCCATGTTCGGTTGATACTGACGCGTGGCTCCTTGGTATAAAAGCCATGGCGCAGATGCTATATCACTTGGTTAGGAATGGAAGCAATAGGGTTGAATACACATGATGATTGTGAAAATTTGGGACTTGCCGACCAGAGTGTTTCATTGGAGCTTGGTTTTTGCCTTCGTGGCGTCCATCGCCACAGCCAAGTTGGGCGGGAATTGGATGGATTGGCACATGCGATTTGGCTATGCCACTGCTGGCCTCCTTGTTTTCAGACTATTCTGGGGGGTCGTTGGCGGGCGCTGGTCAAGATTCCGCCACTGGCCTCTCTCGTGGCGCGCATTGATAAGATACCTTCGAGGCGAGGCAACCCTGCCCGAGTTGGCGGGTCATACCGCGACCGGCTCGTGGGCGACTTTGGCGATGCTCGGCGCTCTTTTGGCACAAGTTGCGACCGGCCTGGTTGCTGATGATGAGATAGCGACAACGGGTCCTCTCGCAAACTGGGTGAGCGCCGCTGTATCCGAATGGGCCACCTGGTATCACCATGAAGTGGGACAGCCGTTGCTGATTGGATTGGTTGCAATGCACTTGATCGCGATCGTTTTTTATACCGCTGTCAAAAAGCAGGATTTGCTCATTGCCATGGTTCGAGGCTACAAGGCTCTACCGACTGAGACGCCAGATAGTCTGGATGATATTCGATCGCGGTCTATCGGCGTTTTCTTGTTGGCGGTGTTGGTGGCCGGTTCCCTGTGGGTGTTTTCGTGATGTGACGCCGCCTCACACTCAACTCTCGGTATAGTGTCTTGATGCTTGTTACCTCTGATGGACCTGTTATTTCGGTTGTCTGTGCGCGCAACGACGAAGATTTTGAAACGCTTCGAACGCTGTTCATTTCTTATCAACAGCACATCAACATTGACCTCGGGTTTCAAGGGTTTGAGCGTGAGCTCGCAACCCTAGCAGCCGTTTACGCAGAACCCAGTGGTGGCGCGTTCATCGCTAAGGTGAACGATGTGCCCGCAGGATGTTGTGCTTTTCGGCCTCTTACCGATGTGGACTATGACAACGCTTGCGAGATGAAGCGCCTTTACGTCCTGCCCGCTTTTAGGGGTTTTGGGCTTGGCCAGTTGCTGATTGAACGGACCATGACTGAGGCCCGCTTGCAGGGCTACCACCACATGCTTTTGGACACGCTGGACGAGATGGAAACGGCACGTGCCCTTTACCAAGGCGCCGGCTTTGTTGAGGTGGCACCTTACTATTACACCCCACTGCCCGGCACCCATTACCTGGCTGCCGAGCTTTAAGAGGACGACTGATCGCCTTGCGGCGACTTAGGATTTGGCTTGCGCCAACATCGTTTGCGCGTCGCTGACTTCAAATTTGCCAGGGCCCTCGATGTTAAGGGTGGTCACCACTCCATCTTTCACCAACATGGAGTAGCGGTTGGACCGGATGCCCATACCGCGAGACGTCAGATCTAATTGCAGACCAACCGCTTGCGTGAAGGCCGCGCTGCCATCACCCAACATGCGGACTTTGCCCTGACTTTTCTGGTCATTGGCCCAAGCGCCCATAACAAATGCATCGTTCACGCTAACGCACCAAATCTCATCAACGCCAGCGGCTTGAAGCTCTGCATGGCGTTGCACGTAGCCGGGCACGTGTTGTGCGGAACAGGTGGGCGTAAACGCACCAGGAAGCGCAAACAAAGCGATGGTCTTTCCTGCGCACGCCTCTGTGACGTTCACAGGATTAGGACCGATCGAACAACCTGCTGTCTCTTCATGGACGAATTCCATCAATGTGGCTTCTGGCAAACGATCTCCGACTTTGATCATGGTGGGTTCCTTTGAAAACGATGTATAGCCCGAATGTAGGCGAAAAAAAAGACCGACAAGAAATTGTCGGTCTTTTCAGATCAGCAGGTCAGCCAGATCGATCAATGCCCTTAAATCAGGGCTGCTTTCTCGATCAAGCGTGTGGCCACCCATGCCTTCGTTTTGGACATAGGGCGGCTCTCACTGATTTCAATGACGTCGCCAACTTGGTATTCGTTGTTTTCGTCATGTGCATGGTACTTGCTCGAACGAATCATGATCTTGCTGTAGAGCTCATGTTTCACTCGACGCTCAACCAAAACCGTCACGGTCTTGTTGCGTTTGTCGCTGACCACCTTGCCAATCAAGGTGCGCGCACGGGAGGTTTGTGTTTCCGTCATGTCATCGCTCCTTATTTGGCGTTCTGCTTCTCAGTCAAAATCGTCTTGGCACGAGCGATCGAGCGACGAGTTTGACGCATTGAAGCGGTGTTGTTGAGTTGCTGCGTGCCTTTTTGCATACGCAAACCGAAATGAGCCTTTTGCAAGGACTTGATTTCTTCGGTCACACCAGCTTCGTCTTTTTGGCGCAGTTCAGATGCTTTCATGCTTTTCTCCTTACTGGCCCAACATGCGGGTCACAAATGTGGTGCGCAACGGCAATTTACGAGCAGCCAATTGGAAGGCTTCGCGTGCAAGTTCCTCGGACACGCCGACGATCTCATACAAGACCTTACCAGGCTGAATTTCAGCAACGTAGTACTCAATGTTGCCCTTACCGTTACCCATACGAACCTCAGCAGGCTTATTGGTAATGGGCTTGTCGGGAAACACTCGAATCCAAATGCGGCCACCACGTTTGACATGGCGGGTGATGGCACGACGGCCAGCTTCGATTTGGCGAGCGGTCAAACGACCGCGGTCGGTTGACTTCAAGCCATATTCGCCAAAGGCCACGGTATTTCCACGGGTAGCGATACCCGTGTTGCGGCCTTTTTGCTCTTTGCGATACTTGCGACGAGCGGGTTGCAACATGATTATTCTCCTTTACCACCGTCCGCAGGTGCGGCTGCGGGCGCGGCGGTTCGGACGCGCTTAACGGCGGGTTTCGCGTCGGCCGTAGCCTCCGCGGGTTTATCGCTGCCATCAGAAGGTGCAGCGTTGCTGCCTGTACGGCGACCAGCGCCTGCACCACGACGGGGAGCGCGAGGACGGCGTTCTTCTTCACGAGGCTCGGGGGCTGCTGCGGGGGCAAATGCGTCTGTGCGACCCAGGTTGTCACCCTTGTAGACCCACACCTTGACACCGATGATGCCGTACGTGGTTTTGGCTTCTGAGAAACCGTAATCCACATCAGCACGCAGGGTGTGCAATGGCACTCGGCCTTCGCGATACCACTCAGTACGAGCAATTTCAATGCCGTTCAAGCGACCAGAAGACATGATCTTGATGCCCTGGGCGCCCATGCGCATCGCGTTTTGCATCGCACGCTTCATCGCGCGACGGAACATGATGCGGCGCTCCAACTGCTGAGTGATGCTGTCAGCAATCAATTTGGCATCGATCTCGGGCTTGCGCACTTCTTCGATGTTGACTGCGACGGGCACACCCATCTTGGCGCTCAACTCTTTCTTGAGCTTTTCAATGTCCTCGCCTTTTTTACCAATCACAACACCAGGACGTGCTGAGAAAATGGTGATGCGGGCGTTTTTAGCGGGGCGCTCGATCAGGATGCGTGCCACGGAGGCGTTCTTCAAACGCTTCTTGAGCAACTCGCGGACTTCGACGTCTTCAGCCAACATACCTGCAAAGTCACGGTTGTTGGCGTACCAACGGCTTGACCAGTTGCGACTGACCGCCAGGCGGAAGCCGGTTGGGTTGATTTTTTGTCCCATATCCTTAGACCTCTCAGTTGCCAACTGTCACATAGATGTGACATGTGGGTTTGCTGATGCGGTTGCCGCGGCCTTTTGCGCGCGCGGAAAAACGCTTGAGCGTGGTGCCTTCTTCGACGTGAATGGCTTTAACGCGCAACTCATCGATATCAGCACCGTCGTTGTGTTCTGCATTGGCAATGGCGGATTCCAAGGCCTTCTTGATGATGTCTGCCGCCTTCTTTTGCGTGAACATCAGCTCGTTGAGGGCTTGGTCTACCTTTTTGCCACGAATCAAATCGGCAACCAGTCGGCCTTTGTAGGCAGACAGGCGTACGCCGCGAACGATAGAACGTGTTTCCATGGCTTACCTCTTGGCTTTCTTGTCAGCCGCGTGACCTTTGTAGGTGCGCGTCAACGCAAATTCACCCAACTTGTGGCCGACCATGTGCTCAGTCACAAACACGGGTACGTGCTGACGACCGTTGTGCACGGCAATGGTCAAACCAATGAACTCGGGCAGGATGGTCGAGCGACGTGACCATGTTTTCACCGGCTTTTTGTCGTTGGTCGCAGCTGCTTTTTCGACTTTGGCCAGCAAATGGTGGTCAACAAACGGACCTTTTTTCAATGAACGTGTCATTTGCTAGTCCTCTTATTTCTTGCGACGCGAAACAATCATGTTTTGCGTGCGACGATTGTTACGGGTTCGGTAGCCCTTGGTCAGGTTACCCCATGGATCCACAGGAGCCTGTGCTTCACCAGTGCG
>CAYZHE010000034.1:0-16504 GCA_964478285.1 uncultured Burkholderiaceae bacterium
CTCTCCACCATCCGTCAACGGTACGTTCAAATCAGCTCGGATAAATACCCGCTTGCCGCGGACCTTGCCTTGCTCACAAAGGTCAGAAAATCGAATGAATTGCATGTTATTTCTCGCTGATTTCGAAGTCGTACAACACCAAAAGTGTCGCCATTTTAGGTAGCCCGCTTGGCCTGGGCGCAATCACCAGCCTAGACCGATATGCAATGGCAAATAAACCAACATGCCCGTGGCGATCGTCCCCAATACGCCACCGCGCTTGTAATACCAAACGCCCGCCGCCACAGCGGCCATCCAGCGTGCATCAAGAATTGTGGTCATCAGAGCACCATGAGTCATGACCACCTCAGGAACAATCACTGCTGACAATGCCGCAATGGGTGCGTAGTGCAACCCCCGCTGCACCCAGCCAGGCAACGGCATAGGTTTGGATGCAGCGATGAAAAAACCACGGGTCACCACCGTCACCACACCCAAACCGATGCAAGCAAGCAGAGTCCAACCATCGGTCGCATTCAAGAGCGTCATGTCACCCATCACATGCGTCTCCTGACAAAGCCACGGCCTTGCTCCAAGGCCAATGCAGCTGCAACTGCGACCGCAATCGCAGTCAAAATATTCAGTTTTAAAGGCATGGCAAACGCGAGGACTGCAACCGCCCCAGCGATCAAGGCAGCGATGATGCGCAATTTCGAACTGGCCAGTGAAAACGTGACGCCGAGCAAAGCCAAAATGCCCGCAAACCCCAAGCCCCAGCTGTTGGGTATCCAACTTGCCAACGCAATGCCCGCCATACTTCCCACCATCCACGCCACCCAATTGGTCACGATGCTGCCCAGCCAATAAGCCTCGTGGGCTTCACGCTCCCCATCATCTCGCCCAGGATGGTGGTAACGCTTGGTGAATAAAACATAGGACAAATCGCCCAAGATATAGCTGTACAACAGGCGCCGCCCTCGACTCAAATGAGCCAAATACGGCTGCATGTGGGCCGAAAAAACGATGAATCTCAAATTCACGCAGATCGCCGTTGCCCAAATCACCCACAAAGGAGCCCCCACCAATATCAAGGGCGCTGCGGCCAATTGAGCGCTGCCAGCAAAAACCACCAGCGTCATGAAAACCGCTTCAAACGTGCTGAGGCCAACGTTGCTCAAAACCATGCCCGTCGTCAGCCCCCAAGCCACGATGCCTAGACTGGCGTGCGCCATCTCACGGACGCCCACACCAAACTCAGGGTTGTTTGCCACTGCGGACCAAGGCTTCATAACAACGGCCTTTGCATGACCACACACGCCAAATCGTGGCCTTGAATGAACGCCTGCGCTGTGAGGCGTTTGCCGCCTGCGCGCTGCAATAACCCACAACGCAGTACGCCCTTCGCGCAAGCCACGTCAATGCCTGCTCCCGTGGCACTCAGCACGGTGCCTGGGGCTTGGTCGTGAGCCCAATCCAATGCCTCCGCCTCCCAGATTTTCAGTGGCTCACGCGCCTCGCCCATTAACCAGACAGCTCCAGGAAAAGGGTTGAACGCACGCACACGGCGCGCCAACTCCACGGCTGAGAGCCATGGATCCAGCACACTCTCTGCTTTGGTGATTTTGTGTGCATAGGTGACGCCCTCATCAGGCTGTGCTGTCGCAGACATCTGCCCTTTCTCAAGGGCGTTGATGACATCGACGATGGCTCGTCCGCCTTGTGCCGCAAGCTTGTCGTGCAAGCTCCCTGTGGTATCGCTCTTTTCAATCACCAAGGGTTCACGCCACAACATATCGCCGGTATCTAACCCCGCATCCATTTGCATGATCGTGATACCCGTTTCGGCATCACCGGCCTCGATAGCACGGTGAATCGGGGCGGCACCCCGCCACCTTGGCAACAAGGACGCGTGGATGTTCAGACAACCCAAGCGCGGCAAATCCAAAACCCACTGAGGCAATATCAATCCATATGCAGCAACAACCATGACATCGGGACGCAGCTGCTCCAGCAGGTGTTGCGCGCCCCGCGCTTCTTCGGCATAGCGGCCATCGAGGCGAAGACCTTGCGGCTGCTGCACGGCAATGCCGCGTGTTTGTGCCCACTGCTTGACCTCGGAAGCCTGTAACTTCAATCCCCGACCCGCAGGGCGGTCAGGCTGCGTCAACACCAAAGAGACGCGATGAGATGCCTCAACAATGGCCTCAGCAGCCACCGCTGCAAACGCCGGCGTCCCGGCAAAAACAACATTCATTACGATTTCGCGGCGTCGCGCTCCGCTTTGATCAGGCGTGTTTTGATCCGAGTGCGCTTCAGGTTGGACAGGTACTCAACGAACACTTTGCCCATCAGGTGATCCATTTCGTGCTGGATGCAGCGCGACAACAGGCCATCCCCTTCGATTTCTTGAACTTGACCGTGCTCATCAAGCGCCTCCACGCGAATACGCTCCGAACGCTCGACAGCATCGTAAATCCCGGGGACTGAAAGGCAGCCTTCATCATTTGTGACTTTTTCCTCACTAGCCCACAAGACTTTAGGATTGATCAACACCAAGGGATCGTTTCCCTCTTCGCTGACATCAATCACAATGACGCGCTCATGCACGTCAACCTGAGTCGCCGCCAGACCGACACCGTTCGATTCGTACATGGTTTCAAACATATCCCGAACCAGCGCACGCGTGCGATCGTCGACTTTTTCAACCGGCTTTGCCACCTTGTGCAAACGCGGATCAGGGTAACGGAGTATCGTTAATTTGCTCATGACTTCGAATCCAATTTCAGACCTCTATTGTCCCCGAAACCCGTGTAGGTCGATGATGCATGTGTGAAAAACCAGAACCGACTGATATGAATTCTGCTCTAGTGCACACACCCGATGAGGTCCGTGCGTGGCTTCGATTGCTGATGACACCCCATGTTGGACCTGCGACGCAACGCCAACTGCTGCAAATTTGGGGGTGGCCAACGGCGATCTTTGAAGCCAGCTTGAGCGAGATGCGGGCGCACCTCAGTGAATCTCTTGCTCTGGTCTTGCAGCGTGAGCCGCCAGAGCTCAACTCCACCTTCGATCGCACCATGGCGTGGCTGGAAGGATCGAATTGTCACTTGCTCACCCTAGGAACTGATGCCTATCCACCCCTTCTCCTGCAAACAGCTGATCCACCGGTGTGTTTGTTTGCGCAAGGAGACATCGACTGCTTGCGCGATCGCCAATGGCTGGCGATGGTCGGTAGCCGCAACCCGACCCCGCAGGGAATCGCGAACGCGCGCGCATTTGCGCGCGCAATCGCGCAGCAAGGCAGGGGGGTCGTCTCTGGCTTGGCCTTGGGCGTCGACGGCGCCGCTCACGAAGGTGCCTTGGCCGGCAATGGCTCGACGATTGCGGTGGTTGGCACGGGTCTGGACCGCGTGTACCCGAAGGCCCACCATGCTCTCGCGCACCAAATAGCTGATACGGGACTGCTACTGAGTGAGTACGTGCTCGGTAGCCCCCCTTTGGCATCCCATTTTCCTCAACGCAACCGCATCATCTCGGGGCTCAGTGCCGGAGTCCTGGTGGTCGAAGCGACGCTGCAATCCGGCTCACTCATCACTGCGCGGCTGGCCGGTGATCAAGGACGAGAAGTGTTTGCTATTCCTGGGTCGATTCACTCGCCCCAATCGAAAGGCTGCCACGCCCTGATTCGCCAGGGAGCAAAACTGGTAGAAAGCGCCCAAGACGTCATGGAAGAATTGGGCTGGACCACACAGACACCTGTGGCAGCGATTCAGCCCTCCCCCTCTTCCACTGGGAAGCGCACAACGCAGGCTTCCGTCCCAGTATCAGCTGCCGGATCTCCCATGGCCAGTCCCTTGTCAGCGGATGCGCTGGCCATGCTGGATGCCATGGGTCACGAGGTCACCGACATCGAAACGCTGTTGACTCACACCGGCACCACAGCGGCGTCCGCCCAAGCGGTGTTGATGGAGCTTGAAATCAACGGGCAAGTCGCGAAGCTGCCAGGGGCGCGCTGGCAACGCCTCATGTGACTTTCAATTGCTCACAGCACATCGCGCGTGGACTCAGCCACCCGTGGCCACAAACGGCATGAGGTGACTCAACTGACCTGGCGCCGCGGCCACCCGCCCCAAATGAAAAGAGAGACAATCCAGCCTCGCACTGAGCACAGATCGCCGCAAGTCTTAGACTGCTGCCCATAAGACAAGGCAAGAGATGACCCAAGACCCCAACAAGCGCCCGACACTCTCTCTCAAAGGACCCAAAACCACACGCCCGGCGAAAAGCTCGGACAAAGCGAAACCACGGGGTCAGGCACCCAAGTCATGGATCAGACCACTGGGTGCGGAGCCCCAATCCACCGACCGAGCTGCTGTACAAAGGCGCGGCGGTGGATCGGAGCGTGAAGGCTCCATGTCCCAAGAGCGCCGTGACCTTGGCCGTTCACCTGCGCAGCGCGACGAAGGTGCACGCGGCCATGCGAGAAGCACCCCCCGCAACGCCAATCTCACGCAGCGTGCGCAGGCCCTTGGCGAACCTCAGTCACCTGGTCTAGAGCGCTTGAACAAACGCTTGGCAGCGCTGGGGCACTGTTCGCGGCGCGAGGCCGACGAATGGATCGGCAAGGGTTGGGTTCGCGTCAATGGTGAGGTCGCTGCGATGGGGCAATTGGTCAGCTCCGGTGACGACATCCAAATTCAACGGCGCGCCCACGAGGCGCAAGCGGAGCGCGTCACCTTTTTGCTGCACAAGCCGGTTGGCTACGTGAGTGGACAACCGGAAGATGGCCACGAGAGCGCAGCCACGCTTTTGGCAACGGCGAGCCAGTGGAGCGGCGATAGATCTGGAAACCGCTTCCACCCCTCACAGCTGCGGGGATTGGCTCCCGCAGGGCGCCTCGACATCGACTCAACTGGTTTGCTGGTGTTGACCCAAGACGGTCGTGTCGCCCGCACCCTGATTGGCGAAGATGGTGACACAGACAAAGAATATCTGGTCCGCGTGCATTGGTTGAAAGGGCCAGACGGCACTGTGACTGAGAACATTCAGAGCGTTTTTCCACAAGCGTCGCTCCGACTGCTCCGGCACGGACTATCCTTGGATGACAAGCCTCTGCGACCAGCAGAAGTCGATTGGCAGAACCCTGAACAACTGAAATTTGTGTTGCGTGAAGGTAAAAAACGCCAAATACGACGGATGTGTGAGGCTGTCGGTCTGAAAGTCGTGGGTCTGAAGCGCGTGCGCATCGGGCAAGTCCGGCTGGGTGACTTGCCTGTGGGGCAGTGGCGATTTCTTGCACCGGGCGAACATTTTTAAACCCCCTTGAACTTGTGCGCAGTGCCCCCATTTGAGGGGCATCGTTTTTTGTTTTCAATTTTTGACGCTGAAATCACCATGACAACCCAAACCCATGCCTTTCAAGCCGAAGTTGCCCAGTTACTGCACTTGGTGACGCACTCCTTGTATTCGCACCCAGACATTTTTTTGCGTGAACTGGTCTCCAACGCCTCCGATGCCTGCGACAAACTGCGCTTTGAAGCCTTAGATAACAACAGCCTCTGGGAAAACCAGCCCAACCTAGACTTGCGAGTCAGTTTCGACCGCGACGCGAAAACGATCACCATCACGGACAACGGCATCGGGATGTCATCCCAAGAAGTGATCGACAATTTGGGCACGATCGCCAAAAGTGGCACCCGCGATTTTTTGAGCCGCCTGAGCGGTGACCAAAAGCAGGACTCGCAGTTGATTGGACAGTTTGGCGTCGGGTTCTATTCGGGCTTTATCGTGGCGGAAAAAATCACCGTCGAAACACGCCGCGCCGGCGCCAAGACCTCAGAGGGCGTGCGCTGGGTGAGCGGTGGCACAGGCGAATTCACCCTTGAACCCATCGAGCGCGAGGCGCGCGGCACCAGTGTCATCCTGCACTTGCGCGAAGACCAATCGGAATACCTCAGCCAGTGGAAACTGAAGTCCATCATTCAAAAGTATTCGGATCACATCAGTCTCCCAATCCTGATGCAAAAGGAGGAGTGGGACGCCGACGCTGGTGAATACAAAACCCAAGAAGAGTGGACCAGCGTCAACTCAGCAAATGCGCTGTGGTCGCGCGCCAAAAAAGACATCAGCGAAGAGCAGTACATTGAGTTTTACAAGAACTTGAGCTACGACGATCAGGCACCTCTGTCATGGAGCCACAACCGCGTGGAAGGCAGCACCGAATACACCCAGCTGCTCTATGTGCCGGCGCACGCGCCCCACGACCTCTACACCAGAGACCACAAAGCAGGCGTGAAACTGTATGTGAAGCGGGTGTTCATCATGGATGAGGCGGACAGCTTGTTGCCCTCCTACCTGCGCTTCATCAAAGGCGTGGTTGACAGTGCCGATTTGCCCTTGAATGTCAGCCGAGAGCTGTTGCAGGAGAGTCGGGATGTGAAGGCGATTCGCGAAGGAAACACCCGCCGCGTCCTCAGCTTGCTGGAGGAAATGGCCAACGCTGCCAACGCGAGTCCGACTGAAGAAAAACCAGCTGACGATCAGGCGCCTGAAGCCAAGGCAGATGACCGATACGCACGCTTTTACGCTGAGTTTGGTCCAGTACTCAAAGAGGGCCTTGGCGAGGACTTCAACAACCGGGAGCGCATTGCGAAGTTGTTGCGCTTTGCGTCCACCCAAAGCGAATCTGTCAGTGTGAGCCTGTCGGACTACAAGTCGCGCATGAAAGAAGGCCAAGAGGCCATTTACTACATCACTGGAAACACTTTGGCTGCTGCCAAAAACAGCCCCCAACTCGAACTCTTTGCGAAAAAGGGCATTGAGGTTCTCCTGATGGCAGACCGCGTCGACGAATGGGCGATGTCATTCCTCCACGAGTTCGACGGCACCCCAATGCAGAATGTCACCAAGGGTTCGGTGGATCTCGGAAAGTTGCAAGACGAGGCTGAAAAGAAGGCTGCTGAAGAAGCTGCCGAGAGTTTCAAGCCGACACTCGATCAGCTCAAAGCCGCCCTAAGCGACAAGGCGAAGGACGTTCGCGTCACCACGCGCTTGGTCGATAGCCCGGCGTGTTTGGTCGTCGAAGATGGGGAGTACTCCACGCAGCTCACCCGACTCCTCAAACAGGCGGGCCAGCAAGCGCCAGACTTCAAGCCCACTCTAGAAATCAACCCAGATCACCCTTTGGTGAAAAAGCTAGCCGACAGCAAGTCCTTTGACGACCTGGCACATATCTTGTTTGATCAAGCCTTGTTGGCCGAGGGCGGGCTGCCAGATGACCCTGCAGCCTATGTGCGCCGGGTCAACGCGTTGTTGATCTAAAACCAGGCGATGAACCAGTTCGAGTTCGGCGCGAGTCCGGACAAGAATCTTTCCTGACCTGCCTGAACCCAGGGCTGGCAAAACCCGCTCAACACAGAGCGGGTTTTGTTTTTTGGGCGGGCGCACTTGCGTGCTGACCCGAGGTTGCTTCAGCGACCTTTGAATTGGGGCGGCCGGCGCTCTTTGAACGAAGCCACCCCCTCAGCCGCATCTTCGGTCTGAGACAGTCTTGCCTGCGTGGCAACAAATTGATTGGCCGCCGTCAGCGGTCCTTGTTCAACGCTAAGCCTGACACTGGCGATCGTAGCCTGCACCGCGAGAGGTGCTTGCTCAGCGATGAGCGACGCAATGCGCATGGCTTCGTCAAACTCTTGCCCGGCAGGCACGACTTTTTGAACGAAATGGAGTCGCAACGCCTCCGCTGCACCGAATTCATCGCCTGTCAGCAAGTGAAGCAATGCGTTGCCCGCACCTGCTCGCTGAGCCATCCGAAGCGTCGCCCCTCCCGTGGCCATGATGCCGCGCTTGACTTCAAGCTGCGAGAATCGACAGTCTTCTGCCGCAACCACCACATCAGCGGCCAGCATCAGCTCAATCCCCAATGTGTAAGTGATGCCTTTCACCGCCACAACCACGGGCTTGCTTCTGCGCGGGTGCCCTTCAAGACCAAGATCAAAAGGATCTACCTGGCCCTTGGGGAATAGGCGCTCACCACGGCGCATGATCGGTGCGATGGTCGGCAAATCCAGCCCTGCGGTGAAGTGTTGGCCCTGGGCGCACAAAACGCCAACCCGCAGTTGATCGTCATCCTCTAAGCGTGTGTAGGCATCTGACAAGCCGCGCATCATCACCGGCGTGAAACCGTTGAGCTTGGCAGGTCGGTTGATTCGGATCACCAGCGTGTGCCCGTGGACCTCGCAGTCCACCGTGCCCGCACTGGCGTCAGGTGTGGTGTTGTCGCTCATCTTGGTTCCCTCTTAGTTCGAGGAAATGGTGACACACACCCTGGAGGATTGCTGGTTGCACGCGTGACAGGCGCAGCACCCTGGTGACCGCAGCTGGGCGCACTGCTGCGGATCAGCCGTACTTTTCAAGCAACTTGGCTTTGCGCTCAATCTCAGAGCGTGCCGCCTCATGATCCCCCGAACTGGTGACCGCCTCGATCACGGTGCACGTCATCATCCGATAAAAAGCTTTATCCATGGCTCGCCGGGTGGCGGTCATCTGTTGCGCGACCTCTTCGCAATCTCTGCCCGCTTGAATCATTTCAGCCAACCCTCGCACCTGCCCCTCGATGCGGCGCAACCGATTCAGGACATCTTGCTGATGCTCGGCACGGTATAGCGCAGCCGCGGAAGGCGCGACTTGAGTCGGTGTTGGGGTGCTGGCGGGTTGATTGACCATCTGTTTTTCTTTCATTGGGCGAGGCAGTGTGCGTTCACAGTATGTCAAATCGAGGTCTGCTGACAAGTGTGGCTTGCCCTGCCCCCACCGATTCGGCGGATATTTGCAATCGACGGCATCCCCGGCCATACAAAACTGATACCTTTTTCTAATGGGGTAAATACTGTAAGGGGTATATGTATTTTTCGGTAACCTTGGGCGGGTATCAATCAGCTTTTGACGCGCGTTTTGCGCCCTACCGGACCCAGGAGTTATCCATGAAATTGAATTCACGCATTGTTCGCACCAGTCTCGTCTCGGCCGTCGTTGCCGTGTCTGCTCTACTCAGTGGCTGCGGAACGATCTCTACCATTGGCAAGCTCGAAGATGGCGCCGGCGCTGAAGCCAACCGGATGTGGAACCGTTGGGTCGAAGGCAATGGTGACATCGCCATCGCAACCACCTGGGAGCGCAAAGTCAAGGCCGGTGTGTCTGCAGACGACGTGGCCGAGATCCTGCGCTCTGTTGCCATCGAGCGCAACATGAAAGAAGTCGGCGTCCTGCCCCTGTCTAAAGAGCTCGAAGCCCGCACCGGTCAAAAGCAAAAGCACCTGACCGTGTACTCATACTGCTCTCCCTCTATCGCCCGTGAGATGGTGGATTTCAGCCCCCACATGGCAGCCTTCTTGCCTTGCCGCATCACGGTGGTTGAGAAAGAAGACGGCCTGTGGCTGTACACCTTAAACATGGACATGATGGTCAAAATGGGCCGCAAATTGCCCTCCCCCCTCAAAGAAAACGCCATGAGCGTGCGCAACACCATCTGGGAAATGATGGAGCGTGGCTCTAAAGGCGAGTTCTAATTAAAACGAACCAAGCACCCCAACGGGGTGCTTTTTTAATGCACATCACAAAAGCCCGGAGACTCCAATGACAACCCCATTTCGCATCAATGCCATCGCACTGGCCGCCTGCATCTTGGCCGCATCACACACGGCGCACGCCACCAACGGCATGAATATGGAAGGCTACGGCCCCATCGCCACCGGCATGGGCGGCGCAGCCACGGCCTATGACAACGGCACCGCTGGCATGGCCAACAACCCCGCCACGCTGCAACTCGCACCCAACGGGCATCGTGTGGATGGCGCCATTGGTATTTTGGGGCCCAGCATCACTGCAGAAGCCCAAACCGGAGCCCCAGCGCAATCTTCCAGCGCCACATCCTTTGTGATGCCCGCTGTCGGTTGGACCAAAACCAACGACAAAATGACTTGGGGTATGGGTGTCTTTGCCCAGGGCGGTATGGGCGCTGAGTATGCGGGCAGTAGCTATCTATCGGCAATGACAGCCGACAGCGTTCGCTCCGAGCTGGGCGTTGGTCGAGTCATTTTCCCTGTCGCGTACCGCGTAAATTCTCAATTGACGCTGGGCGCATCTCTGGACTTCGTGTGGGCAGGTTTAGATATGAAAATGGCCGCCTCAGGCGCCCAATTCGTTCAAATGATGTCTGCTTCCGGGAAGTACACAGAGCAGCAGGCGATTGGTGCGGTGACAACCCCCGCCCAGCAAGGTGGTTTCGGCATGACAAACGACAACACAACTGTCGCTCGCCTTGATTTTTCGGATAGCAGTGCCTTCACTGGTGCCGCTAAAGGCACTGGATTGGGCGCAAAAATCGGAGCAACCATCGATCTTAGCCCAAGCGTTCGCGTCGGGTTTAGCTACCACGGCAAAACCAACTTATCTGACATGAAGACTGGAGCCAGTAGCACCAATCTGACGATGTCAAACGGGATGGTGGTTCCTGGTCAAATCACTGTAATAGATTTTCAGTGGCCCGCCTCCACTTCTATCGGGGCCTCATGGCAAGCCACTCCAAAATTGATGGTTGCGGCAGACGTCACCAACATCGGCTGGAAAGACGTAATGGAGAAGTTCAACATGAAGTGGCAAGCAGCTGCTGGCGGAGACCCCGCTTACTTCTCAATGACTCAAAACTGGAAAAACCAGACCGTCGCCAAAATCGGAGCGAGCTATCAAATGGATGACAGCACCACGGTGCGCGCGGGTGTCAACCTTGCCAGCAACCCAGTGCCCGCAGAAACAACTCATCCTTTGTTTCCAGCAACGGTTAAAAATCACTACACCTTTGGCTTCGGTCACCAGATCGACAGGGCTTCCAGCATTGACGTGTCTGCGACTGTTGCGCCCAAAGTCAGCGTGACCAATGGCTATGGCGGCGTGATCACCCACAGCCAAACCAACTTCCAGCTGATGTACAGCTACCGCTATTGATCTCATTCAAAAAAAGTCGTCTCGCCTTCGGGCCTCGCCGTCGTTCAGGGCAGGAGCAAGCTGCCTTGAACGGCGTTTTTTTTATGGTGTCTCATCTTCAAGGATGAGCGCGCTTGACACCACATCCCCCATCACATCACGCGCATCCATGGTTTTGCCGAGGATCACTTGGTGGTATTGCTGAGTGCCCCACAAGACCGCCTGAACGTACTCTCGCGTTTCGTTGACTGAGATGCTTTCGATCCACAGTGCCGTCGGTATTTCTTGGCTAGGGAGCCATTTCTTAACCCGACTAGGCCCTGCGTTGTAGGACGCGGCGATCACACTCAAGTTGCCACTTGAACGCTCGCTGAGTCGCTTGAAATATTGCATCCCTAGCTCCAAATTGGGACCAGGCTCACGCCATCTCGACACCTGTTGGCGAGTCCATCCGAGCTGTTGCCCCATCCACTTCGCAGTTCCCGGCATCAGTTGCATCAAGCCAGACGCACCGACCGGCGAGCGCGCTTGCAGGGTGAACCGACTCTCCTGACGAATCAGCGCATAAATCGCGGCCACATTCACCCCGACGCGCTGCGCGATGGGTCGTATTTGAGCCAGCTCCGGTATCGGAAATCTGCGTTGCAGCGCGTCTAAGCCCTGCACACGTTCGCTGGTGTTGATGCATCGGCGCCACCATTGCAGGCTGCAAGCCCAGTGCGCGGCTACACGCAAGTCCGTATCTGACCACGGGCGTTCATCATGCAAGGCGATGGTGTAGTTCCACTCTCTGGCTGCCGCAGTTTGAAGCCCGAGCTGGTATGCAGCCACAGCGCGCTTCAATCCTGGGTTTGCCTGTACCCGGCGCAATGCGACCTGATCGACCGCTACGGCAACGGGCGGGCGAGGACTGATTTGCCAATGAGACCCAGCAAGCATCCCGTAGTAACCGCCCTGATCCACCAATTCCTGAGCGACGACTTGTGCCCGGGCCATCTGCTCGGTCTGCGTTGAGGCCCGCCACGCAAACGCCTGCCAGTAGCGCCAGTGTGGCTGGCGTTGTTGCAACTCCGGCAAACCTTGGATCCATCGATCAAGCAGATCCCAACGCTGTTCCAGGATCGCAGAGCGCAGGCGCCATTCGCGATGCGTCTCACTCATGTCAACGGCCAGCCCAGCTGGATAAATATCCAATGCGCCAGGAATATGTTGCAGCGCCATCCAGGTCGCCAACGTGGCGTACAACCAGTTTTTTTGCGCCTGCGCGAGGCTCTCGAGGCGGATTCGGGCGACCCAGGCTGCATGGTCCTCAGGATTGAGCCTCAGAGCACGGATCAAAGCCCATGTCATCACCTCGCTTTGATGAGCCTCCCAAGAGGGTACGACCTGCCCAGCCAAGATTCGCTGGTGCCGCAGATGAACATCATCAACCGCTGCACGCAACGAACGATCGATGATTTCCACGGCTGCCTTGGCGTGATTCCACTCGCGGTATTCAATCGCTGTACGGGCTTTTTGCCAGATCAATGTCTCCGGCCATTGTTGGCGCTCCCAGAGCACTGAGACAGCGTGAGCGCACCCTGGCAGCACAACCTGACCTCTCAGCCACAAAGCTTCCAACTGGCTGCGGTCAAAGGCCAAGCCCATCTCTACGCGCGCAGCGATCACCCAACAAGCGACGCCAACGTCGTCCTTCATCCGAAAATGGGGCTCTTGCGCCAAGAGCTCGGCCCACGCTTTTTGCTTGCCAAGCAACCGCATCCACTCGTTGCGCAATCGGTCCTCGTAATAAGTCCCTTGCCAGCGCTTGAGGAAGATTTCAACGTCTTTTTGGCTCGCCTGGTTGAGGCGCGCCGAGAGGACCCAATAATCCGCCAATGGGGCCAAGATGGGATCTCGGATGCGGCTTCGCAGAATCAGGGCACTTTCGGCATCCGAGCGGGCATGAGCGGCTTCTAGTCGAGCCCAAGTCTTGGCATCATCCGCCTGGGCAAAGCCCAGCGATGTGAGACACAATAGACCACAAACGATGCGAAGCATCATGCCGTTGATATACATCGAGTCATTATGAACATACCCACCCCGAGCGACTCCAGTGACCTGGCACTTTTGTACGGTTCAGACAAAAAATCTTTGCGCAAAGCTCTGGTCGAACGCCGGCAAAACATGGCCGACCATCAGGAGCGCAGCCAATGGTTGCAACGGGTGATCCGAACCTGGTTGGTGGAACGCGGTGATGAGTCGATTGGCGCGTATTGGCCCATCAAAGGGGAGTTCGATGCGCTGCCCGCGCTCTACCGATGGCAAGAGGCAGGACGTGAAACCGATGCGGTGGAAGCCATTGTGAACCGGCGCATCGGCTTACCTGTGGTCGATAAGGAGCACGGAACGTTGCGCTTTCATGTGTGGTACCCCGGCTGTCCGATGGAAGAGGATGCCTACGGCATTCCTAAACCTAAGGGTACCGATACGTTTGAGCCTACTTTGCTTTTTGTGCCATGCGTAGGCTATGGCCCGGGCGGCTACCGATTGGGCTACGGCGGTGGGTTTTATGACAAGACTCTCGCGGCGCTGTCACCGAGACCATTTACGGTGGGATTGGGCTTTGCCAACGCGTTTTTGCCAGATTTAGAGCCCGAACCACATGATGTCCCACTAGACGCCATATTGAACGAAAACGGCTTGGTGTGGCCCATGCCAACATCGCACAAATGGGCTACTTGATTCATGGCGCGCCCCAAATCAGCCAACCATGAATTTAAACGAGACGCCATCTTGGACGTGGCGGCGCTTTGCTTCGCCGACCGCGGTTACACCGCAGCCAGCATGAACGACATCGCTCAAGCATGTGGCACCAGCAAAGCAAGGCTATACCACTACTACGATGGCAAAGACGCCATTTTGTTCGACCTGCTGGACAGATACACGCAGCGTTTGCTGGTCATCATTGGCGAGACCGAGGCGATTGCGCAGCGGCAAGGTCTCGATGACAAGGCGACGCTCCACGCCTTGATTCGGCACTTTCTCATCGAATACGAGCAAAGCGCGACCCGTCACGTCGCTTTGCTGAACGACACCCAATTTTTGGCTCCAGCGCAACGAGACGTGATCCTGGATAGGCAGCGCAATGTCGTCTCTGCATTCACTCGATTTCTGCAGCGCGCCTACAGCAATCGGATGAATGTTGCCAACGCGACCCCCATCACCATGATGCTGTTTGGCATGATGAATTGGACATTCACTTGGCTCAAAACCGATGGTCCACTGAGCTACGCACAGTTTGCCGATGAAGTCATTCACATGTTAGAGCGGGGAATGCAACCCGCTCCTTGAACAGAAGGGAGGCATTCATGCGGTTGTCTAAGTGCGCTCGCTTCGCAACACACGGATGATCTGGATGCAACCTTGATCCAAATTAGAATCTAAGCCAAGTCGCTGATCCAGTGACGCCCGCATCAATTGACGCCATCCTTACCGACCAGCGCATGACCCATACATCAACGCCACAACTCCAAGTCGCCATCATGGCGGCTGGCAAAGGGACTCGCATGAAAAGCGCCAAGCCTAAGGTTTTACAAACCTTGGCAGGGCGGCCGCTGATCGATCATGTGATCGCCACCGCACAGCACTTGAACGCGAGCCGAACGGTCGTCATCACTGGGCATCAAGCCGAGTCTGTTGAATCAGCCGTTCGATCGACCTGGGGCGATCGAGCATCAGTCGACTTCGCTCTGCAGATGCCTCAACTGGGCACCGGTCACGCCATGCAACAGGCTGCACACCTATTGGACGACGATGCCACGGTGTTGGTCCTTTCGGGGGATGTGCCACTGACAAAGGCCAGCACATTGGAGCAGCTGATCCACGCCAGCGCGGGCGTGCACCTCGCGTTGCTGAGTGTGCACCTCGGAGATCCCAGCGGGTATGGCCGGATTGTTCGAAATGCATCTGGGGCAGTGGAGGCCATCGTCGAGCACAAGGACGCCAGCGAATCTCAACGCGCGATCGGCGAAATTTACTCGGGCATCATGGCGGCACCGGCCAAAGCGCTGAAGTCTTGGTTATTGAGGCTCAACAACGACAATGCTCAGCAAGAGTATTACCTCACCGACGTCGTGAAACTGGCTATTGAAGATGGCTTCTCGGTGGTCACTGTCACCACCGATGACCCAATGCAAGTCGAGGGCGTCAACAGCCCGATGCAACTGGCAGCTCTCGAGCGTGTTTACCAAACACGACGAGCGAACGAACTCATGGACGCTGGGGTGCGACTCGCTGACCCCAACCGCATCGACGTGCGCGGCGAATTGGTCTGCGGACAAGACGTCGAAATCGATATCGACTGTATCTTCAGTGGACGCGTCGAACTCGGAAACAACGTCCAAATCGGCGCCCATTGCGTGCTGTCCAACTGCACCCTGGCAGATGGGGTGCACGTCCATCCATTCACTCACATCGAAGGGCAAGGGCAAACGATTCAGATTGGTACTGGCAGCCTGATAGGGCCTTTCGCTCGCTTGCGACCCGGCGCAGAGCTGGGCAAAGAAGTACACATCGGCAACTTTGTTGAAATCAAAAACTCGACCCTCGCCGATGGTGCCAAAGCCAACCACTTGGCGTACCTCGGCGACGCGGTCGTGGGCGAGCGCGTCAATTACGGCGCAGGCAGCATCACCGCGAACTACGATGGTGCGAACAAACACAAAACGACCATCCAGGCCGACGTCCATGTCGGCAGCAACTGCGTCTTGGTTGCCCCCGTCACCATTGGCGCAGGTGGCACGATTGGCGCCGGCTCGACCGTCACCAAAGACACCCCCGCAAACGCCTTAACGGTAACCCGAGCCAAGCAGTTGAGCATCGAGAACTGGTCTCGCCCCACCAAGAAAAAAACTTCCTGACCTCGCACTTTGATCACTGAACCCATCTGGATCTCAACAGGTCTTGTCGCCCTCGCCGAAATCGGCGACAAAACCCAACTGCTCGCCTTCTTGCTGGCCTTGCGATTCAAGCGTCCATTCCCCATCATCTTGGGCATCTTGGTTGCCACCTTGCTCAACCACGGTATCGCCGCTGCCATAGGCGTTTGGATCACGCAGCACATCGAGCCTGCATGGCTGCGATGGGCTTTGGCGGCGTCCTTCATTGGCATGGCTATTTGGATATTGGTGCCAGACAAAATGGAAGAGGATGCACACCCATCCATTGGCAGACTGGGGGTGTTTGGCACGACGGCCGTCGCGTTCTTTTTGGCGGAAATGGGTGACAAAACACAAGTCGCCACAGTCGCCATGGCTGCGCACTACGCCCAAGCTTTGGCTGTGGTCGCTGGAACAACGCTCGGGATGCTCATCGCCGACGTTCCCGCCGTTTTCGTGGGCGACCGCTTTGCCAAAGCATTGCCCATGCGATGGGTACGAGGGCTCACCGCAGGCTTGTTCGCGATCCTCGGGTTGGCGGTCCTGGTGGGTGCAGACTCATCTCTGATGGATGCTTTGCCGGCAAGCCCTCAGAGCTGACAGCAGGTCGATTACTCCACCGT
>CAYZHE010000035.1:0-14102 GCA_964478285.1 uncultured Burkholderiaceae bacterium
GAGTTTGTGATTGACTCCGCCACCATTGGCAAAGCCAGTCGATTGTAGCATTTTTCTACCCCTTTGCGCAGGGTTTACTGTCCACGGAGTGAGTATGCGAGACCCAGCCCACCGTCAACACCTAGAAGCCTGCATTGATGCAGCTCAGTCAGACGCGTGCGAACACGCTTTTACGCACCTTGATGAGGACGAAGCGAGACTCCAGTTAGAGCACCGGCATCGCCAGCACAAGACTTCGCCGGGGCGACTAGAAGGCCTCACAGTCGCCGTGAAGGACCTGTTCGACCTCGCCGGGCACATCACGACCGCTGGCTCAAAAGTTTTGCTCAACACCGATCTCGCGATTCCGCCCGCCGCCGAAGACGCCGTCGCCGTGCAGCGCCTGAAGCGTGACGGCGCCATCGTTTTGGGTCGTGCCAATATGACGGAATTTGCGTTTTCCGGGGTCGGGATCAATCCACACTACGGCACTCCGGCCAACCCATCTGACCCTTCCATCCCCCGCATACCTGGTGGATCATCGAGCGGCAGCGCTGTCGCTGTGGCCGTAGGGGCGGCAGACATCGGCTTGGGCACCGACACCGGAGGATCGTTGCGCATCCCTGCCGCCTTATGTGGAATCGTAGGCTTCAAAAGTTCAGCTGACGCAGTACCGCAACAAGGTTGCTTCCCTTTGAGCACATCCCTGGATACCGTCGGCGCCATGACGCGATCCGTGGCCCAAGCCATCACAGTGCATGAGGTGTTGAGCCAGCAGACCATCACCCGCAGTTCGGCGCCGCTTGAGCGCTACCGAATCGGTATTGCCGAAGGCCTCATGGCAGACGGAATGGACGCCACCGTTGACCAAGCCTGGCGCCGAGTTTGCGACCTCATCAGTCGCCATGCTGGCAGTGCAGCGCATTGGGAAACAAGCTTGCTCAAGGAACTGTCCCATTTGCAGTCCCCGAGCCCACTCGTGGCTGCCGAAGCCTACGCGTTGCACCGGCGCTGGCTCGCTGGACACGCGGACGAATATGACCCTCGCGTCGCCCAAAGGATTGCGCTGGGCTCGGCAGCGAGTGCCGCCGATTACATCGACCTCACGAGGGCAAGACAGCGGTGGATCGAGGCGATGCACGCTGCCATCGACGCTTACGATGTCATGGTGTCCCCAACTGTACCCATCGTTGCGCCAGCTATTGCGGATCTGGCGCCGGGTGTACAAAGGGACGCTGCGTTCTTCAAAACCAATGCATTGCTGCTCCGCAACACGTCTGTAGTGAACTTTTTGGACGGCTGCGCCATCTCCATTCCCTGCCACTCAACAGGCCAGTTGCCGGTCGGCCTCATGATCTGGCATCGCCACGGGCGGGATGCGAGTGTCTTGAATGTGGCTGCGCAACTAGAAGCACTGCTCACGCGTTCACAGTCCAACTGATGCGCTTGGTCCCCGTTCTCACGCTGCCAACTTGTCCACTGCACTCGGTCGAGGCGACCCGAGCGATTGAAAAGCAGTTGATCACCAGCGCGCTCGATGAACGTTGGATGTTGAAGGCTGGCGAGGCTTCGGCGCGATTGGCGCGCGCGATCGCTCCCCACGCCCAAAATATCGTGATCGCATGTGGCACTGGGCACAATGGCGGGGACGGCTACGCGATGGCTGCAGCGCTGCACCAAGCATCACTCAGCTACGGCGCAAACGTTCAAGTGATGCAAGTCGGCACATCGGCACTCCCGCCACTCGTTCAGAGCATGAGGGCGCGCGCGTTAGCCTTGGGAGTGAGGGAGATTCGGGTATGGCCTGAGCACGTCGATTTGGCCGTCGATGCCATGCTTGGGATCGGTGCCAAGCACGCCCCCAATCCGGAGCTGACGCAAGTCCTGCTCCACTTTCAGAGCGCCCCCATCGTGTTGTCTTTGGACATACCCAGCGGCTTGCACGCCGACACCGGGGAATGGCTGGTGGACGAACCGCAGATGGCAAGCCCAAACCCTAGCCAATCTCGGTACACGCTGAGCCTTTTGACCGTAAAAACTGGACTCAAAACGGGGGATGGGCGCGATTGGGGTGGTGAGGTATGGTGGAGTGACCTAGGCGCCGAATGGACAGACGCGATTGATACAAGGCCAAGTGCAGTACTCAACAACCAAGGCCCCCCCGATGCGCATCACCCACACCGCTCACACAAGGGGAGCTTTGGAGACGTCATCGTTCTAGCCGGACAGGCGCCCAGCGGGGGTCGAGCGGGGATGTTAGGTGCTGGCATATTGGCCGCCAGAACTGCCGTGCATTCCGGCGCAGGTCGAGTCACTTGGGTGCCTCTCGTCTCTTCAGAGGCGTTACCGCTCTTGGACTGGGCGCAACCCGATCTCATGGTGCGGCATCTGAACCAATGGCGACAAGAATCACCAAACGAACGCCAAGTTTGGGCTGTAGGGTGCGGCGGAGGCGACGCGGTTGCAGACATCTTCCCTCTGGCGCTCTCGCACCCTGGCTTGGTGATCCTCGATGCAGACGCTCTCAATCACATTGCAGCCGATTCTCGTTGGCGGGAAAGTTTCGCGAAACGCGGCCAACAAGGCCGCCTTCAGGTCTACACCCCTCATCCCCTGGAAGCTGGAAGACTTTTGGGACTCACTGCTGCACAGGTCCAGCGTGACAGATTGGGGTGTGCTCAGCAGCTCGCTGATTGGCTTTGCGGGGTTGTGGTTCTCAAAGGTTCGGGCAGCGTCATCGCTGCACCTGAATTGCGTCCGCTGATCAATGCGAGCGGCAATCCGAGGCTGGCAACTGGAGGGAGCGGTGACGTGCTCGCTGGTGCGATTGCTGGGCGACTCGCCGCGAGCTTGCCATCCTTACTGGATGCAGAAAAACCTGCTGCATGGGAAGCATGCCAGTCCATCGTTGCCACGACCGTTTGGGAACATGGGCACATCGCCGATGGGTGGCCAGCGCACCAAGCGCTGACCTCTAGCCGACTGGCTGAAGCCTTCTGTAGAGGCTGATTGCAGTCAAATCAACCAGGACTGCAAAATCTGCAGCAACAAAATCAAAGCGATCGGCGATAAATCAACTCCCCCTACGGTCGGCACGTATCGGCGCAAAGGGCTCATGATGGGGTCTAACAGTCTGCCCAAGACATAGTAGGCATGAGATTGCGGCTGAATCCAACTCAGAATAGCGAAGCCCAAAACCAAAAAAAACAAACCTTGCAAGATGGTCCGCAGCAGCATCTTAAATGCCAAGGTCGGGACCAGCAGCAAAAACACACCACTGTTAGCGTACTGAGCCGATCCTGAGACCGCCAGCATTCCCCAAACGCCACCGTACCCCAAAGCGAGGATGACCGCCGCCACCAAACTCGCACCATCCCATGTCCCTAACGCCATCCCCCGTGGCAATACCTTGCGCAGCGGTTGCACCAACCAATCAGTGATAGCCACAACGAAACGTCCAGGCTGTGGGACGAGGCTCAGCCCCACTGCATTGAGCCACGCCCTGAGGATGCAGGCACCAATCAAAAAGAAAAAAATCGTGTCGAGAGCGTAAGCCAGAGTCTGCATTGCTATGGTTTGGTAAAAATCGATAAAGGAACGAGTTTAGCGGTGGTTTTCCCGTGTTGGATGCAGGGTGCACACACCGCCCCTATTTCAACCTCTTTTACTGTTTTTGCGAGCGGTCTTCACGGATTTCCGTCGGGTAGATGCGACTGTGCTGCCCTTTTCCGCTTTCACGCCAAGGCTCTTTTTGCCTTTTTTACCTCCATCAACCAAGCGGCCTGAAGCACCCTTCTTTGAAGCCCCCACACCGCGTGGTGTATCGATCCGTTCTTTTGACAAGGAGCCGCGACCAGATCCTGCACGAGAGCCCTGGCGTGGCTCAACCCCAACTGAACCTTTGCGTGACGCGACCAGCTGATCCATGGGGTCAACCACGCGAAAATCGATACGCCTTGCATCCAGATCAACGCGCCCAACCTGCACATGCAATCTGCTACCCAACGCATAGCGGATACCCGAGCGCTCACCTCTTAGCTCTTGGCGCATTTCATCGAATTTGTAATAGTCCCCCCCCAGCTCTGAGATGTGAACCAGTCCCTCGACGTACATCTCGTCTAAGGTCACAAACAGACCAAACCCCGTCACGGCAGTGACCTGGCCATCGAAAGTCTCACCCAAATGCTCGCGCATGAATTTGCACTTCAGCCAAGCCTGCACGTCTCTGCTCGCCTCGTCCGCCCTTCGCTCGTTTGAACTACAGTGCAGACCCGCGGCTTCCCATACCAAAGCATCGCCCTTGAGCGGCTTCTTGGGCTTTTCTGACACCCTTGCCCGACGCGTGGAGGGCGATGGAGTCGCTGGCACTAAGGGTGCAGCGATCGAGTATTTTTGATCTGCCAACACAGCCTTAATGACCCGATGAACCAGCAAGTCAGGGTACCGGCGAATCGGACTCGTAAAGTGCGTATAGGCTTCGTAGGCTAATCCAAAGTGACCGCTGTTCGATGGCGTGTAGATGGCTTGCTGCATCGATCTCAACAACATGGTCTGTATTTGTTGGGCATCGGGGCGCTCACGCACGGCCACCGAAATCGCCTCGTACTCAGAAGGTGACGGGTCATCACTCAGATGGTGGGGGACACCCATGGCCTTCAAATAGTTGCGAAGGATTTCCAGCTTTTCTGGCGTAGGCCCCTCGTGCACCCGAAAAAGCGCGGGGTGCTTTGACCTCTGAATGAAATCGGCAGCACAGACGTTGGCCGCCAACATGGACTCTTCAATCATCCGGTGTGCATCGTTGCGAACGCGAGGCTCGATGCGCAAAACACGCCCCAATTCATCGCTGATGATCTGCGTCTCCACCGTGTCAAAGTCAACCGCCCCGCGCCTTTGTCTCGCTTGCAAGAGTGCTCTAAATGCGTCTTGCAAATCGGCGAGATGCTCCACCAGGTCCCCTCGAGCTTGGGCCTCCGGACCCCGAGCATTTTTCAATATCGCAGCAACTTCGGTGTACGTGAAGCGCGCGTGGCTGTACATCACTGCCGGATAAAACTGGTAGGCTTGCACCTCACCGTCGCCGGCAATGAGCATGTCGCACACCATGCACAAGCGCTTGACCTCGGGATTCAACGAACACAATCCGTTCGACAGCTTTTCCGGAAGCATAGGGATCACACGGCGCGGGAAGTAGACGCTGGTCGAGCGTTCGTAAGCATCCGTGTCAATCGCGTCCCCAGGCTTCACATAGTGGCTCACATCCGCAATCGCCACCAGCAGACGCCAGCCCTGGGTGCGCCCCACTTTGGCAGGCTCGCAATACACCGCATCATCGAAATCCCGGGCGTCCTCACCGTCAATGGTGACCAGCGGTACATCACACAAGTCAATGCGGCCTTTGGCGTCTGCAGGTCGAACCTTGTCGGGCAACTTCGCCGCTTGGGCCAGATTTTGCTCACTGAACACATGCGGCACGCCATACTTGCGCACCGCAATTTCGATTTCCATTCCGGGATCATCAATTTCGCCCAGCACCTCTTTGACTCTACCCACCGGCTGACCGTAGAGAGCAGGCGGCTCGGTCAATTCAACGACCACCACCTGTCCAATCGCGGCAGGCCCGATGCCAGATTTCGGGATCAATACATCCTGCCCATAGCGCTTGTCTTCGGGTGCTACGAGATAGGCGCCAGACTCTTGAAGCAGTCTTCCGATTATCGGTACGCTCGATCGCGAAACAATTTGCGTGACTCGCCCTTCAGGGCGGTTGCGTCGGTCGGTGCGCACCACCCGAACATTCACCTTGTCCAGGTGCAAGACCGCTCTCATCTCGTTGGGAGGTAGAAAAACGTCGGGACTCCCATCGTCTGGGATCACAAACCCATGCCCATCCCGGTGCCCATGAACAACACCTTCAATTTCACCCAACATATGGTTCGTTTTACTCACAAAAAATGCTACAATTTCGGGCTCTGAAATGCCCAGGTGGCGGAATTGGTAGACGCACTAGTTTCAGGTACTAGCGCTTAACGGCGTGGAGGTTCGAGTCCTCTCTTGGGCACCAAAATTTGATTTAAGCCTCTGTAACTCATTGTTTCAGAGGCTTTTTTCTTGGCGATGGTTGTTGCCTTTCAAAAGCCTCTTCGAACCCATAGGCCGTCGGGCACAGCATAGCAGAAGCCTATGGCATCACCATCTCTAGTGGGATCGCGCTTTGAGCTGGCACTCAGGAAGATTCCTTGGCTAAATCTGCTTGAGACACCCTAGGATACGCATTCAGTACCTCGAGCTCATCTCTGTGGGGCGTGATTCACTTGCGTGGGCCAGCTCCGCATTGTCCGCCCGAGTTACCAATAAGACGGATCGCTGAAGGCTTTGACACAGCGGGGGTTGGTCAACGGGACACTGATTGGCCGGTTGAGGGTTTGCCCAAGCCAACCGATGGGCATCGAGAGTGGCATTGGCGCCGGAATGTATTCCTCTGAGATGGCCCCAAAACCCACTTTAGAGTAATAGGCTGGATCACCATAGGTCACCAGCGTGTCTACGTCCCGTTGGGTCAAAACACTGATCACTTGATTGATCATCTGCTGCCCAAATCCTCGGCCTTGGAAGCCCGTGTCGACCGCGACTGGCGCCAGCATCTGCACCTTGACATCTTGGTCAAAGGTCAGTGCGGTCGTGAAAACAGACCCAACCAACTGTGTACCGCTCATCGCGACAAAGCAGGAGACACTCGAGACGTCTAGGCTTTGCAACAAATCGGTGACCAGTTGTTCCAGCAAAGCGCCCTCTGAGGCCCCATCAGAAGCTGTAAACGTTTGCGTGAAAAGCCCTAGAATTTTCGAATGATCGGCGGAAACCGCCGCTCTGAATTGAATGTCCATGGTTTTTGTCTATGCGAACACAAGCCGTGAATCGAGCGGCTTTTGGCTGCGGCGTCAGGCGCTTTGAAAGCTTACCCTAGTTTCGCAAGTGACCCCCCCCGCAGGTCAGACAATTTGAGCGATCAAGTCAGGTCCCTCGACACCAACGACTTGGGCCTTCACAAATTCTCCCGTTTTGTACGTCTTGCTGGCTTTGTCAGTTGGCAGGAGTTTGATCACGCCGTCTACCTCTGGTGCCTCTGCATAGGAGCGGCCAACACCGCCTTTTTTGCCCAAACCAGACGCTTGGTCGACCAAGACTTGCAACACAGCACCCACGCGGGTTTCGAGCTTGGCCTGCGAGACTTCGCCCGCTACCTCCATGAAACGCCTTTGTCGCTCTTCGCGCACGTCATCTGGCAATGCCCCGTCCAACTCGTTGGCCGTCGCGCCAGTCACTGGTGAGTAGGCAAAACACCCCGCCCTGTCGATTTGTGCCTCGCGGACGAAATCCAGCAAGTGTCCGAACTGAGCCTCGGTCTCGCCAGGGAAACCTGCAATAAACGTCGACCTCACGATCAACTCTGGGCAAACATCACGCCACGCTTGAATGCGCTCAAGGTTGCGCTCCCCGCTGGCGGGCCGCTTCATGCGTTTGAGCACATCGGGGTGGCTGTGTTGCAAAGGCACATCCAGGTAAGGAAGGATGAGGCCTTCTGCCATCAAGGGGATTACTTCATCCACATGAGGATACGGATAGACGTAGTGCAGGCGAACCCAGGCGCCGTAGCTTTGGGCCATTTCGCCCATCGCTTGCACCAAATCCAACATCCGCGTCTTAACCGGGCGTCCGTCCCAAAAACCTGTGCGGTATTTGACATCAACACCGTAAGCCGAGGTGTCTTGGCTGACCACCAAAATCTCTTTCACCCCTGCATTCAACAAGCGCTTGGTCTCACCCAAGACGTCGCCAACATTGCGGCTAACCAAGTCACCTCGCATAGACGGGATAATGCAAAACGTGCAACGGTGGTTGCATCCCTCGCTGATTTTCAAGTACGCGAAATGTTTCGGCGTGAGCTTCACCCCCTGGGCGGGGACCAAGTCGACAAACGGGTCATGTGGCTTGGGTAGATGGGTATGCACCGCGTCCATCACCTCTTGGGTCGCGTGCGGTCCGGTCACAGCCAACACACTGGGGTGAATCGACTGCACCAGGTTGCCACCTTGATCATCTGCCTTTGCGCCGAGGCAGCCCGTCACAATCACTTTGCCGTTCTCGTTGAGTGCCTCTGCGATGGTATCCAGGCTCTCTTTGACGGCGTCATCAATGAACCCACACGTGTTGACAATGACCAAGTCAGCGCCCGCAAATGTCTTGCTGGTCTGATAACCCTCAGCGCTCAGCTGAGTCAAGATCAACTCAGAATCCGTCAGTGCTTTGGGGCAGCCCAAAGACGCGAACCCAATTTTGGGCGCAGTGTGTGTAATAGACATGAACGATTCCTACGGCTCAACGGCCTTTGAGTCCCATGGCCGCCAGCATTTGGTCGCTTTGTGCTTGCATGCTTTCCTGCAAATTCTGCATCGCCGCGCGGGACTGCTCCATGTAAGCACCCATCATGTTTTGTAGCCCCGGAGCACCGGATGTCATCAGTTGCTGCCAGCGTTCGGGTGACCACTGTTCGGATTGTTCTTGCATACGCTGCTGCATCTCCGTGAACACCTGCATGTTCTTTTCGAGGTAAGTTCCTAAGAAACCTTGCATCGAATGCCCGTAGGAGCGGATGAAATGGGCCAGCATTTGCTCTGAAAAAAGCGGAACGCCACCCGTCTCTTCTTCCAGAATGATTTGCAACAAAATGCTCCGCGTCAGATCCTCATCTGATTTCGCGTCTCGCACCACGAAAGGCTGCGCCTGAAGTACCAGAGTTTTGATCTCTGTTAGGGTGATGTACGAAGATGTAGTCGTATCGTAAAGACGGCGATTCGGATATTTTTTGATCAGTCGCTCACCGGACGCAGCCGAGGCAGACTCTTTCTTGGTTTGTCGCACGGTTGGGCACCTTTCAGTGGTCGCAGTGTAGAGAGTGGTGCCCATTGTAATGACCCAGCCACTGAAGCTGGGAGATCAGTACTGCAACTTGCTCCAAGTCCGATAAACTTCTGCTTTTAGATCGATTGCTCATGTCTCCAAACGCCCCACTTGATACACCAGCTCAGCGCCTGATGGCGTGGCTGAATATGCATTGGGTAGACCACGGATTCATCCGAGTCATCTACAACAACTTTCACTCCTTGGGCAAAGGGATGTTTCGGTGCAGCCAACCCAGCCCCAAGCAGATTGCCAAGTACCACAGGCAATACGGTATTCAAAGCATTGTCAACTTAAGAGGCCCCAACCCCTATGGGTCCTATCCGCTTGAAAAGGAGATCTGTCAGCAACTGGGGATTGACCTGATTGATGCACCGATCTACTCGAGGCGTGCCCCGAGGGTTGAGGAAGTAGAAAGACTGGCCACAGCCTTTGAAAGCTTGCGGTATCCAGCACTCATGCACTGCAAAGCAGGCGCTGATCGGGCTGGGGTTGGCGCAGCGCTCTATCGAATCCTGCATCTGGGAGACGCTGCCGAAGAGGCGATCCAAGAACTTGGCTGGAGGTACGGGCACTTTAAACAAGCGAAGACAGGTATTCTCGATTTCTTCATCGCGACCTATATCGCGCGCCATCGCTGTGAGCCGATTGCTTTTATGGAGTGGCTGCGTGAAGAATACGATCCCGAGCAGCTGGAGTCGACCTTTCATACCGAAGGTTGGGCCAACGTATTGGTCGACAACATCATGCATCGAGAATGAGCAACAGCCTGACCCTTACTCACCGGCTTTTCCAGGCCGTCAAGCCTTACCGGGGGGTGATGGGGTTGTCCTTGATCGCGATGGTCGCGGCTGCAGCGCTAGAGCCTGTTTTGCCCGCCTTGCTCAAGCCCTTGGTGGATCAGAGCCTGATCGCCAAAGACGCCGACTCGATGTGGCAGGTGCCGCTTTTCTTGCTGTTGGCCTTCTTGGCCAAGGGCATCGCCGAATACGTGGCAAACGTCAGCAGTCAGTGGGTCGCTAACAAGGCCATACATGACCTCCGTCTCGAGGTGTTCGAGCACCAAATGAAGCTCCCACTGGGCGACCACTTGTCGCAAACCCAAGGCCGAATGCTGTCCAGGCTGCTGTATGACATTCCTCAAGTCGGGGCGGCGCTATCCACCGCATGGATCATCGTTGTAAGAGACACCCTTGTCATCATCGGGCTGCTCGCTTATTTGCTGTGGACGGCATGGTCGCTCACCCTTTTGATTTTCGCCATTGCACCCTTGGTGGCGTGGATCATCAAAATCGCCAGCCGCAAGTTGCGCGGCGGGAACCAAGCCATACAACAAACGAATGCTGACCTGACCGGCCATATTGAACAATCTTTGGGTGGGGTGAGAGAGATCAAACTATTCAACACCTACACCAAAGAAAGTGAACGTTTCCAATTTATCTCCAATCAGCTGCGCACACAGACGATGGACACAGTTAAGGTGGCTGCGTTGAACGTGCCGCTCGTTCAAGTACTCGCGGCGGCGGCAGTGTCGGCAGTGATTTGGGCAGCTACCACTCTGTCCGCTCAGGACCAGCTATCGCCTGGCGCATTTGTGTCATTTGTCGCCGCCATGGCGATGGTGTTTGAGCCGATTCGCCGACTGACCAACATCAATCCAGTCATTCAAAAAGGACTCGCAGGAGCGCAGAGTCTCTACGAGTTGCTCGATGCGTTGCCCGAACACGCCCGCGATGAGTCCAAGACGTGGCCACGTGTTGAAGGCAACATCCAATTGACTCACATCAGTTTTCGCTACCCAGGACAAACCGGTTGGGCCGTGCACGATGTCAGTTTGGATATCCCCAAAGGGCAAACCGTTGCGTTGGTGGGCGCGTCGGGAAGCGGCAAAACGACTTTGGTGAATTTGATTCCCAGGTTCTTTGATGCCACTGAAGGGCAAATTTACATTGATGGCGTTGATATCGAAGCACTAGCGCTTGAACAGTTGCGACAGCAAATTGCCTGGGTAGGACAACAAGTGGTGTTGTTTGACGACTCCCTTGCTGCGAACATCGCGTACGGTCAGACAGGAGCGACTCGCAGCCAAATTGAGGCGGCTGCTCGGGCAGCCAACGCCTGGGATTTCATCACTCAGCTGCCTGATGGTCTGGACACACCGGTTGGCGTGAACGGCTCGAACCTCTCTGGCGGACAGCGGCAACGCATTGCTTTGGCCCGCGCATTTTTGAAGGACGCACCCATCCTATTGCTCGACGAAGCCACCAGCGCGCTCGACAACGTGTCGGAGCAAGCCATCAAAGCCGCGATAGCACGCCTGCGTCAGGATAGGACGGTGTTGGTGGTGGCACACCGCTTATCTACAGTCAGGGACGCAGATCTCATCGTTGTCATGGGGCAGGGCAAGGTGCTCGAAATGGGGACACACACCGAACTTGAGGCTCAACAGGGTGCCTACTCAAAGCTACTCAACAGCGCTGACGAATGGGCGGACGCAAAGAGCCGCGAGTAGCCCTTGCACCCCTCCAATGATAGGGGTTAGTTGCTTTTTTTTGACAGTATTGAAGCATTTCAAATCCATCAAAAAAATCACTATGGGAACGCCGAACTTTTGCAGATAATCGCGTCCGTCCTGGTCCCTGCATGAGACATCAAGTGAACCCACCCACCCTGCAAATTGCCATCAAAACAGAAGATGACCGCGTGTTCTACGACATGCCTGAGTTCAGCATCTGTAACGACTGTGGCGCCTGCTGCCGACATTTTCGGGTGTCTTTCTACCAAGGTGAACTTGACACTTACCCTGGAGGCAAAGTGCCTGCGGCGCTGACACAACCAGTCACCCCCTTCCTTGTGTGCATGAATGGCACTGAAAAAGGCAACGATGGTGGTAAGGGCAAATGCGTCGCCCTCCAAGACAACAACCGTTGTGGCATCTACGACAACCGCCCCTCCCCTTGCCGGGAGTACGCGGCGTACATGGAAGACGGCAGTCTCAACCCCAAATGCGTTCAGTTGCGTCAGCTGTACGGCATCGGGATGCCAGAACAGCCGCTGAAGGCGGCCTAAACGCTGCCTCAAATTTGAAGCAGGTCCCGACAAGGGCGACCTGTGATCGATTTGTATCGATCGCCATGAAAGGCAATCTTCTCCCTGATGTGCGCACTTTGTGTTGGAAAGAGCCGACACCAGCCCCTCATCCACAGCGCAGCGCAGCGGCGCTTTGCTGACGTACTCTGGACCGTTATTGCTGCGCAGATAGCGCGGCAAGCTGATCAGCCGGCTAAGCACATCGACGACTTGTCGGGACCGGATCGAGCCAGCCACATCAATAGCCAGGCATTCCCGGGTGTACTCATCGACCACCGTCAGGCATTTCAGCTGCTAACCATTGGCGCACGCATCGAAGACAAAGTCATAACATCAGACTGAATTGCGCCCCACAGGCGCCATAGGTCTGGGACGACTGGCCGCCAGGTTGCGATGCCGCTTCTTCTTGGCCGGCACCTGCAGCCCCGCTGCGCTCCAGATGCGCGCACAACGGTCTTTCCCCATGCTCAGCCCCTGGCTATGCAGAAACAAATGAATACGACGAGCGCCAAAGCGCGGAAACTGTGCGGACAGGTCGTTCATGGCACTCACCACAGGCGCGTCCTTCAGCGGCATCTTTCGCTCGTAGTACAAGCCCTATCGGGCGGTACGCATTAGCGCACAAGCTTGACGCTGGCTCAGGCCACGCTCCACGGCGTATCGCACCTATTCCTGTCGTGCCTCTGCGCTCACCACTTTTTTGCGTTGATCTCCCGCATGCCCTCGGTCTCTAGGTCTCGATCGACCAGCAGCTTGCGCAACCGTGCGTTCTCTTGCTCTAGCCCCTTCAATCGCTTGACCTCATCGGTGTCCAGCTGTGCAAACTTCTTGCGCTATGCGTAGATCGCCGTTGGCTCACCCCGTGCCGCTTGGCCACTTCGGCCACGCTGTCCTGATCCCTCTCGCGCAAGATCCGAACGATCTGCTCGTCCGTGAATCGCCATTGCTTCATTCCCGTCTCTCCCAGCGAAGAGACCATTGTCTCAAGCTTCATATGGCTCGAAATTCACCGGGCAGGTCACACGTGTAAGTGCGTTGTTTGCAGCACCTTGCGCAGCAAAAACGCTCTTGACTGCTTTCCTTGCTTCTGAATATTCACGCAAGTAGATGTTGGCTTGGCGAACTTCTTTTTCTCTGAGGCGACGTTGGTAGTATGCAAGTAAATCATCGTTGGCAGCGTTGAGTGCTGAACGAAGCACATCAAGTCTCACCTCTCTGATTGACTTCCACCCCAACGCTTGCTTCTCTGCATCAGTACTAGCACGTTTGTTATTCTTCAGCGCAACTTGCGCAGCTAAGGCCTGAACACGTTGTTGCTGCTGTTCCTCATTGAGTAGTGCTTTGACGTCCTTAGCGGCAATCTCTTCACCAAGCTCAAGTTGATAGATGCGCTTTTAAAGACGCTCCATCAACTGTTCGATGTTGAGCTTTGGCATCTAAACGCAAATCGGATTTAGACGTTTATCTCTGCAGCGTTTTGTCGCTCTTCACGCTGCTTCTTCATACTCACAACGGCTTTTCTCAAGACAAGAATAAGTACACCCAAGAACAAACTTCCTATCGCACTAATCATCACGATTAGGCTGCGACGTGGCGATACAGGTTGCTCTGATGCGAAGATTGGCGTTGCAAATTTCGCATCTTGAGTGTTCGGCGGTTTAAGCATGCTTTCCGTCGTTGAAATTTGATTTTCTGTCGCCAATAGCTCTTGGGCTTTTGATTGAAGAGTGACAGTGATTAAAGCAGCTGCCGAATACTCAATATCTCTAAATTTAAATTGTGCCCCTCTGTCAGACTCCAGCTGCTTGGCTGTCTTACGCAACTCATCAGCCTTCTTTTTTAAGTTTTCCAAATTAGATAGAACCGAAGTTAAATTCGCAGCAGCTAGCGTCTTCTGCCTAGCAATAACAATCTCCAGCACTTGCTCCAAACATCGCACAGCGTTCTCTCTGGACTCTGCGCGGTACGAAACTGAAACGAAATTTGAATTTCTCGCGACATTTGCATTCAATGATTTTGCGAGGTCTTCTAAATTACTACCTTCACCCTCGTTAACGCATACAGCAAGCGTT
>CAYZHE010000036.1:0-7594 GCA_964478285.1 uncultured Burkholderiaceae bacterium
ATTTGGCGGAAGCGGTGAGATTCGAACTCACGGAGGGCTCTCACCCTCGCCGGTTTTCAAGACCGGTGCATTCAACCGCTCTGCCACACTTCCGAAGCTGCGTATTCTAACCAAAAATCGACTGGCTTTTTTGACCTTCGTAATCACCAAGGTGAGCTCACCCGCCTCACATCAACCCTTGGGTAAAAAAAGGCTTTGCAGATCGGACAAGAAATTCACGCCTAAAGGCGTCGGTTTGACAAGGTGCAAGTTACGCTGAATCAGGCCTTTGGACTCGGCGATTTGGAGATCATTCTCAATCTGCGACACAGGCAGCCCAGTGCGATCGCTGAAGTCCTGTAGCTTGAACCCGTCCAACAATCGGGTGGCGTTGAGCATGAACTCAAAGGCCAAGTCGCTCCGAGCGACCTCCTCATGGCTCGACAACGCTTGACTCGCCATCGCAGCTTGCATGTATTTCTGCGGGTCACGAATCCTGACCTGGCGAGTGATGCGATGGGCAAAACTTAACTTGCTGTGTGCTCCGGCACCGATGCCAATGTAGTCCCCAAACTGCCAGTAGTTCAAGTTGTGTTGACAACGGTGTCCAGGCTTTGCGAATGCTGAAGTCTCATAGCGCACCAAGCCCGCAGCATGATTGCCATGGATGATGGCGTCCATCATGTCAAATGCGGAATCATCATCAGGCAATTCAGGCGGATACTTAGCGAAATACGTGTTGGGCTCTACCGTTAAGTGGTAGATCGACAAATGGGAGGGGTGGTGACGCAGCGCTTCGGTCAAATCAGCCTGACAGGCTTCACGACTTTGCCCCGGCAGCGCGTACATTAAATCCAAGTTGAAGGTTTCAAACGCGTCGCGCGCCTCGACCAGCGCTTCATGCGCCTGCTCCGCCGTGTGCACCCGCCCCAGGGCTTGGAGTGCCTGATCGTTGAAAGACTGCACCCCCACGGATAGCCGTGTCACACCGGCCGCAGCAAACGATCTGAAGCGATCCTTTTCAAACGTGCCGGGATTGGCCTCGAGCGTGACCTCAGCACCCGGAGCGATCTCCAGCCGAGCTCGCACCCCTGCCAACAACGCATCGATCCATCGGGGCTCAAACAAGCTCGGCGTCCCGCCTCCGATGAAGACGGTGTGAACGGTTCGCCCCCAGACCAAAGGCAGCACGGCCTCCAGGTCAGCCATCAACGCCTGCACGTATTGTTTTTGGATGCCTTCTTCTAAGTTCTCAGGCGCGGCGTGCGAATTGAAATCGCAGTATGGGCATTTGCGCAGACACCACGGCAAGTGAATGTAGAGGGACAGGGGCGGCAAAGCACTCAACATCAATGAGCCAGGTCGCATGAGCAGTTGAGGGTCAGGTTGTGCCTGCCCAATTGGCTCCTGAGCAAGCCAAGCGGCTTGCCCGATCAGGCGCTCTTGAGCCATTGTTGTCGAATCAGCTCAACCATCGCACGACTGGCTTGGCCTCTGTGGCTGATCGCATTCTTCTCTTCAGTGGTGAGTTCGGCCAGGGTTTTTCCCCGCTCAGGCAGCCACATCACTGGGTCAAAACCAAAACCACCCTCACCTGCAGGCGCTGACGGTATTTGACCGTCAATCCGCCCAGTAGCGACCAAAGGCTGAGGGTCTTCCGGATGGCGCACCGCTACCAAGGTACTCACCAGCGCAGCCCGACGATCCGGTTTGCCTTGCAATTGCTCTAAGAGTGCCCTGACGTTGTTGGCGTCGCCTTTTTCGTAGCCGAACTGCGTCGCGTAGTAGGCAGTATCGACACCCGGCTGGCCACCAAAAGCCTCTACGCAAAGCCCCGCATCATCTGCCAACGCGGGCAAGCCCGTGTGCCTGGCCGCGTTGCGAGCCTTGGCCAATGCATTCTCCAGAAAAGTGCAATGCGGCTCGGGAGCCTCTGGTACGCCCAGGTCACCTTGCGCAATCAGTGCCACACCAAGCGGTGCGAGCATGGCCTGAAGTTCACGCAATTTGCCTGCGTTGTTGGAGGCCAAAACCAGCTTCATGCCAATGCAGTCCTCTGTGCTGAGACCAATTCGCCGATGCCCTTCTCGGCCAAATCCAACAGCGCATTCATTTCCTCGCGAGAGAAAGACTCACCCTCGGCCGTACCCTGAATTTCAACAAACCCTCCCGCGCCTGTCATCACGACATTCATGTCCGTGTCACAAGCGGAATCCTCGGTGTACTCCAGATCCAATAACGGGGTGCCCTCCACGATGCCGACGGACACAGCCGCGACGTGGTCCTTGATCGGGTCTTGCTTGATGGCACCACTCGCCATCAAGGCATTGACGGCGTCGCGTGCCGCCACAAATGCCCCCGTGATGGCCGCCGTTCTAGTGCCTCCGTCCGCTTGAATCACGTCACAATCCAGCGTGATGGTGCGCTCACCCAGCGCTTTCAGGTCGAATACCGCGCGCAAACTGCGTCCGATCAGACGCTGAATCTCCTGGGTGCGACCGCTTTGCTTGCCCTTCGCTGCCTCGCGGGAACTGCGGGTGTGTGTTGCGCGCGGCAGCATCCCATACTCAGCGGTGACCCACCCTTCGCCTGTGCCCTTTTGATGTGGTGGCACACGCTCTTCAATCGACGCAGTGCACAACACTTGCGTGCGCCCAAAACTGATCAGCACTGAGCCTTCAGCGTGGATGGTGAATCCGCGTTGAATTTGAACCGGGCGAGTGGCGTTGGGCGCGCGGCCCTCAGAACGAGCGTACATATTGGCTTTCACAGTGGTTGGCTTGGGGGTTTGCGATAATCTGGGTGAACCGTTGCTGCTGCGCTTGCTTTCCGTGCAGGAGCGCCTTGGAGAGACAACGCAAAGATCAACATCAGCCCCGGACGCACTACCGAAAAGTGCCTTCCCGAAGGAACCCAAACAGACATGTCAGTTTACAGTATGACCGGCTATGCAAGCGCTCAATCTGCGCTTGTCAGCGAGGACGAGGACACCCGCAATGCGCCTCAACTTCGCGTTGAGTTGCGTTCCGTCAACAATCGGTTTTTGGACCTGCACATCAGGCTCCCCGAAATCCTCAACGCCAGCGAGCCAGCGGTTCGTGAGCGCATCAGCCAGCAACTGCGGCGCGGCAAAGTGGATGTGCGCATCAACCTCGAAAGCCTCCGGTCAGGGTCCGTCGCCGAACCCAGTGAATCCCTGCTGGCGGCGCTGGCAGCCGCACAAGCGCGGGTGCACGCAACCCTCCCCCATGCGGCAGGCCTGAGCGTTTCTCAGATTCTCCAGTGGGCCCAACAACCGCAGCCGATCGACCAAGACCTGAACCCAGTTCTGATGCAGCTCCTAGACGAAGCATTGGCCTTGCTGAGAGCATCGCGCGCCCGCGAGGGCGAGCGGTTGGTAACGATGCTGAGAGACCGCGTGCAGGGACTGCGAGCGCTCGCTCAGCAAGCCATGCCGCTGATCCCTGAACTGGTCGAGCAGCAGCGCAGCAAATACCTCGCCAAGTTCGAAGCGGCGCTGGGCGATGCATCAGGCGTAGACAAAGATGCTGCGCAAGAACGAGCGCTCAACGAGGCAGCGGCCTTTGCGATTCGCATCGATGTTGCCGAAGAATTGACTCGATTGGCTTCGCATCTGGATGAGATTGATGATCTGTTGGTCCAAGGCGGTGAGCTTGGCAAACGCCTTGACTTTTTGATTCAAGAACTACACCGTGAGGCCAATACCCTCGGCTCCAAATCATCGACGCTCACACTCAGCCGCATTTCTGTTGACATGAAAGTGTTGATCGAACAAATGCGTGAACAAGTGCAGAACATTGAATAAGGCACCCTCAATGCAACCAGTGATTGGCAATCTGTTCGTCGTCGCCGCCCCAAGCGGCACGGGTAAATCTAGCCTTGTGAAGGCACTCATGGAGTTGGACGCGCGCGTCATGCCCTCCATCTCCCATACGACAAGGTCCCCGCGCGGGCAAGAGAAAGACGGCCGCGAATACTATTTCGTCGACGATGCGACTTTTGATCAAATGTTGACCGACAGCGCCTTTATTGAGTGGGCGCACGTGCACGGCAAGCGATACGGAACTTCCCGTCAAGCCATCGAAAGCACGATGGCGAGTGGCAACGATGTGGTCCTCGAAATCGATTACCAGGGTGCGCTTCAAATCAAAAAGCAGTTTCCCCAGGCGATATTGATTTTTATACTGCCCCCCAGCTGGGAAGAATTGGCTTCGCGTCTGCGCCGCCGCGGCGAGGATGACCCGGAAACCATCGAGTTGCGCCTGCGCAATGCCCGCGATGAGATCGCCCAAGCTCAACACTTCCAATTCGTTATAATCAACGAATTGTTCGAGCGTGCGCTTTTTGACCTAAAAAGCATCGTCCACGCCCAACGCCTCCGATTCGAAGCTCAGCGCAAATTGCGTGAGGACACCTTTAAATCTCTTGGCTTGGATCACTGAACACGCCCGTTTACCTCACATTGAAAGCACGCCATGGCACGCATTACTGTCGAAGATTGTCTGGAAAAGATCCCCAACCGTTTTCAATTGGTGTTGGCGGCAACCTACCGCGCCCGGATGCTGAGCCAAGGCCATACGGCCAAGGTTGAAGCGAAAAACAAGCCTGCTGTCACCGCGCTGCGCGAAATCGCTGCTGGCGAAGTCGGCTTGGAAATGCTGCGCAAGGTTCCAACCTGAGCACCTGACGCCGCCGGCATTCGGCGCGTGACCCTGAAAGGCACCTTTGTGGTGCCTTTTTTGTGGGTCTTTTTCACAATGTGACGCGAAATCCTCTCGAAAGCGCTAAAGTAAAGGGATGAACAAACTCGTCCAACCCGGTCTAGCTGACTCCGTCGAGCGCGCGGCACACACCGCCGCGGCAGCCAGCTTTGCCGGTTTGGTCGACAAACTGGATTACCTGAGCGAGGCCGAGATCGAGGATATCCGCCGCGCCTACCGATTTGCCGACGAGGCGCATCTGGGTCAAATGCGCAAAAACGGTGATCCCTATATCACCCACCCCATTGCGGTCGCGGGTTTGTGTGCCGAGTGGAAGCTAGACGCTCAAGCCATCATGGCCGCCCTGATGCACGACGTGCTGGAAGACTGCGGGATCACCAAAATCGAGATGGCTGAAAAATTCGGCCTCACGGTGGCCGATTTGGTTGATGGTCTTACCAAACTCGAAAAGCTCGAGTTCACTTCCCGCGAACACACCCAAGCTGAGTCATTTCGCAAAATGTTGCTGGCTATGGCCAAGGACGTCCGTGTGATGCTCATCAAACTGGCGGACCGCAGCCACAACATGCGCACCATGGGCGATATGCCGCGCAACAAGTGGGGGCGTATATCTCGCGAAACCCTTGAAATTTATGCACCAATCGCCTATCGACTTGGACTGAACCAAACCTACCGAGAACTCCAGGATCTCGCATTCCGGTTCGCCAATCCTTGGCGCTACGAAACCCTGAATAAGGCTGTGAACAAAGCCCGGCGTCGGCGCATTGATTTGGTTGACAAGGTCAAGGCTGAGATCACCGAGGCGCTGAAAGCCCAAGGATTGAGTGCGCGAATCATCGGGCGCGAAAAGCCGCTGTATTCGGTCTACAAAAAAATGGTTGAGAAACACCTGACGTTTTCTCAAGTGAATGACCTGTACGGCTTCAGAGTGGTGTTGCCCCGGTTGATTGATTGCTATACCGCACTAGGTGTGATGCACCATCTGTACAAGCCAGTGCCCGGGCGATGCAAAGACTACATTGCCATCCCAAAAGCCAACGGCTATCAATCCCTGCACACCACGCTGGTCGGACCAGTTGGCATCAACATCGAAGTCCAAATGCGCACCGATCCGATGGACTTGGTCGCCGAATCCGGTGTCGCAGCCCATTGGCTTTACAAGACGCACGACGACACAGAGGCCTCCAAAGAGCACCTCAGCGCCAAATGGCTGCAGTCACTGCTGGACATCCAGGACGAGACACGTGATGCCGCTGAATTTTGGGATCACATCCGGGTGGATTTGTTTCCCGACGCGGTTTATGTGTTCACACCCAACGGCAAAATTTTGTCCTTGCCGCGAGGGGCAACATTGGTTGATTTTGCCTACGCAATTCACAGTGATATCGGTGACCGCGCAATTGCCGCCACCATCAATGGCGAGGCTGCAGCGCTGCGCACGGAGGTCAAGAACGGTGATGTTGTTCAAATCATCACCTCTGAAGCATCAACACCCAATCCGGCATGGATCAATTTCGTCAAGACGGGTCGAGCCCGCTCAGCCATTCGCAACCATTTGAAGCAAATGGCCCAAGACGATACGCGGCTGTTGGGTGAAAAGATGTTGCGCCAATCACTCAGAGCCGAGGGCTACACCCAGGTGCCCCCCGATAACGAGGCGTATGCCGAATTTTGGGAGAAATTGCTGCGATTCACCGGCAACAAGTCCATCGATGATTTGATGATCGATATCGGCGTTGGGCGCCGATTTGCCGGCATGGTGGCCAAGAAAATGGGGGGGATGTTGGGCGATGACATGGGTCACACGCCTGATATGTTGCTCATCTCAACGGAGCGCTTCATCCAAGGCGAAGGGGACCACCCCACTCAGGGTGTCCTCACGTTGGACGGCACAGAAGGAAGCTCAGTGCAATACAGCGTGTGCTGCTCGCCCATCCCGGGTGACGACATTGTTGGCTATCTAGGGCGCGGCGAGCACCTGGTCGTCCACACGGACGACTGTTCATCCATGCGCAAGTTGATGGACAGGGATCACGAGCGTTTCATGAGCGTGGGGTGGGCAGAAGAGCCACAGCGTTTGTTTGATGCGCGTATTTTGATCGTTGCCGAGAACGTGAAAGGTACCTTAGCCCGCATCACCGCCACCATCGGCAATGCAGAGGCTGACATTGTCCACATCGACATGGGCAATGATCGAGACCATGTTTCGCTGCGCCTGACCGTGGGCGTGCGCGATCGCGTTCACTTGGCACAGCTGCTGCGGGCGCTCAAGCGCACCCCCCGAGTGCTCAAGAGCCAAAGAATCAAACCCAAACAACAAGGTCAATCCTGACCCTGTGAACAGCGGTCGCGCCGATAAAGGCCTAGCCGTGATTCGACTGCGGATAAGTCACGTTCAAAACCTCGACCCATTGCCATCCACCTGGCACTTGCAATCGAAGCTCGTCACCTACCCGCGCCCCGAGCAAAGCCCTGGCAATCGGGGAGATCCAAGAGACTTGGTGTTGGAGAGGATCGACTTCATCGATGCCAAGGATGGTGATCGTCGTCTCGGCACCGTCTTCGCGGGCGTAGGTCACAGTCGCACCAAAAAAGATTTGATCGCTTCCAAAGTGAATGCTTGAATCGACCACCTCTGCGATCTCCAAGCGTTTGGTGAGAAAGCGAATGCGCCGATCAATTTCACGCAAGCGCTTCTTGCCGTAAAGATAGTCACCGTTTTCGGAGCGGTCGCCATTTTTAGCTGCCCAAGAGACCGCCTCCACGACTTTGGGGCGCTCATCGTCCATCAACCCTAGCAGTTCTTGGCGCAGGCGCGCATATCCCTGTGGCGAGAGATAGTTTTTGCCTGATGGGTGGCTAGTTGCCTCCCC
>CAYZHE010000036.1:7694-10589 GCA_964478285.1 uncultured Burkholderiaceae bacterium
CCCCCTCAGATTCAGAAATAAATGCCTTGTTCATGGTGCAAAAGCTTACCTCATCGCCATCCGTCTTGCCGGCGACAGACACGCACAATCTGGCGTGCCAGCATGAGACATGTCAGCATCCCCCAAGACACAGACGTATGGCGCCCAACACCACCCCGATTACCCTTGAAACCCCATTCGTTCAGATCGCTGAGCGCATTCGGGCCTATGCCGTGACTCAGCCCGATCGCCCAGCCCTCGATGATGGACGCGACGCAATGAGCTATGCCGAGCTTGATGGGTGGATGGATCAAGTCGCCGCAGCGCTGCAAAATAATCAAGTTCGCCCAGGCGAAGCGATTGCTTTGTGTGCTGAAACTTCGGTGTTTTATGCCGCCACCTATCTTGGTGCATTGCGGGCTGGTGTGGTAGTTGCCCCGCTAGCACCCTCTTCTACAGCCGAAACTTTGTGCAACATGGCAGAAGATGCGCAAGTCCGGTACCTCTTCCTTGATGCGTCCACAGCCCCTGCGTTTGCCAGCCTATCTATACCCAAAGTGAATTTAGGACTCATCCCCGTTGAGGGTGCGATGCCATCGAAGGACTGGCTAGCGCCGGTAGGCGTGTCGCCCCTAAGCATCAAAGTGGAGCCAGATTGGGCGTTCAACATCATCTACTCGTCAGGTACCACAGGTACACCCAAGGGCATCGTGCAGTCCCATGGCATGAGATGGGCACATGTGCGCAGAGGTTCCCGATACGGTTACTCGTCGCATACCGTCACCTTACTGGCGACACCTCTGTACTCAAACACAACGCTGGTGGTCTTTTTCCCGACGCTGGCATCTGGTGGAGCTGCGCTTTTGATGCCCAAGTTCAATACTTCAGCCTACTTGAAATGGGCACAAAGTCGTCGCGTGACGCATACGATGCTGGTCCCTATCCAATACCAAAGGCTGCTGGCAGACCCTGAATTTGGCGACTACGATCTGAGCTCATTTCAAGCCAAGTTCTGCACCAGCGCGCCATTTAGGGCTGCACTCAAACGCGAAACACTGGACCGCTGGCCAGGCGGGCTGATTGAGTTTTATGGCATGACAGAGGGTGGTGCTTCTTTCATTTTGAACGCACACGAACGCCCCGACAAACTCCATACCGTTGGCCAAGTCGCGCCTGGTTGCGACGTTCGTATGATCGCGGAGAACGGTGATGCATTGCCGATGGATGCCATCGGGGAGGTTGTCGGTCACTCCGCTGGCATGATGCTTGGCTACCACCGCCAACCCGAAAAAACACGAGAAGCCGAATGGTTCGACGAAATCGGAAAGCGCTACATCCGAACCGGCGACATTGGTCAGTTGGATGCGGATGGTTTTCTAACTTTGATGGATCGACGCAAAGACATGATCATCAGCGGCGGCTTCAATATTTACCCGAGTGATATTGAAGCGCAACTGCGTCTCCATCCTGAAGTTGCTGATGTCGCAGTCGTTGGAGTGCCATCGCACGAATGGGGCGAAACGCCCGTCGCATTCGTGGTCGCTCGATCGATTGACTTTGACGCAGAAGCATTGCGTGCTTGGTACAACGCCAACACCGGTAAAACGCAGCGGCTCAGCGCCGTTCATGCCATTGGCGAACTCCCCAGAAGCGCAATTGGCAAGGTCTTGAAACGTGAACTGAGAGACCAATTTGTGCAATCGGCCAAGTCTTGAGGCGTGGCACAGACTTTTTCCGCCCGGCACTGGCACAAAACAAAACGGGCTAGCCCTTTCCGGAGCTAACCCGTTGTTTTTTGGTGCGGCTGGCAGGATTCGAACCCACGACCCCTTGGTTCGTAGCCAAGTACTCTATCCAACTGAGCTACAGCCGCGAAGCCTTGCATTATAGGAGTAAAAACACACTTGCGACAGTTGTTTCAAAAAATATATTTATGATCCCGACCTCAGGCGCCTCACGTCTGCCGAAAGCCCCCATGTCTGTAAACGCCCCTCGTGCCTGGATTGGCATCACCGCTGCACTGATCACCATCGCGATCTGGACCTCGTTCATCGTCGTCGCTCGTGCATCGGCCTCTCACACTTTGCTTCCCCTTGATATTTTGGCCCTGCGCGTTTTGGGTGCTGCTGTGATCTTGGCACCCTATGCGTTTTGGCAGCGCCGCAAGGCCCGCCAATCGGCTGAACTTTCGTCAGGCACATCGCTGCTGGGTTGGTCGCCGTTGCCACTCAGGGAGACTGCCGTGGTCGGTGTATTGGCGGGCTTCCTTTACAGCGGGCTGGCGTATACAGGCTTCTTTTATGCACCAGCCACACACGCGTCTGTTTTGCTGCCGGGAACTCTCCCTTTGTGGACGGGCTTGCTGTCATTGATCTGGCTCAACGAAAAATTGTCGCGCCAACGCACCATCGGCTTGTTGTGCATCCTCGCAGGAGGTGTCTTGGTCGGGTCGCGCAGCCTACTGGTGTCCGATGACACAGGCACCGCTTGGATCGGAGATCTGTTGTTTTTGGCGGCGTCGGCCACTTGGGCCACCTATGGCACGGCAGTGCGCAAATTCCAACTGGACGCGGTCAAGGCCACGACCGCCCTGGTCGTCGCAGCGACGTTTGTATACCTGCCCGCATACGGCCTAGGCTTGTTGCTAGGAATACGTTCACACCTGAGCATTGCGCCGTGGGAAGAAATGGTGTTTCAAGCGGTCTACCAAGGCGGTGGCACCTTGGTGATCGCAGGGATCACATTCAACACCATGGTCAAGCACTTTGGGCCGGTTCGAACCACCATGATGACATCGGTGGTGCCGTCTTTGTCGGCCATCAGCGCTGTGTTCTTTTTGGGCGAGATATTTACCTGGCAACTGGCCGCTGGCTTGGCACTGGTCACCTCTGGCATTCTGGCTGGCGCGTTCAAGCG
>CAYZHE010000036.1:10689-13946 GCA_964478285.1 uncultured Burkholderiaceae bacterium
GCCCGGCGTTGCTCATAAATCGCCAAAGTCTCTGACTCAAAGCAAGCCAATGCGGCGTGCTGCGCCACTGTTGATGCACAAATATAGAGGTTCTGGGCCAAGCGCTCGACTGCTTGCACCGCCTCGAGAGGCACGACCAACCAGCCCAGGCGCCACCCTGTCATGTTGAAATACTTGGAAAAGCTATTGATCGAGACGACTTGATCGCTGAACGCCAACGCAGTCTGCCCAAATCGCTCATCAAAGCTCAAACCTAGATAAATCTCGTCGACCATGGTGACTCCGCCTCGCTCCTGGACTGTCTCCATGATTTGTCGCATTTCTCGCGGATCTAAGGAAGTTCCCGTTGGATTGCTGGGTGACGCCAGCAAGACGCCCTTGGTGCGCTCTCCCCAATGCTGTCGCACCGTGGCAGCGTCCAGTTGATAGCGCTGCTCAGGGCTACAAGGGAGCAACACCGCTTTGGCGCTGGCAGCTGTCAGGATGTGTCGATTGCAGGGATAGCTCGGGTCTGGCATCAGCAACTCTTCGCCCGGGTTCACAAACGCCAGGCACGCCAGCTGCAATGCCGCTGACGCTCCCGCTGTCACCACGATTCGGCTGGGATCAATGTCCACCCCAAAGCGCTGCGCGTACCACTGGGCAATTCGCTGGCGAAGTGGAAAGATGCCCAGTGCCTCGGTGTATTGCGTGGTGCCTTTGGCAATCGTGGTGTTGGCCGCAGCCTGCACCGCCTCGGGCGCACTGAAATCAGGCTCTCCGATACACAGATAAATCATCCGCTGGGCATCTGAAGGCAACGTTCGCTCAAGCTGGGCCGCACGCTTGGCGACCTGCATCACATAAAAGGGATCGATGGATTGGGCGCGCTGAGATAAGTTCATGGGGATATCTTAGGGCAAGAGATCTGCCTCACTGACAGGCTGAGATGACAGCTGGCTGTCACCTGCGTGGTGGCGTGGCGGTTTACCCCATGCTCATACTGGTCGTCCAACAGGACTTGAGATAAACCATGTCAGCTCACTCTCGCTACCCACATCTGTTCTCTCCGCTGGACTTGGGGTTCACTCGGCTCAAGAATCGTGTGCTGATGGGTTCTATGCATACCGGGCTTGAAGATTTGCCGGATGCTGCCGATCGCTTATCGGCGTATTTTGTTGAGCGCGTCCAAGGCGGGGTGGGCATGATCATCACAGGCGGCTACGCGCCCAATTCAGAAGGTGGCGCTGGCGCCAAATTGAGCACACCAAGCGAAGCCACAGAGCACCGCATCGTGACTGAAGCAGTGCACCGCGCTGATCCAGACGTGAAGATTTGTCTGCAAATCCTGCACGCCGGACCATTGGCTAACTCACCCGCCTGCGTCTCACCATCTGGCGTCAAATCGCGAATTGGTCGCTTCACTCCAGCCGAGCTGAATGAGGAAACCATCGAAAAGCAAATTTCAGACTACGTCAATTGCGCTGAAATGGCCAAGCTTGCGGGCTACGACGGGATTGAAATCATCGGGTCCGCAGGTTACTTGATTTCAACATTTTTGGTTCAGAAGACCAACCAACGCACGGACCAATGGGGTGGCAGTTGGCAAAACCGAATGCGCTTCCCCCTAGAAATCGTGCGGCGTGTTCGCGCGGCAGTGGGGCAGAAGTTCATCATGATTTTTCGCATCTCTGCCATGGATATGCTCGAGGGCGGATTGGCTTGGGAGGAGGTCTTGAGTCTTGCGAAGGCATTGGAGCAAGCCGGCGTCAACATCATCAGCACCCACTTTTGTTGGCATGAGTCTCCTGTACCCACCATCGCCACCATGGTGCCTCGGGGCGCATTTGCCCAAGTCACAGGTCGCCTGCGCCAACAGATCAAGACCCCTGTCATCACCAGCAATCGCATCAATATGCCGAGCGTCGCTGAGGACATCTTGGCGCGCGGGGACGCAGACCTCGTCTCGCTCGCTCGACCGATGCTGGCCGATCCCGAGTGGGTGAACAAGGCTGCACAAGCCCGCGAGGACGAGATCAACACCTGCATCGCGTGCAATCAGGCGTGCTTAGACCATACCTTCGGGAGTCGACTTCAGGTGAGTTGTTTGGTGAACCCCCGTGCGTGCTTTGAAACTCAGCTCAACTACTTGCCCACCACTCAGCCCAAACGCATCGCAGTAGTTGGCGCTGGGCCAGCAGGGTTGGCGTTCAGCACCGCAGCTGCGCAGCGCGGCCACCGAATCACGCTCATGGATGCAGGGCCAGAAATTGGCGGGCAATTCAATATCGCCAAGCGCATACCCGGCAAAGAAGAGTTCCATGAAACCCTGCGCTACTACCAGCGCATGATCGAGCTCCTCAAGATCGACTTGCGCCTGAACACCCGAGCAGCAGCCGCAGAGCTGGTCGCCGAGGGATTTGATGAAGTCGTGATTGCCACTGGCATTCGGCCGCGCACCCCCGACATCCCTGGCATTGATCACCCCAAGGTGGTGGGCTATATCGACGCTGTCATGGGACATCGAGACGTAGGACAGCGTGTCGCGATCCTAGGCGCTGGAGGCATTGGGTTTGATGTGGCAGAGTTGATCAGCCATGCAGGCCCCTCTGCCAGCTTGGACATCGACACCTTTGCACGCGAATGGGGGATTGATTTTGTGAACCACCCCCGAGGAGGCGTGACAGGGGTTCCCATTCAAGTTCAAAGGTCGGCGCGCACCGTCTACCTGATGCAACGCAAAAGTGAACCCTTGGGCAAGAGCTTGGGGCGCACCACAGGATGGACTCACCGAGCCACACTCAACAAACGGGGCGTTCAGATGATCAGCGGCGTGCAGTATCTGCGCATTGACGACGCAGGGCTACACACCTTGGTGGACGGTGTGCCACGCACATTCGATGTAGATACGGTGATCGTATGCGCGGGCCAAGAACCTTTGCGTGATCTGTATGACGCTCTGGTGGGCATGGGCACCGTGGCGCATTTGGTCGGCGGCGCTCATGAAGCTGCGGAACTTGATGCCAAGCGAGCAATTGATCAGGCGAGCCGCTTGGCTGCAGTGGTTTGAAAGTTTGAGAGGCCACCAGGTGATTCGGGTGGTCTCCACTCAAAAGCCCGTTTCGCGCACCAATACAGACAGGATCTGTCGCGCGTAGCGAGCAGCTGGACTGGACCAATCGGCGTGGATGGTCACCACGCCCCGCCAAGAGAGCTCTTGCAGGTTTTCTGGCATATCCAGTACCTCGAGCGCCACGCGATAAATGGCGCGTTCAGGC
>CAYZHE010000037.1:0-11978 GCA_964478285.1 uncultured Burkholderiaceae bacterium
GGTGTGTTCTGGTGGCGATAGGTGGACTTGAACCACCGACATCAGCATTATGAATGCTGCGCTCTAACCAACTGAGCTATATCGCCTCTGCTTGACTGCGGACAGTTTTTGCAAGCCCAGAATTTTAGCGCGATTTTTGGCGTTTCTGGGGTGGGCGGGCTAATTTTTGCGTTTTTTTGTCACACCGGCGCCGGCCCGCGCAGAGGGTGCTGGCTACACTCATTGGCAGCCGTGTGGCCCTCGCCGCTGTGAAAGGTTTTGCCATGATGAGTCCCGAGAAATTGAATGAATTACTGACCCCTTTGTTGCCCGGCCTGATGGGGGTGACGTTGACCGAGGTGTCGCCAGACTGTGTGCGCGCGACGATGAAGGTGCGTCCCGACTTGTGCACGACCGGCGGCATCTGCCACGGTGGCAGTTACATGGCGTTTGCCGATACGCTGGGGGCGGTGGGTACTTTTGTGAATATTCCCCAGGGCGCCAACACGACCACCACGGCGTCGAGCACCAAGTTCATGGCTGGTGCGGCGGTGAACACCACGCTGTCGGCCGTGTGTACCCCGCTGCACAAAGGGCGCACGACGCAGGTGTGGCAAACGCTGATCCACAACGAGGCGGGCAAGCTGTGCGCGGTGGTGACCCAATCTCAGATGGTCTTGAGCTGATGTGCCTCTGCCATGGGTGATTTGTTCTCTGAGGCAGGTCGATTCGGTGAGGCGCCGACATGGCTGCCCATCGCCATGGAGGACGCTGATGTGCGCTACTGCCCATCGTTGGACTGGGGCTTGCCAACGGCGCTCTGCCTAGAGCGCCTGCGTGATGAGGTGCCATGGCGCCAAGACCCCATCGAGGTGTGGGGCAAGACCTACGACCAACCGCGCTTGAGTGCGTGGTTTGGCGATGCCGGGTGTTCGTACACCTATTCGGGCTTGCAGTTGGCGCCAGCGGCTTGGACGCCCCTGCTGCAGGTGCTCAAAGCCAGGGTTGAGACGGCGTGTGGACAGGCGTTCAACAGTGTGCTGCTCAACTATTACCGCGATGAGCGCGACAGCATGGGGATGCACAGCGACGATGAGGCCGAGCTAGGATCGCAGCCCGTCATCGCGTCAGTGAGCTTTGGGGCCACACGCAAACTGGTGTTTAGCCACCGATCACGCAAAGATGTGCGCAATGTGCACCTGCCGCTCGAAGACGGCAGCTTGCTGTTGATGCGCGGCGGGACTCAAAGCCACTGGAAGCACGGTATCCACAAGCTGAAGACGCCACTCGGGGCGCGCATCAATCTGACGTTTCGCACGATTTATCCGCGCTAAGGGCCAGCTTCGAGCGCCAAGCGCCACAGCCCTCGTGGGCTATGGCGGTTCAGTCACAGATGGGGACGAGCCTTAGCCAGCCAGCGCGTCGCGCAACAGCGCAAGAGTGCGGTTGTTCGCGACTTCAGCGGCAGGCGCGTCGTAGTGATCGCCTTGCTTGCGCGCGAAGCCATGGCCCACGCCGGCGTACACGTGGCACGTGGCTTGGGGATTGCTTTGCAGGCCTTTGAGGATCGCGTCGCGAGCGGGCTCGGGGCAATAGGTGTCCTCTTCGGCAATGTGCAGCATGACGGGATGCTGGATCTGAGCAGCGTGGTCGAGCAGCTGCTCTAGCCCGACGCCGTAATAGCCCACAGACGCTTGCGCGTCGGTGTGACAAGCAGAGAGGTAGGCCATCTTGCCGCCCAAGCAATACCCGATCACACCGGCTTTGCCGCTGCTGGCGGGCAAGGCGCGGGCATAGGTGAGCGCGCTTTGGATATCCGCAATACCGCTGGTCACGTCAAATCGACCCATCAGATCAAAAGCCTTGGCGCGGTCCGTCTCGGTGTAACCGAGTTCCACGCCAGGCTCGAGTCGCCAAAACAGATCGGGGACAACTGCGACGAAGCCCTCTTGGGCCAGCCAGTCGGCGACCGAGCGCATATTGGCGTTGACGCCAAAAATCTCTTGCACCACCACGACAGCAGGACCCGTGTCAGAGTCAGGCATGGCGACGTAGGCGTTGAATGCACCAGTGCCATCCACGGCATCGATGCTGACGGTTGAGGTCTGAATACCCATGGTGATTCCTGCCGAAGTGAGTGGGTTGATCGATCAGGGCTTCAGATAGACGAAGCCTTCTTTGGCCTGCAAGCGCGCCACTTCGGCAACGCCAGAGGGGACGATTTTGGATTCCATGGCCAAGCTGGCTGGATCAATCTTGCGGGACACGAGCGTGTTGTTGCATGCACGGAATTCGACGCCTTTGGCTGCCAGGTTAGAAATCGTGCCAGCGAACTCGCCGCCGTTGGGGGTCTTGGCGCCCTCCAGCATGAAATCAATGCCTTTGCCGTGACCAACAACCACGATCTTGGCGGTCGGGTCAGCGTTCAAGTGGTTTTGGACGTTGCGCAGCCCACGGGCCGCTTGCTCAACACCGTCGGTCATGTGGTAAACGGCTTTGATGCCGTCTGCAGCCTGAGCGGACAAACCTAAGACCATGGCGGCTGCGAAGAGGAATGATTTGATACCGAATTTCATGAAGTACTCCCAAATGACCTCTCCCACGAGAGGCTAGAGCTTGATCGTACCGCCAAAGTGATGCTCCCGTTCAATGCGCAGACGGGTCTCGGGATATCAAGAGGGCTTTTTCTTGGCGCGCGGGTGGGCCGCGTCGTATGTTTGAGCGAGGTGCTGAAAATCCAACCTGGTGTATCGCTGCGTGGTGCTGATGTTGGCGTGACCGAGGAGCTCTTGGACTGCGCGCAAGTCACCGCTGGATTGCAGAATGTGGCTGGCAAAGGAGTGGCGCAACATGTGGGGGTGCACCGAGGTGCTCAGTCCAGCCATGGCAGCGCGGCGGCGCAAGCGCAAGCGCGCTTGGTTGGGGTTGAGGCGAAGGCCTTTGGGGCCTAGCAACAGGGCTGTTTCTGCGCCTTTGGCGTGCTGTGCCCGATGCGGCAACCAAGCGCGCACAGCGGCCACTGCGGCGGTTCCCAGTGGCACACTGCGGCGCTTGTTGCCTTTACCGAGGACATGGGCGACAGCATCATCCAAGTCGAGCCAGCCTTTGGCGCTGGGCGAGGCTTCGACGTCCAGCCCCAACAACTCACCGAGTCGCAAGCCGCTACCGTAGAGCAACTCAACCAACACTTGGTCACGCGCCTGCCACTCAGGGGGATCGCTATCGACGTGATAGTCGGCCAGTTGGACGGCATCATCGACACCCAAAGCCTTGGGCAGCGGCTGAGGTGCTTTGGGACCGCGCACGTCTTGCACGGGGTTGCTGCTGATGTGCCCTTGCACCCCAAGCCAGCGGTAGAAGCTGCGCCAGCCAGACAAAATCAGTGCGATACCCCTTGGACTTCGTCCCTGGGTGCGCATTTGTGCGACCCACCGACGAATGTGAGCAGAGGTGACTTGATCGATGGGCAGCGCCATAGCCTGTGCCGAGGTGATGAGCTTGTGCAGGTCGTGTGCGTACAGGATCTGCGTGCGCTCAGCCAAGCGCTTTTCGATGCGGATGTGGCTCAGGTACGCGCGCACCCAATCGGCTTGTATGGCGCCAATCTGCGCCAAGGCTTCGTCGAGGGTTGCAGCGCGAGACTCGGTCACTCTGCGGTGGGCATCAATCGGCGCAGAGCGGCAGTGGTCAATAGACCCACGCGCTCCAGAAACAAAGTTCCCATGTCTGGCGTGAACCGTTCGCCGTCGTCGCTGGCGAGAATCAGCACACCCAAGGGCGATTCATCGGCGCTGCGATGTAAAGGTATGACTGCTGCAGAGGCCACACTTTCTGGGATGGGCAAAGCCTGCCGCAAGGCATCGCCTTCGCTCAAGGCGCCACAGCGGATGGTGGCCTGGGCTTGCACAGCCTGCGCCAGTGCACCATCGGCAGGGACCTCGACGGACTCACCGACACCCTCCACACCCCACACCTTGAGCACCGACTGCGCGATATCGTAGGTTTCAGCCAAGCCCGGACTGATCGTGTTGAGCACAGCATCGGTTGATTGTGCGGCCAGCAATTGCTCGATCCAGGCGTTCATCTTGTCTGCAATGGCCACGTTGTTTTGACCGTAGCGCACCATGTGCGATTGGGCGAGTTCGAGTTCTCGGATTTTGGTGCGCATCATCTCCGCTTGGCGCTCTTGCAAACTGATGGTGCGGTGGCTGTGAGGGCTAGTCAATTGGACAGCGGCCAGCACCTCTGCGTGTCGCTCAAAAAAGTCGGGGGTATTGACCAAGTAGTTGGCGATGTCGTCTTCGGTGATCGGTGCGTTGTGATCCATGTTGTCTTTCGTTGGTTCCGCGCAATGGGTGCGTCAGTCGTCTTCTGAAAATTCTGGCACATCCACGGTGCCTTCAAATACAGTGGCGACTGGGCCAGTCATCCACACAGAGGCGTTGTCACCCTCCCAAGAAATCGTCAGCATACCGCCATGGGTGTGCACATCGACGACGGGGTCGAGTAAGCCCCAGCGAATGCCCGCCACCACAGCCGCGCAGGCGCCAGTGCCACACGCCAGAGTCTCGCCAGCGCCCCGCTCATAAACCCGCAGAGCCACGACTTGGCGCTCAAAAATTTGCATGAAACCGGCATTCACTCGGTTGGGAAATCGGCTGTGGTTCTCGACCCAGGGGCCCACTGTCTCAACTGGGAAAGTCCCAACGTCTGGCACGATTTGCACTGCGTGGGGGTTGCCCATCGACACCACGCCCACTGGCAAGCAGTCCTGAGAGCCCACGCCATCGAGGTGCCACTGCGCCCATCCATTGAGATCCGATGCCGTCAAACCCGCAGCATTGAACGGGACCCGCTCAGGCTCAAACACCGGTGGCCCCATGTCGACCCGCACACGACCATCGGCATCTTGATGCAACTCGATCACCCCGTGCTTGACTTGAACCTTGATCGAGGGTGCGTCAGACAAGCCTTTTTCGTGGACGTAGTGAACGAAGCAGCGCGCCCCGTTGCCGCAGTGCTCCACTTCGCCGCCATCGGCGTTGTGAATCACGTACGAGAAGTCAACACCTGGGGATGTGGCAGACCGCACCGACAAGATTTGATCAGCGCCCACACCAAAGTGGCGATCGGCCAGCCAGCGGTACTGTGCCGTGTTCAGCCCAAGCAGGCCTTGGGTCTCGTTGAGCACGACGAAATCGTTGCCGGCGCCATGCATTTTGGTGAATTGAATTTGCATGGGGCAATTATCCTCTCAACGCCGCGACCTCGCAGCCCACCGAGATCCGACTGGCGGGGCTAGCTTGACGCGACAACCGGAACTGCGCAGAAGCGGCAAAATGGTTGTATGACTCGTCCTCACTACCTCCTGCGCGAGCAGCGCACCCCCGTGGAACCGCGTGCCGCGGCCACCGTTTTGTTGTTGCGCGACAGCCCTGATGGGATGCAGGTTCTGATGACGCGGCGCTCCGACAAAGCCAGTTTTGCACCTGGCGCCTACGTATTTCCTGGCGGTGGCGTGGATGCCAGCGACGGTGCGGCGCAAGGCGTCTTTCGACCCACGCAAACGGCGGATTCGCGCGCTTCGGCGATGGCCGCGATCCGCGAGAGTTTCGAAGAGCTGGGCGTGTTGATCGCCTACCGAGCCGATGGGTCGTGGGCCGACCAGACGGACATCGATGCGCTGGATCGAAGCGCGCCGTTCTTTGAGCAGTGTGCTGTGCGGGGCCTGGTGCCGGCTGCAGATCAAGTCTTCACGTTGGCGCATTGGATCACCGATCGCGATATGCCCAAGCGATTTGATGTGCCGTTTTTGGCCGCAGCCATGCCGCCCAACCAACAGCCGGTTGCGGATGAATCTGAGCAGTTCGAGCCTGTTTGGGTGACTCCACGGCAAGCTCTGGAGGCTCACAAGGCAGGTCACTTTTTCATGATCTTCCCAACGATTCGCACGCTGGAGGTGATGGCACGCTATGCCACGGTCGCCGATGCTGTGGCCGCCTGCCAGAGCGAGAAACCGGCATTTGTCTCCTGTCCTCGGGGCGGTCTCCTCAACGGCCGCGAAGAGCGGTACATGGAGCACGACACCGCATTTGGCGAGTTGGCGTTCGTGGCGCCAGACGGCGCACTGTTCCACGACTTGACTTGGCGGCACCACGAACCCGTTCCCCTGCGTCGACACATTCAGCGGCTGACCGCGCCCAACGCCGGCATGATGACTGGCCCCGGCACCAACACCTATGTGCTGGGCGAGGCTGCAACGGGCTACGCCGTGATCGACGCAGGGCCGGACGAAGCTGAGCATTTGGACCGCATCATGGCTTGCACCGGTGGCGACATTCGTTGGCTGGTATGCACCCACTCACACCCAGACCACTCCCCTGGCGCGATCGCCCTGCAAAAGCGCCTGCAGGCTCAAGGTCACAGAGTGGCTCTGTATGGTCTGCCGAGCGGACCTCACGCCTTGCCCAACAGCTATTTTTTGCCTGACAGCCCTGTGACCCATGGGCAGCGGCTGCAGCTGCAGGGGACCGACCCCAGCGGTGCGACGATCACTCACACCCTGCGGTGTTTGCACACGCCCGGTCATGCTGCCAACCATGTGTGTTTGTTGCTCGAGGAGGATGCTGTGCTGTTTTCGGGCGACCACATCTTGAACGGCAGCACCACCGTGATCAATCCACCGGATGGACACATGGATGAGTATTTGCGTTCACTGGATGTGCTGGCGGATGAGTGCGACCGATGCGGCGTGGCGTTCATCTTGCCGGCGCACGGCTATGTGCTGAGTGAAGCTGCGGCCGTGATTGCCCACCTAAAAAGGCACCGGCTAGCCCGCGAGGCAAAGGTCTTGGCCGCCATGCGAGCCCATCCCAATGGGAGCGACGACGACTGGGTGGCGCACGCTTATGCAGATACGCCGCAAACTCTTTGGCCGGTCGCCAAGCGTTCGATGCAAGCGCACATTGAGCGCATCAGGGCCTTGAATTTATTGGCCTGAGGTGAGTTGATCCGCCGCGTTTGGCGTGGCGGGTCAGCCTTGGCGTTTGACCATGGCTTTGAGCGGTACACGCATCAACGCGAGCGCGGCCAGATATCCCACCAAAGCAAGAGCGACCACACCCAACAACCGAAGGGCTCGCACCAAAGGCCGCGATTGGTCTGCCACCCAGTCCCAATGGCCATTGGCCCACCAAAGACCAGCGCCCAAAATGGCGACGGCGATCGCCACCTTGAACCCCAGCGCCCACCACCCGGCGGCGGGACGGTAAGCGCCCATGCGGCGCAAGCTGATGAGCAGCCAAGACGCGTTGATGAGCGCGCCAACCCCGATCGACAAAGCGAGTCCAGCGTGGGCAAACAGAGGGACAAAGACGAAGTTCAACAGCTGCGTGCAAATCAACACCACCACCGCGATCTTGACTGGCGTCTTCATATTTTGCTGCGCATAAAAGCCGGGAGCCAAGACTTTGATCGCGACCAAGCCGAGCAGGCCGGCGCTGTAGCCCCGCAGTGCCATCGCGGTCTGGGTGATGTCGTCTGCTTGGAAGGCGCCGTAGTGGTACAGCACCGCCACCAGTGGTTCAGTGAACACCCACAAGGCGACCGCACTGGGCACCGCAAAAACCAGCACCCAACGCAACCCCCAATCCAGTAAGCCGCTGTAGGTATCGGATTCGCCGCGCGCCTGCGCCGCAGACAGCTGAGGGGTGAGCACCACACCCAGCGCCACGCCCAATAGCGCGGTGGGAAACTCCATCAATCGATCGGCATAGGACAGCCAGCTCACGCTGCCCACCGACAGGTGTGAGGCAATTTGCGTGTTGATGAGCAGGGACAACTGAGCCACTCCCACCCCTAAAAGGGCGGGAGCCATCAGGCCCAACACACGCCGCACACCCGCGTGTTGCCAAGAATCGCGCAACCCGCGCCAACTGCCAAAAATGTGAGGCCACATACCGATGCGGTGCAACGCCCAACCTTGGACGGCAAGCTGTAAAACGCCACCTACCATCACGCCAATGGCGAGTCCGTAGATGGGTTCGATGCCGTACTGTGCCAGTGTCGGGGCGCCCCACCAAGCCCCGACGATCATGGCCACGTTGAGCAGCACAGGGGTCGCTGCGGGAACAGCAAAGCGCTTCCACGTGTTGAGCACCCCCGCAGCCATGGCGACCAACGACATGAATCCGATGTAGGGGAACATGATTCGAGTCAAACCCACCGCATGGCTGTAGCCTTCGGGAGTTTGCTGCAAGCCTGCGGCCAGCATCCAGACCAGCATGGGAGCCGCCAAAACACCGATGGCACTGGTGATCATCAGAGCGACAACCAGCACGGTGGTGATGCGGTTGAGCAGCTCTCGGGTGGCTTCCTCGCCCTGCTCCGCACGGGTAGTCGCCAGGACGGGGACAAAGGCTTGGCTGAATGCCCCTTCAGCAAACAAACGGCGCAGCAGGTTGGGGATGCGAAACGCCACATTGAAGGCGTCGGTCGTCGCTGAAGCGCCAAAAATCGCAGCCACCATCAGTTCGCGCACCAGCCCCAGCACTCGGGAGGCCAGCGTCCAGACGGAAACCAAAGAGGCAGATTTGAACAAACTCACGCGGAGAGTGTAACTTTGGGACGACGACTTGTGATGGCTCAGGTGAGGAATCGACGTTATAATGCTGGGTTCGCTGACAACATCTTCAAACCTGAAAGATACCTATCATGGCAACCAAAAAAGTTGTAAAAAATCCGCGTCTGGCCTCTGGCCGCAAACGCGCTCGTCAAAACATCAAACTGAACGCAGCACACACGTCATTGCGTTCAAAGTACCGCACCGCTGTGAAAAACGTTGAAAAAGCAGTGGTCGCTGGTGACAAAGACAAAGCAAGCGCTTTGTTTGCCAAAGCTCAGAGCATCATCGACAGCGTGGCAGACAAGGGCATCTTCCACAAAAACAAGGCAGCTCGCGACAAGAGCCGCTTGAGCTCCAAGGTCAAGGCCTTGGCAACCGCCGCCTAATCTGCGGCAAACGATTCGGTGGTGTCCTGCACCACCGACGTCAAGCCCTCCAAGCTTGGCGCCGTTTGAACCGGGTGCGCTGTCAGCGAATACAAGAACCGCCCAGGGCAACCTGAGGCGGTTTTTTGTTGCCTCCGGTGGTCCAATCCAACACCATTCAACTCGCCCTTTGCGCTTTTCCCTGCCCCTAGGAATCTTATGAAAATCATCCGACTCAAGCCCGGCAAAGAACGCTCTTTGTTGCGCCGACACCCTTGGGTTTACGACGCTGCCATCGCCAAGGGTAAGGCTGACCCTGGCGAAACGGTGTGGATTGAGAGCGATCAAGGCCAATGGCTGGCCTGTGGGGCCTACTCGCCCACATCAAAAATCCGTGTGCGGGTGTGGTCGTTTGATCGCGAGGAACGCATCGATCGAGCCTTTTTTGAGCGTCGCCTGCAGGCCGCGATACAGACCCGCGCGCGCTTGGAAGTCAACAGCAATGGCGTGCGCTTGGTGCATGGCGAGTCGGACGGGCTGCCCGGCCTGATTGTCGACCGCTACGACGAGGTGTTGGTGGCCCAGTTTCTGTCCGCTGGCACCGAAAAATGGCGGGATACGATCGCCGATTTGCTGCTGGAGCTGACTGGGCTGGTTCGCATTTATGAGCGTTCGGACTCTGGGGTGCGCAAGCTGGAAGGTTTAGAGCCTGTCAAAGCGTGGCTGCGGGGCTCGGGCGAAACCGCCTGTGTCATTCAAGAGCACGACTGGAAGCTGTCCCTGGATGTTGAGGAAGGTCACAAAACTGGCTTTTATTTGGATCAGCGGGACAGCCGCAAGAAATTTGCCGATGCCGCCAGCCGTCTCCAATTGCGCAACATGCTCAATTGCTACTGCTACACCGGAGGCTTCACCGTCGCCGCACTGGCTGGTATGCGCTCGAAAGGCGTATTGAGCGCCGACACCCGCATCACCTCGCTGGACTCCAGCGGCCCCGCCATTGCCCGAGCTGAAGACAACTTGGCCCTCAACGGACTGACCGGTCAGGCGCAGATAGAGTGTCAGGTCGCTGATGTCAACGCAAGTCTGCGCCAGTTCATCAAAGAAGGTCGCCGCTTCGACGGCATCGTGCTTGACCCCCCTAAATTTGCCCCAACTGCGGCCCACGCCGAGCGCGCGGCACGCGCCTACAAGGACATCAACCGCCTGGCGTTCAAGTTGCTCAGCCCCGGTGGCGTGCTCTTCACTTACTCATGCTCCGGCGGCATTGGTGTCGAGCTGTTTCACAAAATCGTCGCGTCGGCAGCCAATGACGCGGGAGTGGACGCTCACATCCTAGAGCGCCTTGGTGGCGCGCCTGATCATCCGATGACCACCGCCTTCCCCGAAGGCGAATACCTCAAGGGACTGATCCTGATGCGGAGCCTCAGCCCAGAGCGAGAGCAACCCGGCGAACCGACTGAAATTTCAGGCTGATACACTCCGCGCGCGCTTTTGGATTATCAAAACTTGAAAAAATAACCCATGCGCCCCAAATAAAACGCTCTCATTTGGCAACCAAGACACACACATGGCACTCATCCCCGCGACCATCCTGACCGGCTTTTTAGGGGCTGGCAAAACCACGCTGCTCAAACGTGTCCTGACTGAGAGCCACGGTCAGAAGATTGCCGTCATTGAGAACGAGTTCGGCGAAGAAAACATCGACACCGATATCTTGGTGAAGGATACCGAGGAAGCCATCATCCAAATGAGCAATGGCTGCGTGTGCTGCACCATTCGAGACGACTTGCGTTCGACGCTGGCCGACCTGGCTGAGCGCCGGCGCAAAGGTGAATTGCACTTTGAACGGGTGATCATCGAAACCACTGGCGTCGCTGACCCAGGGCCTGTGGCACAGACCTTTTTTATGGATGACGATGTGGCTGAGCAGTACTTGCTTGACGCCATCGTTACTGTTGTCGACGCCAAGCACGCGGCGATGCAACTGAACGATCGCCAGGAAGCTCGCCGCCAAGTCGGTTTTGCAGACCAGATTTTCATCAGCAAAGCGGATTTGGTAGATGCCGAAGCACTCGAAAGTCTCCAACACCGGCTCAAGCACATGAATCCGAGGGCGCCACAACGCGTCGTCCATTTCGGTGAAGTCGCTCTGAGTGAAGTGCTCGACCTGCGTGGCTTCAACCTGAATGCGAAATTGGATATCGACCCAGAATTTTTGGATGATGGTCATCAACACGGTGAGCACTGCGATCACCCGTCACACCAACATGATCATGACCATGACCATGAACACGGTCATGGGCACCACCACGCGCACCACCACCACGACGACGACGATGTGAAAAGCTTCGTTTATCGCGCCGATAAGCCTTTTAACCCTGCCAAACTTGAAGATTTCTTGGGCACGGTTGTCCAAATTTATGGCCCTCGTATGCTGCGCTACAAAGGCGTGTTGCACATGCAGGGTACTGAACGCAAGGTGATTTTCCAAGGTGTCCACCAGCTGATGGGCAGTGATTTAGGACCGGAATGGGGACCGACAGAGCCCCGCCAGAGCCGCATGGTGTTCATCGGTATTGATTTGCCACGTGACATCTTGGAACAAGGGCTGGATCAATGTTTTTGATCGCAGTCCATTCGCAACCCAAGCGCGCGAAGCAAGCGCCAATAACGGGCTGAAGGTCAACCAGGCACTCGGTCATGTTTTTGCGCTCCCTCCTGCAGTCTATGGGTTTTCCCAGTCAGCCTGAAACCCGCTCAAGCGGTCGTTCGCAGGCTGGCGAAGCCGCGTCAGATAAAACGGGTATAACAACGCCTGATTCAAAAGCCGTTAGCCCACATCGGAGGAGACAAGCCGTGTCGAGTGCAACCACAAAGAAAAAGACGACAGCCACTGCCAGCAAGGCAGCTACAGCTAAAAAAGCAAGTCAGGTGAAGAAACCGGCTGCTCCAGCCAAGAAACCTGCTGCGCCAGCTAAAAAAGCGGCTCCAGCCAAGAAACCCGCTGC
>CAYZHE010000038.1:0-2954 GCA_964478285.1 uncultured Burkholderiaceae bacterium
AAGGACACCCCATGAGTTTGAAATGCGGCATTGTTGGTTTGCCCAACGTTGGTAAATCCACCCTGTTCAACGCCTTGACCCAAGCGGGCATCGCGGCCGAAAACTATCCCTTCTGCACGATCGACCCCAATGTGGGCGTGGTCGAGGTGCCCGATCCCCGCTTGGCTGCATTGGCCCAGATCGTTCAACCCGAGCGCATCCTGCCGGCGATCGTGGAGTTTGTGGACATCGCTGGCTTGGTTGCTGGCGCAAGCAAGGGTGAGGGTTTGGGTAACCAGTTTTTGTCACATATCCGCGAGACGGACGCGATTGTGAACGTGGTGCGCTGTTTCGAAGACGACAACGTGATTCACGTGGCCGGTCATGTGGACCCCATCGCGGACATCGAGGTGATTCAGACGGAGTTGTGTTTGGCCGATTTGGGGACGGTCGAAAAGTCTTTGCAGCGCTACACCAAAGCCGCCAAGTCCGGCAACGACAAAGAGGCCGCCGCGTTGGTCAAGGTCTTGACCCATTGCCAAGCGGTGCTCGACGAGGGCAAGCCCATTCGCACGGCTGACCTGAGCGACGACGACATGGAGTTGATCAAGCCTCTGTGTTTGATCACCGCCAAGCCTGCGATGTTTGTGGGCAACGTGTCTGAGGATGGTTTCACCAACAACCCTTTCCTCGACAAGTTGACGGCCTATGCCGAGAGCCAGGGTGCTCCCGTGGTCGCCATTTGCGCCAAGATCGAGGCCGAGTTGTCCGGCATGGAAGACGAAGACAAAGCCATGTTCTTGTCCGAGTTGGGGCAAGACGAGCCAGGTCTGAACCGCTTGATTCGCGCGGCGTTCAAGCTGCTGGGCTTGCAAACGTATTTCACCGCAGGGGTGAAGGAAGTGCGCGCTTGGACCATTCGCATCGGCGATACCGCGCCGCAGGCTGCAGGGGTGATTCACACTGACTTTGAGCGGGGCTTCATTCGCGCGCAGACCATTGCGTTCGATGATTTCATCAGCTACAAAGGTGAGCAGGGCGCCAAGGAGGCGGGCAAGATGCGCGCCGAGGGCAAAGAGTACGTGGTTAAGGATGGCGACGTACTCAATTTCTTGTTCAACGTGTGAGCCTTGGCACGACAAGCGCTCTTTGCTGCTCGTGCTGAGCGTGCAGGCCTGCCTTGGTGCAGGCCTTTCTTTTGTTGTTATTTGTACCGTTTGAAGGCTTGCCATGACTGCCACCGAATCCACCACCGATAAGGCCACTCCAGCGCACGCCCAGCGCTTGGCCAAGCGTGTGGCGTTTGAACAAGGTTGTTCGCGTGCAGATGCCGAAGCTTTGATCTTGGGCGGTTGGGTGCAAGTGGATGGGCGGGTGGTCGAGCTACCGCAAGAACGTGTGTATCCCAAACAAGCTGTTACCGTGAAGGCTGGCGCCAAAGTTGAACCCTTGCAGCCCGTTACTTTTGTGTGGCACAAGCCTGCAGGCGTTTTGTTGCCCGACGCAGCGGTGTGGCCTGATCCTTTCGCGCTGGAGGTGGTCGGTGAGCGCCAACGCTGGAAGCAAGACCCGTCGCAGCAGCGTTGGGTGCGTGCACACATTCATAAGTTGATGGCGGTGTCACCGCTCGCCGAATTGAGCAGCGGACTCATGGTGTTGACCCAGCGCGAAGGCGTGGCTCGCAAGGCCACCGATCGTTGGGCGCCACTCGAAGACGAGTGGTTGGTCGAGGTCGCTCCCGAGAAGCGCTTGAAAGATGCGGACGAACGCGAGGGTGTGTTGCGGTCGCTCAAGGGTGCGCTGGCATGGCATGACGAAGCCTTGGATCGCGCCCGCGCGAGTTGGCAGAGCGAATTGCGCTTGCGGCTAGCGATTCACGGAACGCGCTTGGGTCAGGTAGCGTATTTGTGCGAGCGCGTAAAACTGACCATCACCTCGGTGCGTCGCCAACGCATGGGTCGCGTGAGTCTGGCCGGGTTGCCGGTAGGGCAATGGCGGTATTTGGGGCCGCAAGAAAAACTCTGACGCCATGCGTTGGGGCGCTCGGCTGGCGCTGGCGCGCCGCATCAGGTTTGGTAACGGACGCGCAGGTGGCGGTTGAGTGCTACGGCACCGAAGAGGATCACCAGCGCCGCCCAATGCAACTGTGGCATGGCGCCCCACTCGATCAAGACGCCGCCGATACCGGCACCGATGGCCTGGCTGAGGTAGATCGCGGAGGTGTTGAGCGCAATGGAGGCGCTGGCCGCATGAGGGGCAATGCCAGCCAAACGGGCTTGTTGCGACGAGTTCCAAGCAAAACTCACCGTTGACCAAGCCAGCATGGTGACAATCGCGGAAATCACCCCGCCGGCCCAGCCCCATGCGATGCAACTGAATACGAATGCCCACAGCGATAGCGTCACCACAGGTGCAGGTCCAATGCGGTCGATGCGTTTGGTGAGCACCCACATCCCAATGAATCCCATCAAACCATTGCAGGCATAGAACAGCGCCAAGTCGCTTGGCGTGGCGCCTAGGTACTGCGTCAAGTAGGGCGCAAAGTAAGCGAACAACACGAACTGCCCGCTCCCCGCGACCAAGGTCACAGCAACCGTCTTCATCAAGACGCTGTTGCCAAAGGTTTCGCGCCAAGCGGACAAAGGCATAGGAGGCGGCTTGATGGGGCCAGGCAGGATGCGCCAGAGCCAAATGGCATTGATCACGGACAAGATGGCTATCAATCCAAAGGCCGAGCGCCAACCCCAGTGGTTGCCCATCCATGCGCCCAACGGCACGCCCATGACGGAGGCGACCGACCAACCCAAGAAGACCAGTGACATCGCCTTGGCGCGCTTTTCAACGGGGACGATTTGGCTCACAGCTGCAGCCGCCTGCGGTGTGAACAAGGCGGGACCGACCATCGCAGAGAGCCGAATGACCAAGAGTTGGGTATAGGTTTCGGCGGCCAAGCACAGCAAATGGGTGATGCCGTA
>CAYZHE010000038.1:3054-8053 GCA_964478285.1 uncultured Burkholderiaceae bacterium
CGGCGGCAAGGTCATTGAGTGTGCCAGGCACGACCATCACGCCCGTGCCGATGACCACGTTGCCAAACATCAGTGCCCACAGCACACGTTTGAGCGTGCGCGCATCGAGCGAATCTGGCGAAATGTTCATAAGGTGATCACGCGTGAGCGATGCAGATGGGGCTGGCTTAGAGCGGGGTTGGCTCTCAAAGCGAGAAGTATGTCGCTTTTGTGGGGCGCCTGGAGTCGCCTGTGTGAATGCAGACCGACAGGTCGCCCAACCTCACTCGTTGGGCTGAAACGCAGCGTCGCTAGCCGACTCGGAGGTCCCAGCCTGTCGCTTGGCTTGGCGTTCCAGCGACAGCGCGATCAGCTTTGGGTAGAGCGATCTGAAGTCGCACATCATCTCTTCGAAGGGCAAATCCACGAACAGCCCCCGGTCGTGGACGTACTCCATGTGGCGGCGCGACTGCTGATCGAACTCGTGAAAAAGAGCGTCTGCCGTGCCATCAAATATGAGGGGCTTGACGCCAAAACGCTCACACATGGCGCTGTCAAAAGCTGGTGTGATTTTGAAACTCTGCTCACCCAACCAAACCTGCACATAGCCGTGGTAGATGAACGTGTCGGTCTGCATCAGGGCGGCGAGTTTGGGGGAATTGAGGTGGTTTTTGACGTCGGCAAAGCCCAGTGCCGCAGGGACGCCGGCGGCACGCAAGCACGCAGCAAGCAAAATTGCTTTGGGTACACAAAAGCCTGATGGCTGCTGCACGATGTGGCTGGCAGTGAAGGTCTCGGCGTCGGGCAAAAAACGATAAGGGTCGTAGCGCAGTTCGTCGCGAACCGCGTTGAATAGGGCGATGGTGATCTGGCGGACGTCCCCTGAATCCACGGGTGCTAAGACCCGCGCATTGAAGGCCCGAATCTCTGGCGCTTCATGATCGACGAAGCGGGTTGCTGCCAAATAGTCTTGCGCGTTCGGACTCATTGCGAGATCAAGGGCAGTTCACGCTGTGGCGCGCCACCAATCGAGCAGCCATCGCGAGACGGCTTCGGGCTTTTCCATGGGGCTCATGTGACCACACTCGGGAATCAAAGTGAGTTGGGACTGAGGCATCAAATCGGCCATCGCTTGGTGTTGGGCGGGTGGACTCCACGCGTCGTCTTCACCACACAGCAACCACACAGGGCAGGTGATGGTCGAGAGCAGGGGACGGGCATCCGGTCGGTTCAGGAGTGCGTGGATTTGGGCCTCAAACTGAGCCGCGCTGCTGCGCTCTTGCATGTCCAAAATGGCGTTGAACACAGGGCCATCTCGGCGTGACTCGTGCACCATACCCCGCGCCCACTGTGAACCCATGACACGCATCCCTTGGCGCTGGGCGATGCCGAGCAAAGCCATGCGGCCCCGCTCTTCTTTTTCGCCCGCCTCGCCATCCGCACGCGGGTGCGCGCCGGTGTCTAAGAGGGCTAGACCAGCCATGCGTTCTGGCGCTAGGCGCCACATCTCGAGGGCAACTCGGGCCCCCATCGAGTGGCCAGCTACCCAGATGCGGTCTTGTTGACTTTGGCTCAGGGCGAATTTAGCCATGTCAGACAGGTTGTTGAGCAACCCCCATTCGGGAACGATGGGGTTGGCCACGGCGGACAAGGCGTGGCATTGATGTGCCCAGACAGCCGCGTCGCACGTCAGACCAGGCAACAGGAATAGATCGGGCTTCACGAGGCGAGCTGCTCAGGTACCTGGAATTTCTTCAGTGTCGACTTCGCTGCGCGCTTGTGCTGGGTAGCGGTTGCCGGTCACAGTGTGGGTGTTGATGATCTCGTCGATCGATTCCATGAGGCCCTCGTCGAGTTTGACGTCGATGGCCTTGAGGTCTTCGTGCAAGTGATCCACTTTGGTGGTACCAGGCAGCGGCAGGATGTGTGGCGCACGGTGCAACAACCAAGCAATGGCCAGCTGCGCTGGCGTGCATCCTGCTTCGTCGGCGAGCATCCGCAGAGCGGGGTGCAAATCCAAGTTGGCTTGATATGCATCGCCGATGAATCGGGGCATCGATTTGCGAATGTCCTTGTCGTCGAACTGGCTGGGGTCGGGTGGCGCGCTGGTCAAAAAGCCTCGGCCCACTGGGCTGAAGGCGACAAATGCGACGCCCAACTCTCGACAGGTCTCGAGGACGCCCATTTCGGGATTGCGCGTCCACATCGAGTACTCGGTTTGCAGTGCGGCAATGGGATGTTCAGCGTGTGCTTTGCGCAGTGTTGCTGAGGACACTTCGGACAAGCCGATGGCGCGAATTTTGCCCGCAGTGATCAGGTCTGCCAGTGCGCCGACGCTTTCCTCAATTGGCACCGACTTGTCCCATCGGTGCAAGTAGTAGAGATCGATGGTGTCGGTGCGCAATCGCTGCAGGGCCTCCTCGCAGGTCGCCCGGATGCTGTCCGGTCGACCGTTGATGGCGCGCACTTTCTTGCCGTCGGGTTGGGTGACTGCGATCAAGCCACACTTGCTGGCCAGGGTGAAGCGACTGCGGTGGGGCGACAGAAATTTACCAACCAGCTCCTCGGAGGCGCCAAAGCCATACAACGCGGCGGTATCAAAATGGGTGACCCCAGCATCCAGTGCTTCGAGCAACACGCGCTCGGCTTGCGCCTCGGGTACCGCTGGTCCGTATGCATGGCAGAAATTCATACATCCCAAACCAATGGCGCTCACGCTGAAGGGGCCAAGTTGGCGTTGTTGCATGTCTAGGGTCTCCGAGTACTGAACGGTGTGTGCGCTTACGCGGCGTTGAGTTGCTGCTCGAGCTGGTGAAGCACTTGGTAGCAGGGCAGCACGCTGGCCACAGATGCGTTGGGTTGTCGACCCTCTTGAATGGCTGCAAAGAACTCACGATCTTGCAACTCAATGCCATTCATGCTGACCGCCACTTTGGACACATCGATGGGCTCTTCTTTGCCAGTAAAAAGGTCATCGTAACGCGCGATATACGTCGCGCTGTCACCGATGTAGCGGAAGAAAGTACCCAGAGGGCCATCGTTGTTGAAGCTCAGGCTCAGCGTACAAATCGCACCGTTGGCAGCCTTGAGTTGGATGCTCATGTCCATCGCGATGCCCAAAGTCGGGTGGATGGGGCCTTGGATGGCGTTGGCTTGTACCACCGGACTTCCCGCTTGATAAGCGAACAAATCGACCGTGTGCGCGGCGTGGTGCCACAGCAGGTGGTCGGTCCAGCTGCGCGGCTGACCTAAGGCGTTCATGTTGGTCCGGCGGAAGAAGTAGGTTTGAACATCCATTTGTTGAATGTTGAACTCGCCTGCCTTAATGCGCTGATTGACGTATTGGTGGCTTGGGTTGAAGCGGCGTGTGTGACCACACATGGCCACCAGACCTGTTTCCTTTTGGCGTTGAACGACGACTTCGCCCTCGCTCAAGACATCGCACATGGGGATTTCCACTTGCACGTGCTTGCCTGCCTCCAAGCAGGCCAGCGTTTGGCTTGCATGGATTTGTGTTGGGGTGCAAAGGATGACAGCGTCCACTTCTTTGATGGCCAGCGCATCATTCAAATCTGTGGAGGCGTGCGCGATACCGTACTTCGCTGCGACTTCTTGGGTTTTGGCTAAATCTCGTCCGATGACTGAGATGACTTCAACACCATCGATGTTCTTGATGCCGTCCAAGTGTTTGATGCCAAACGCGCCAGCGCCTGCAAGTGCGACTTTGATGGTCATGCGTTACTCCCGTTATTGGTTTTCAAAAATGAGGTGTCCCACTGCGGTGTTGCTGGCGGGGACATGGTAGAAGCGGTGCTTGAGCTTGGGTGCTGGGCCTTGAATCTTGCCGTCGACTACGTCGCTCATGGCGCCGCGTGCGATCAGCCACATGACCAATTCGATGCCTTCGCTGCCCGCTTCTCGCACGTAGTCGATGTGCGGCATTTGGGCAGCAGCAACAGGGTCTTCAATCAGCAAGTCGAGGAATCGGTTGTCCCACTCTTTGTTGATCAAGCCGGCGCGTGGCCCTTGCAACTGGTGGCTCATGCCGCCAGTGCCCCAGATGTGGACGTTGAGGTCTTCGTCGTAGCTCTCAATGGCTTTGCGAATCGCTTGGCCCAAGTTAAAGCAACGCTGTCCGCTGGGCACAGGGTATTGCACAACATTGACTGCGAAAGGGATCACGGGGCAAGGCCATGCATCCTTGACGGGGTCTTTTTGACCACACATGAGAGACAAGGGCACGGTCAGTCCATGGTCGACATCCATCTGGTTCACGATGGTGAGGTCAAAGTCTTGTTGGATGACACTTTGCGCGATGTGCGATGCCAAGTCCGGGTGACCCTGTACCGGAGGAACGGGGCGTGGCCCCCAGCCCTCATCGGCCGGCTTGTAGTGGGCGGCGGTGCCAATCGCGAAGGTTGGAATCATTTCCAAGCTGAACGCGGTCGCGTGGTCGTTGAAGACCAGAAAGATGACGTCGGGCGTGTTGTCCTTCATCCATTCGCGGCTGTATTCGTAGCCAGCGAACAGGGGCTTCCAATAGTCTTCGTGGGTCTTGCCCAAATCCATGGCGGCGCCGATGGCGGGCACATGGGAGGTGAATACTGATGCGGTGATGCGTGCCATCGGTTTAGTCCTTCTTGCCTGCGGCGCCTTGAGGTTGGTGGTGTGCCTGAGCGGTGCCATCTTCGCCGATGTAGCGATTGCCTTCGATAGAGCGACCGCCACTGATCATCATGTCCCGATACTCTTGCTCGGTCATGCCGGTCATGGAGCCCGCCATTTGCTGAAAGCTCAAGCCATCAGTGGCTCCCAGCTTGGCCAAAAAGTAAATGTTGCCACCCGTCTTCATACACCAGTTCAAATCGCGCGCCATGACCGCTTGCTTTTGCTCTTCGGTCATCGGCCACTCGTCCAGATACGCCTTTTCATCGGCTTTGAATTTTTCGCGGTTGGCGCCCTTCATCAGGCTCATGCAGAACTGGTTGAGCCAGTAGCCTTTGCGGCTTTGCTCGGCATC
>CAYZHE010000039.1:0-7394 GCA_964478285.1 uncultured Burkholderiaceae bacterium
ACTACCTCAGCGAGCCCAACTCGCGTTATCACATGCACGAGGACTGAACCCACTGAGCGCGCCTCATGCGGCACAGATGGCGGGCATGACAACCACTGCCTTGCCCTGCACCGCCCCGCTGCCCAAGAGTCTGAGCGCATCTTTGGCTTGGTCGAATGGACAGACGGTGCTGATGTGCGGGCGCAAGATCCCCTCGGCCGCCAATGTGTCGACGGCTACTAGCGATTTCTGGCCCTTGATTGGATCGCGTCGCACAAATTCACCAGCGCGGACACCAACCACAGACACGCCTTTGATCAAGGCGTAATTTGAGCGCACCTCACCCGCCTTACCGCTCACAAATCCAACCACCAGCAATCGCCCACCCCAAGCGAGTGAGCGCATTGATGCATCAAACACCTCACCGCCGATGGGATCAAACACCACATCTACCCCACGACCTTGGGTGAGGGACAACACATCGCCACGCAAGTCGCCCCCCAGTTCGATCAAGTGATCCGCGCCCGCGTCGCGCGCGACTTGTAGCTTTGGCATCGACCTTCCAGTCGCAATGACTTGGGCACCCAGGTATTTGCCTAACTGCACCGCGGCAAGCCCGGTGCCTCCAGAGGCACCATGGACCAACAAAGTCTCGCCTCGCTGTAATTGCCCTCGCTCAACCAAAGCCACATAAGCGGTCATGCCAGCGACACTGAAGGCTGCCCCTTGCTCCCAAGAAAGTGAGGCGGGCAACACCCTGACCTCATCCACCCGTGCCAGCAAAAACTCAGATAACGCGCCATGGCGGGTCATGGCGACCACGCGATCGCCCGGCTTCACCTTGTCGACCGCTGAGCCCACCGCAACCACCTCGCCTGAAGACTCCATCCCGGGAACAAAAGGCAAATCGGGTTTGAATTGATACCGGCCTTGCGTCATCAACACATCGGGGTAATTCAAAGCCGCAGCCTTAACCCGGATCAACACCCCGTCATGAGGTACAGGCGGAGGTCTTCGCTCAACGAACGACACGCCGGACAAATCATCGGAAAGGGAGCCAACTTCAAGAGCGCGGTAAAGAAGATCAGTGATGTCGAGCATGGTCTTATACAAAGGAAGTCAAGGTGTCATTTCAACGAGAGGAAAGATGAATCGAGGCTGCTCTCTAGTGGTAGAGCCGATGCGTCAACGCACGACCAGAGTCGACCAGTGCGCGGCCTAGATACTGAATATGGGCTGGACCCACCGCGCAGCACCCGCCCACAATCCTCGCCTCCATCTCAACCCAGCGCATGACGTGTTGCGCAAAGACCTCCAGCGTCAAGTCGTCGCGTTGATCCAGTACTGCGACTGATTCACCTTTTTGAAGTGCCGCTGCGTGTAACGCCGAAACCAAGTCCGAGTCATCGCGCAACACCGTGGTCGAACACAAGGGGGTTAATGGCTGGCGAGTGCGTTTCACGGGCTTTTGCCCCATATCGCCGTGAAACAAGATCGCCTCAGAATCTCGATGCATTCAAACTCCTGCTGCTCGCACAGCACCCGCTCACTGAGTGATCCCTTAGAACTTAAAGCAGACCATGCTAAGCCACAATGTATGGAGCCAGTGCGTGGGTTTTCACTGAGGCTCTCTATTTGGCGTAGAGCCGAAGATTGCCATCGTGCACCTCTTCACCGCTAAATCATCGGCGATGCTGCATGACCCCAAGCATCAACAGGCTAGTGGCCCGGGTGGCGGAAATGTCGCTAGACTGGTGTCTTAGAAAATAGCCTAAAGGCAGGGATCTCAATGTTCGAATCAATTGGAGGTGGTATGGTCGTCACGCTCGCATTTGCTGCGTTTTTCATCGCCTTGGCGTGGATGAGCATCAAGGTCGTCCCGCAGTCCAAGGTCTTTGTCGTCGAACGCTTTGGGAAGTACTCGAAAACATTGAACGCAGGGATCAATGTCATTGTCCCAATCATTGATCAAGTCAGACACCAAATCTCCATTTTGGAGCGTCAGCTGCCCGCATTTGACATCAGCGTCATCACTCGAGACAACGTTGAAGTCTCGCTCGAGGCCACCAACTTCTACCGCATCACAGATGCCGCAAGATCGGTTTATCGCATTGAGAACATCGATCGAGCCATCCAGACCACGGCAGAGTCGATTGTCCGCTCTGCAGCCGGCAAGCTGGACCTCGACGAATTGCAATCTTCGCGGCAGCAGATGAATGAAGAGATTCTCGCCAACCTGCAACGTGCCGCTGAAATTTGGGGGATCGAAATCACGCGCACCGAAATCACTGATGTGCGTGTCGACGATCAAACCAAAGAAGCTCAGCGGCAACAGCTGAACGCTGAACGACAGCGGCGAGCCGCGGTCGCACAGGCCGAAGGACAAAAGCGAGCAGTTGAACTCAATGCAGACGCCGAGCTTTATTCCGCGCAACGCCAAGCGGAGGCAGTGCGCGTGGCAGCAGACGCCAACGCCTATTCGATTCGAGTCAAAGCCGAGGCCACAGCAGAGCAAACCCGTCTGATTGCCGATGCCATCAACAACGGGGGTCAATCGGCCATCAACTTTGACATCCTGCAAAAGCAAGTGAGTGCACTGGCCGAAGTCGCTGCTTCGCCCAACAGCAAGACGGTCATCATGCCGACTGACATCACCAAAGCCATCGGTTCACTAGAATTGCTCACACAAACGATCGGCTCAGGGCTTCAAAGCAAATGATTGAATTTTTCACCAACGGCAACGGCTGGCTGGTTGCTGGCCTTGTGCTCATCATTCTGGAGATCGTCGGGAGCTTGGGCTATGTGTCAATCAGCTTCGGGCTGGGATGCATCGCCACCGGACTTTTCGCCAAGTTGGGGGTCGTGCCAAGTTTTTTTGCAGCCAACTGGGCAGATGAACTGCTGATCGCTGCGGTGTGTTCACTCACGGCGCTGTTGGCATTGCGTTATTTTTTCCGCCGCCTACCTAGCGAAGACATCAACGATTACTGATGCTCCTCGCCGTGCTTGTGTCAGCGACCGGGCACGGCGACTGATCTCTCCAAACCGGATCAGACTGCACATTTGTCGTCCGTGCTCAACAGTCGATCAGCGCAAGCAACAATCTGAAAGCCGAGAGTCCAACGCGGCCAGCGCTGACCGGTGGCGCTCGACCAACCCATCGCGCTAGGCCGTCTTTTGAATGACCAAGCCCATCTCTTTGATGGTCTGCTCACGCATCGCAAATTTTTGAATCTTTCCTGTGATGGTCATTGGAAAGTCAGATACAAAGCGAATGTAGCGTGGCACCTTGTAGTGGGCGATCTGCCCCTTGCAAAAATCGCGCACCTCGTCCTCGCTGATCGTTTCGCCCTCGCGCACTTTGACCCACGCACAGAGTTCCTCGCCGTATTTTTGATCTGGCACACCAATAACTTGTACATCTTGAATCTTGGGATGGCGATACAAAAATTCTTCGATTTCCCTGGGGTAAATGTTTTCACCTCCACGAATCACCATATCCTTGAGGCGTCCAACAATGTTCACATACCCCTCGTCATCCATGATGGCCAGGTCGCCGGTGTGCATCCATCCTGCGCGATCGATCGCCTCTTGAGTCTTGGCCTCGTCGTTCCAATAGCCATTCATCACCGAGTAACCGCGGGTACAAAACTCACCAATCTCGCCGCGCGGTACAACCTGTCCATCTGCATTGACGATTTTGATTTCAACGTGTGGTTGTACTCGCCCCACGGTCGAGACCCTACGATCCAACGGATCATCTGTGGCACTTTGCGTTGACACCGGTGAGGTCTCTGTCATGCCGTAAGCGATGGTGACTTCGGTCATGTTCATGTTGGATTGCACCCGCTTCATCACTTCAACCGGACAAGGTGACCCGGCCATGATCCCTGTGCGCAACGAGCTCAAATCGAACTCACCAAATTGCGGGTGGTCAAGCTCAGCAATAAACATGGTTGGTACGCCATACAAACCTGTGCATCTCTCCGCTTGAACCGCCCGCAAAACCGCCAGGGGGTCAAACGCCTCGCTGGGGTACACCATCGTTGCGCCATGGGTCACACAACCCAAATTACCCATCACCATCCCAAAGCAGTGGTAGAGCGGCACAGGTATGCACAGCCGATCCTGGTGAGTGAGCTTGATGGCCTCAGCCACAAAGTATCCGTTGTTCAAAATGTTCTGATGCGTCAGGCTCGCACCCTTCGGAAACCCTGTGGTTCCAGATGTGAATTGGATATTGATCACATCATCAAACTGCAATGACTGGCTCAACTCAGCCAAACGTTGATGGTGTTCTGGTTTTCCCATCGAAGCGACATCGGAAAAATTAAACATCCCCGGTGTCTTGGCATCGCCCAGGCGAATCACGTGCACCAAATGAGGCAAGGCCTTTGCCTGCAACTGACCCGGCGCACAATTGCCGAGCTCTGGTGCGAGTTGGTTGACGATGGCGATGTAGTCGCTCGCTTTCAATGCCGGGGCAAGAATCAGCGCTTTGCATTCCACCTTGTTGATGGCGTACTCCAATTCCGCAGATCGATAGGCAGGATTGATGTTCACCAAAATAAGCCCTGCCTTGGCGGTGGCAAATTGGGTCAACGCCCACTCAGAACAGTTCGGCGCCCAGATGCCAACGCGATCGCCGGGTTCTAGACCCAGCGCCAGCAAACCAGCGGCCAGCGCATCGACCCGATGGGCCATCTCCTGCCAGGTCCAACGCACGTCCTGATCACAAACCACCAAGGCCTCTTGATCAGCGTATCTAGCTACCGCTTCATCAAACGCTTGTCCAATCGTTGATCCAAGCAAGCGCTTTTGGCTTGCACCATGGTCATAGGATGGGCGCTTAGTTAGGCCGGCTGCCTGATTCATGAAAGTCTCCGTGTGTGCTTTGTTTGAATTTATTCGAGGTATTCACCACTGCTTGTCCAGTCCAGTGTATCTAGAAGTTGGCCGCTGAAGCAAGAAGGCCAAAACACTTGCAAGCACATCTGCCTTTTAAAAAAGAGACGTCTTTGTGGGCCGCCGCTGGCCGCAACGCCAACACTCGGAGCGCAAAGTTGCGCCACCGCGTGTATCACCCAGAGTCTCATAACCACTCGCCTAACCGCGGATTTGGTGGTAAAAATTCTCATCACTGTCGACTGGTGTGGATGATTCCGCGAACGGCAGCTGCCAATCAACCCCAGATCCTTGAAGGCTTCGAATGACTGACCTCGACCGATTTTTAGCTGCACGCAACTTTCTCATTGCGCACCGTGACGATTTAAGTGGCGCGACCCAAGGCTTCGAGTGGCCCAGCCTGGGCAATTTCAATTGGGGCATCGATTACTTTGACCACATCGCCAAGGACAACTCTGCCCCAGCATTGCGCATCCTTGAAGAGGATGGCAGAGAAGCCAGCCTCACCTACGCAGAGTTGTCTCAAAGGTCATCCCAAGTGGCGTCCTTTTTGACGGCGTTGGGCGCCAAGCCTGGCGACCGAATTTTAGTGATGTTGGGGAACGAGGTGCCCCTGTGGGAAACCATGCTGGCCTCCATCAAGATGGGGCTCGTCGTGATCCCTGCAACGACCCTCCTCTCCGGTCCAGACTTGAGAGACCGGGTCAAACGCGGCAATGTGCGTTGGTTGCTCACCAACCCCTCAGGCATGGAGAAAGTGCTGGAAATTCCAGCCCCAGAGCTGGGCGACATCGGTTGCATCCTTGCCGGTGACAACGCCTCAATCCCGCCGGGGTGGGTCAACTACCATGACTCGGTGAGCGCCAGCCCTCACTTCTCACCCGTTGGATCCTTGGCGGTCACAGCGCCGCAGCTAGAGTACTTTACCTCCGGCACGACCGCAGCACCCAAGCTGGTCCGCCACAGCCGTCAAAGTTACCCCGTCGGCCACTTGACCACGATGTATTGGCTGGGCTTAAAGCCCAACGATGTGCACTGGACCATCAGCTCTCCTGGCTGGGCAAAGCACGCTTGGAGCTGCTTCTTTGCGCCCTTCAACGCTCAGGCCTGCGTCTTCATCTACAACTACAGCCGCTTCAATGCTCCACAAGTGTTGGACGTCTTGGTCAAAAACCAAGTCACCACCTTGTGTGCGCCGCCGACCGTATGGCGATTTTTGATCCAGGAGGATCTGGCGCAATGGCCTGTCAAACTGCGCGAGGTTATTTCGGCAGGTGAGCCGCTGAATCCCGAAGTCATCGAGCAAGTGCGGGCCAGCTGGGACCTCACCATCCGGGACGGCTATGGGCAAACGGAAACCACCGCCATGATTGCCAATGCTCCTGGCCAAGACCTCAAGCCGGGTTCCATGGGCAAGCCACTGCCGGGTTACCCCATCGTTTTGGTCGACCCCGATGGCAAGCCCGCCGAAGAGGGAGAGATCTGCATTGACCTCTCCAAGCGACCACTTTCTCTCATGGACGGCTACGCAGACGACCAAGAAAAGACGGCCAATGTGATGCGCGACGGTTACTACCACACCGGCGACGTCGGCTCGATCGATGCGCAAGGCTACATCACCTATGTCGGTCGCGCCGACGATGTTTTCAAAGCCTCTGGCTATCGCATCAGCCCATTTGAGCTCGAAAGTGCGTTGATCGAACATGACGCTGTGGCCGAGGCAGCTGTCGTCCCCTCGCCTGATCCCCTGCGGGGTTTTGTGCCCAAAGCATTTGTGATTCTGGCGCCTGGCCACGAACCTAACGCCGCAACCGCGCAGTCCATTTTGAGCTACATGAAAGAGCGGGTATCACCCTACAAAATGGTGCGCCGGCTGGAGTTTTCTGATTTGCCCAAGACGATCTCCGGAAAGATTCGGCGCGTCGACTTGCGAAAACAAGAGGCCACGCGCACCAGCAGCGGCCAGGCCCCTGCTGGCGAGTTCAACGATGAACTGCTGAAGTCGTGATCCGTTTGGGCCCATGAAAAAGCACACCGAGGTGTGCTTTTTTGGATCACCGAGCCGATTTCTCAATCCGCCCGGCTTTCCTCGCTCGTGACTCCGGTCACTCAAGCCTTCGCGATGGCCTCCGCCGTCAGTGGCATCTGACGCACACGTTTGCCCGTCAACTTGGCCACAGCGTTGGCGATCGCTGGACCAATCACCGCCGTGGATGGTTCACCAATACCTCCGGGGTTCTCTTGGCTCTTGACCAAATGGATATCTATCTCAGGCGCCTCAAACATCCGAACAGGTTCGTAGGTGTTGAAGTTTTCTTGCTCAACGCGACCTTTGCTCACGTTGATTTGGTGCTTCAACACGGCACCCATACCAAAAATGATGCCTGACTGAATCTGCGCTTCCACCGTATCGGGATTGACCATCATGCCGACGTCGGCCGCCACAGTGACGCGATGCACCCGGACGCTGCCATCCTTGTTCATCGAGATCTCTGCCACCTGTGCCATAT
>CAYZHE010000040.1:0-7071 GCA_964478285.1 uncultured Burkholderiaceae bacterium
GCATTTTGGAAGTGCCTGTGGGCCCCGAGTTGATTGGCCGTGTGGTCAACGCGTTGGGTCAGCCGATTGACGGCAAAGGCCCCATCAACGCCAAGATGACCGACGTCGTCGAAAAAGTGGCACCTGGCGTGATTGCACGTCAATCAGTGGATCAGCCGATGCAATCCGGCTTGAAGGCTATTGACTCCATGGTGCCTATCGGCCGTGGCCAGCGTGAGTTGATCATTGGTGACCGTCAGACTGGTAAGACGGCAGTCGCTCTGGACGCCATCATCAACCAAAAGGGTCAAAACATGACCTGCGTTTACGTGGCAATTGGTCAAAAAGCCTCTTCCATCAAAAACGTGGTCCGCGCCTTGGAACAAGCTGGTGCAATGGAATACACCATTGTGGTCGCAGCGTCTGCTTCTGAATCCGCCGCGATGCAGTACATCTCTGCATACTCTGGTTGCACCATGGGTGAGTACTTCCGCGACCGTGGCCAAGATGCCCTGATCGTGTACGACGACTTGTCAAAGCAAGCCGTGGCATATCGCCAAGTGTCTCTGTTGCTGCGCCGTCCTCCAGGACGTGAAGCTTTCCCTGGCGACGTGTTCTATCTCCACAGCCGCTTGCTCGAGCGTGCTGCACGTGTGAATGCTGACTACGTTGAAGCTTTCACCAAGGGTGAAGTCAAAGGCAAGACCGGCTCATTGACCGCGTTGCCAATCATTGAAACCCAAGCGGGTGACGTTTCTGCGTTCGTGCCTACCAACGTGATTTCAATCACCGATGGTCAGATCTTCTTGGAAACCAGCCTCTTCAACTCAGGCATCCGTCCTGCGATTAACGCCGGTATTTCGGTGTCTCGCGTGGGTGGAGCAGCTCAAACCAAGCTGGTCAAGAGTCTGTCTGGCGGTATTCGTACCGACTTGGCTCAGTACCGTGAATTGGCAGCCTTTGCGCAGTTTGCTTCTGACTTGGATGAAGCGACCCGCAAGCAGTTGGATCGTGGTGCACGCGTGACCGAGTTGCTCAAGCAGACCCAGTACAACCCACTGCCGATCAGCTTGATGGCCGCCTCGTTGTTTGCCGTGAACAAAGGTTTCATGGACGACTTGGAAGTCAAACAAGTGTTGGCGTTTGAATCGGGTATGCACGCACACCTGAAAGACAAGCACGCTGCTTTGCTCGCTGACTTGGAATCCAAGAAGGCGATGGACAAAGAAGCTGAGGCCCAACTCGAAGCCGCCATCGCGGCGTTCAAAAAGACGGGTTCTTACTAAGCCGCATCGCGGATCAGAAAGACACCTGACAAGGAGCGTCAATGGCAGCAGGCAAGGAAATTCGCGGCAAGATCTCTTCGGTTGAAAACACCAAGAAGATCACCAAAGCCATGGAAATGGTCGCCGCGTCCAAAATGCGCAAGGCACAGGAACGCATGCGTGCGGCCCGTCCTTACAGCGACAAGGTGCGTCAGATTGCTGCGCACCTGAGTCGTGCAAACCCTGAGTATCGTCATCCCTACATGTCAGCCAATGATGGCAACGTGGTGGGTTTGATTGTGGTATCGACAGACAAAGGCTTGTGCGGTGGTTTGAATACCAACCTGCTGCGTGCGGTCACGACGAAAATTCGTGAGCTGCAGCAAGCCGGCAAAACGGTCGAAGTTGTCGCCATCGGATCGAAAGGCCTAGGCTTTATGAACCGCGCTGGCGCACGTGTGCTTGCCAACGCAGTTGGCCTTGGTGACACGCCACACTTAGATACGTTGATTGGCCCCGTCAAGGTGCTGTTGGACCGGTTCACTGAAGGTGCGGTTTCTGAAATCCATCTTTGCTACAACCAGTTCATCAACACGATGCGCCAAGAGCCAACACTGCAACAGTTGTTGCCACTGACCCCCGGTGAGTTGGATGCAGGTCTGCCGAAACATGGCTGGGACTACATCTATGAGCCCGACGCAGCTTCAGTCATCGATGACTTGTTGTTGCGCTATGTGGAATCACAGGTGTATCAAGGCGTGGCAGAGAACATGGCCTCTGAGCAAAGCGCTCGCATGGTTGCCATGAAGGCTGCAACAGACAACGCTGGTAACGTGATCGGCGAATTGAAGTTGGTCTACAACAAAACCCGTCAGGCAGCGATTACCAAAGAGTTGTCCGAAATTGTCTCAGGTGCCGCAGCTGTTTAAGGCGGCGGACTTCACAGAATCAAAGAAACGAAGAAGGTATCAATCATGGCTCAAGTACAAGGCAAGATTGTTCAAACCATCGGTGCGGTGGTTGACGTTGAATTTCCCCGCGATCAAATGCCCCGCGTGTATGACGCCCTGAAAATGGAAGGCTCTGCCTTGACGTTGGAAGTGCAGCAGCAGCTGGGCGATGGCGTCGTGCGTACCATTGCATTGGGTTCGTCCGACGGCTTGCGCCGTGGTATGCAGGTGTACAACACCAATGCACCCATCACCGTCCCAGTGGGCAAAGCCACCTTGGGTCGCATCATGGATGTGTTGGGTACTCCGATCGACGAGCGCGGTCCTGTGGACCAAGCACTCACCGCTTCAATTCACCGCAAGGCACCTGCCTACGACGAGTTGTCTCCCTCACAAGAGTTGCTTGAAACCGGCATCAAAGTGATTGACTTGGTTTGCCCCTTTGCCAAAGGCGGTAAGGTCGGTTTGTTCGGCGGTGCTGGCGTTGGCAAGACCGTGAACATGATGGAGCTCATCAACAACATCGCTAAGGCACACAGTGGTTTGTCCGTGTTTGCCGGTGTGGGTGAGCGCACTCGCGAAGGCAACGACTTCTATCACGAGATGGCGGACTCCGGCGTGGTGAACCTGGAAAACTTGCCAGAATCTAAAGTGGCCATGGTTTACGGCCAGATGAACGAGCCTCCTGGCAACCGTTTGCGCGTGGCGTTGACCGGTTTGACCATTGCTGAGTCATTCCGTGACGAAGGGCGTGACGTGTTGTTCTTTGTGGATAACATCTACCGCTATACGTTGGCTGGTACCGAAGTGTCTGCGTTGTTGGGTCGTATGCCCTCAGCGGTGGGTTATCAGCCCACGTTGGCAGAAGAAATGGGTCGCTTGCAAGAGCGGATCACCTCTACAAAAGTGGGTTCAATCACGTCCATCCAGGCCGTCTATGTGCCTGCTGACGACTTGACTGACCCTTCTCCTGCAACGACCTTTGCTCACTTGGACTCCACCGTCGTGTTGTCTCGTGACATCGCAGCCTTGGGTATCTACCCCGCTGTGGATCCTCTCGATTCAACCAGCCGCCAGCTCGACCCCCATGTGGTTGGTCAAGAGCACTACTCTGTGGCTCGCGGGGTGCAAGGCACGCTGCAGCGCTACAAAGAATTGCGCGACATCATTGCGATTCTGGGTATGGACGAATTGGCTCCTGAAGACAAGCTGGTCGTGGCTCGCGCCCGCAAGATTCAGCGTTTCTTGTCACAGCCTTTCCACGTTGCTGAAGTGTTTACCGGCACGCCTGGCAAATACGTCTCACTGGCTGAAACCATTCGCGGTTTCAAGATGATTGTTGAAGGCGAATGTGATCACTTGCCTGAACAGGCTTTCTACATGGTTGGCACCATCGACGAAGCGTTCGACAAGGCGAAGAAACTGGCTGCTTAATGCATGTTGGGCGTGTGGCTCGATCGAGTTGGCGCCCCGTGAAGCAATCCACAGGAGTTAAGCATGAACAGCATTCACGTTGACGTCGTTAGCGCAGAAGAAAGCATCTTCAGCGGCGAAGCCAAATTTGTGGCGCTGCCTGGTGAAGCAGGCGAATTGGGTATTTTGCCGGGTCACGTCCCACTGATTTCTCGCATCAAGCCAGGCTCAGTTCGCATTGAGCTGAAAGATGGTGGTGAAGAGTTGGTCTTCGTGGCTGGCGGTATCCTCGAGGTTCAGCCTCACAAGGTGACCGTCCTCAGCGATACCGCGATCCGCGGTGCCGATTTGGATGAGGCTCGTGCCACGGAAGCAAGACGCCAAGCCGAAGAAGCATTGCGCAACGCCAAGAGCGAAGTGGAAGTAGCTACCGCTCAGGCCGAACTCGCTGTGATGGCGGCTCAATTGGCGGCCCTGCGTCGCTTCCGCAATAAATAAGCAGCACTGAGCGCTACCCCAAAAGACCGAACTTTCGTTCGGTCTTTTTTTTGCAAAACCGAAGCGATAAACTCTGCCTATGCCTAAGCCAACGCTTCATTTATCCTCCGCCGAAGACGTAGAGCAGCAGTTCTACGATGCCCTCAACCACGGGGATCTTGAGCTGCTCATGGCGTGCTGGACCGATGAGGAGGATGTGATCTGCATCCCTCCTGGGGGAGAGATGCTAAGCGGCTTAGCCGCAGTGCGCGAGTTGTTCGCAGCCTTGTTTGCCAACGGACCGGTGCGTGTTGCAGTGCTTGAAACCCACCGCATCGATCATCTGTCTTACGCTGTCCACACTGTGGTGGAAGAAGTGCAAGTCAGCTCAGACCAGGGGCCTGCCGCGGCTGAAGTCTTTGCCACGAACGTATTTGTCAAGACGAGCCGGGGCTGGCGCATCCAGGTGCACCATGCCACGCCCGGCAGGATGCGTTTATCGGGCGCGAGAACTGGGGCGCAACCAGTCACGCCCACCACCATCCATTGAAGCTCCAAGTGGACTGCTGCATGGAGCATCGCCCACCCTGGTGGATGATCGGCGGTCACCTCCAAACCATCGGTGCGGCCATGTTGGCGCACACCGGAGAGCGCGCAAGCCACGGCAACGAGGACCGTCCCTCTGCCGTTCCGTGGCAGCGTTATCGCATTGAGTTGAAGGACGGCGATTTCTTCGATCTGGACGTCGTTTCACCAAACCGTCCGAACACCCACCTCACGGTGTTCCATGGCCTAGAAGGCTCTTCTCGCAGCCACTATGCATTGGCGCTAGCGAGCGCAGCGATGGCGATGGGGTGGAGCGTCGCTGTGCCACACTTTCGGGGCTGCTCAGGTGAGCCGAATCGACTGCCGCGCGCCTACCACTCTGGCGACAGCGTGGACATTGACACCATGCTGCGCGCGTCGATGCAACACTCCACGGCGACCCGCCACGTCGCTTTAGGAGCTTCGTTGGGAGGCAATGCACTCGCGGTATGGGCTGGAGAGCATGGGTCAATGGCTGGCAGCGTGGTCAGTGCCATGGTCGCACTCGGGTCGCCTTTGGATCTCAAGGCAGCCGGAGAGGCGATCCATCGAGGCGCAAACCGGTACATCTACACCCCGATGTTTCTGCGAACCATGAAACAAAAAGCGCACCTCAAAGCCCAACTGTTTCCGGGGACCTTTGATGCATCTGCGGCGCAGCGGGCCCAAAGCATTGCCGCGTTCGACGACGCGTTCACCGCGCCGCTGCACGGCTTCAAGGGTGTTCTCGACTATTATGAAAAGGCTTCGGCGAAGACCCGTTTGCATCGGGTCGGGATCCCTTGCCTGCTCGTGAACGCCAAAAACGACCCTTTTGTTCCGTGCCGGAGCGTCACAGCCGGCGTGACTGTGTCTGAACATGTGACGGTTTGCCAGCCAACTTTTGGCGGACACGTTGGCTATTCCAGTGCAGGCCTTGGCCACACTTGGCGTGGCAGCTTGCAGCCCATGGCCAAGGAATTGCTCGCATGGTTAGATCGAAGGGGATAAGTGATGGATGAAATGGTCGTTGCCGCCATGAAAAAATGGCCCAATGTGCCCGCGTGTTTCGGCTGGTTGGGACTGGACGCCAGGGGTGACTGGTACATGCGAGATGATGCCGCGCAGCTGGCGGGGGTATTCGGTGACCCGACAGCGCCGAAGTCAGCCAAAGGGTCGCGTTTGCAACACACTGGCTTGATTGCATTTATCGGACGAAACTACACCAGCGATGAGCGCGGACGGTGGTACTTCCAAAACGGACCACAGCAAGTCTTCGTCGAGTTGGAACTTAGCCCATGGATTCTTCAGTTTGATCCACAGCGCCAAGTGGTCACGCACACGGGTCAGCCCTTCAGCGTCGAGCAGGCGTGGACCGACCCACAGGGGCGCGTCTACTTAAGCGACAGGCAAACCGTCGGGGCAATTCGCTCACAAGACATGGGCTTGTTTCTTGAGGAGTGGGAGCATCATCGGTGGCCCATGCAAGAGACCAGCCTAGAGATGCTGGCGAAACAATTCAGTTACACAAGGCACCCAGCTCCATAAAAAAGCCGGCAAGAGCCGGCTTTTTCGAGCGCAGTGTGAGGTCACTGAGCGGGCTTTTGGGGGACAGGAAACTTGCCGCCAACCTCATTGGCCATGTACACCACCGCACGACCGATTTCTAGGTCGTTGTATTCCCCGCCACCTTGCGCACCCATGGCGCCCTTGCCCTTCAGCGCGGAAGTCAACAGAGCTTCGTAGCCCTGACCGAGACGAGCGGCCCATGCGCCTTTGTCGCCAAATTTGGGGGCACCCGCCGCGCCAGTCGTGTGACAAGCCGAGCATTGGTTCTTGAATACTTCAATGCCTTCACGCAAGGGGCGATTGGCATCGCGAATCTCAACGGTACCTACTTTTTGCAAGCGCTTGGCTTGGGCCAACTCTTGGTTCACGGCACCTGCTGCTGGCGCTGCATCTGAGACAACGTAATTCACCAGCGCCACGATGATCAAAACGGGCACAATGAATGCAAGGAATGAAACCCAGAACAATTGCTTGGGCGTCGTGATGGGGCCGGTGTGGTGATCGCTCATGAGATCCTCAGGGAACTGCAAAATAAAACGAGGCCAAGCCATACGGCTGACCCTGGCAAGCCACAGATTATAGCGATGCCACTGATAGAATCACGGCTTCACGTTTGTCTTGCGCATCTGAAATCGCGGATAGATATGCCAACAGCATGCGGCTGTAGCTCAGTGGATAGAGTATCGGCCTCCGAAGCCGAGGGTCGTGGGTTCGATCCCCGCCAGCCGCACCACATTTCGTCAGGCCCTAGAGCGCAGTGCGCTTGATGCGAGCGCTGAAATCCCAAGGTCTTCATCGATGGAGCGGGCGATGGGAATCGAACCCACGCTATCTGCTTGGGAAGCAGAAGTTCT
>CAYZHE010000041.1:0-6577 GCA_964478285.1 uncultured Burkholderiaceae bacterium
TTACCAACGTTGGGCAAACCAACAATGCCGCATTTCAAACTCATGGGGTGTCCTTTAGAAGGCCGCGGCCCTCATTGGGGGCGCGAAGGGCCGGCGCGGATGCGCTTCACAAGCCGCTATTGTAATAAGCCGCCCCCTGGGAGGATTTGAGTCCCCTCAAACTCGGGCAAACGCCACCCCACTAAAATCAGAAGCATGGCTGTATCCAACGAAGTCACCATCCAAGGCGCAGGCATTGTCGGCATGGCGCTGGCGCTGTCACTCGTCAAGGCACGCGTGCGCGTGACGCTGGTGGGCGACTTGAACCCGCCTGCCCAGGCCGATGTGCGCGCGTATGCCATCAACCACGCGGGTAAAGCCACGTTGCAAGCGGTGGGCGCATGGCCCGAAGATTCCAGGGTGGCCACCCCTGTGCGGCAAATGCGAGTGTTTGGCGACGCCCAAGGCTGCGTGCAATTTGATGCGCCGCAGGGTGACGATTTGACATGGATTGTCGATGTGCCGGCTGTGATTCAACGCCTGCAAGACGCGGTGCGTGCCCAACCCAAGATCACGCTCGCCGATCACGCACCCGAGCGCAAGCCCGGCAGTTTGTGGGTCATCAGCGAGGGCCGCGCAACCACCACCCGGGCGCTGGTTGGCTTTTCAGTACAAAGCGTGAGCTATCCGCACCACGCCGTAGCCACCCGGGTACGCATGGCACAACCCCACGCCGGGACCGCCTGGCAATGGTTTGACGGCAACCGCATTTTGGGACTGCTGCCGATGGACGGCCCCGATGGCCGCGACATGGCAGTGGTGTGGTCGCAGGATGGCGCGCAGGCCCAAGCCTGGCGCAACGCCTCACCCGAGGCCCTGGGTCAAGCCATCAGTGAGGCCAGCCACCATGTCATGGGGCAGGCTGAGGTCATTGCCCCAGTGGCGACGTGGCCACTGGTGTTGAGCCGGGCTGATCGCTGGGTTGCGCCTGGGGTCGCGCTGATTGGCGATACCGCGCACACGGTGCACCCTCTGGCAGGTCAGGGCTTGAACCTGGGCTTGGGCGATGTCGCAGAACTCGCCCGCGTGTTGGAACAGCGAGAGGGTTGGCGCTCCGTCGGCGACTATCGCTTGTTGCGTCGATACGAGCGCGCTCGTGCAGTCCCGACACTGAGTATGCAAACCGCCACCGACGCGCTGTTTTTGGCATTTGCGAGTCGCCTGCCCCTGGTGGGTACGCTGCGCAATGTTGGTATGCAGTGGTTTGATCGCATGGGCGCGGTCAAACAATGGACGATGGCTCAAGCACGGCGTGCCGAGGTGCGCGCGCCCACCGCTGTTTGATCGAATCTCGCCCCTCAGGCTAGACCTGGGCGCGACTCCGCCCAAAGCAAGCCCCATCACCCCGCAGAGCAGAGGCTTGGCGCTTTTGTGTATTCTTGACGCCTCACTCCTTAGAAAACTTCCTATGTCCAACTTCCGCTTGATCTCCCGTCTGTTGCTCAGTATCGCGTTCGTTGTGGGCTCACCTGCGTGGGCCGCAGACACCATGGCCAAGTTGCGTCAGCATTTGCCTCAACTGCCTGCCGATGCTGAGGTGATGGCTACGCCCATCAAAGGCATCATGGAGCTGCGGGTGGGCAACGATGTGATGTATGTGGATGAGAGCGGTCAGTTTCTGATCCAAGGCGCATTGATTGATCTCAAATCTCGCATCAATCTGACCGAGGCACGGACCAATGATTTGCTCAAGATCCCATTCAAGGATCTGCCAGTCAAAGATGGCTTCGCCATCAAGCGAGGCAATGGCAAGCGCCAGCTGGTGATCTTTGAGGATCCCAACTGCGGTTACTGCAAACGCCTAGAGCGCGACATGGCGAGTATGAGCGACATCACCATCACGGTCGTGCTGTTGCCCGTATTGGGACCAGATTCCGCCACCAAGTCCAAAGGCATTTGGTGTGCAAAAGACCCCGCTAAGGCATGGGAAGACTGGATGCTCGACGGCATCAAGCCCCCTGCTGCCAAAGCAAGTTGTGATACCAGCGCGCTGGATCGCAACCTTGAGTTCGGACGCAAGCACCGCATCACCGGCACGCCCACCATTTTCTTTGTCGACGGCTCCCGCGTGCCAGGTGCCGTGCCCGCGGCTGAAATCGAAAAACGCCTCAACGAATTGCACCGTTGATCCGCACCCAACCCCGCAAGCCAGCCCAAGCGCCTAAACCCATTGACTGCCACCATGCCCACAACATCTCGCAACGCATCTTCATCGCCTGCTGCGATTGACGTCACGATTGCGGCGCACCAGATTCACGCCCATCTCATCAGCGTGGTGATCAAAGTGCCTCAGCCTGCGGCCAGCCAAGTAGTGCGCTTGCCGGTTTGGATTCCGGGCAGTTACATGGTGCGTGAATTTGCTCAACATTTGCAGTCACTGCGTGCCGAGCAAGCCGGCGAGACTGTGCAGGTGAAGTCACTCGATAAAACATCTTGGCGCATCAACGCCAGCGCGGGTGTGCCTTTGGTCTTGCGCTATGAGGTTTACGCTTTTGACCCGTCAGTGCGCATGGCCTACGTCGACGATGAGCGCTGTTTTTTCAATGGCACAGGTGTGGTCTTGCAAGTGGCTGGTGCTGAGCACCTGCCGCACGCCGTAAAACTACCTCGCCCCCAACACCCCGCTGCTGCGGATTGGCAAATGGTCACGGGCATGGCGCCTGTGCGCATCGACGCGGACGGCTTTGGGCACTACCGCTGCGCCGACTACGACGAACTAGCCGACTGCCCCGTGACCCAAGGTCGGATGTGGCGGCGCGAATTCTCAGTGCGCGGTGTGCCCCACGTGTGGGCCATCACGGGTGCGCCAGCCAACCTTGATGGGGCGCGTCTGGTGTCCGACACCCAGCGCATCATTGAGACCGAGTTTGATCAATGGCACGGTCCAAACGGCACGCCACCCTGGGACCGCTATGTGTTCATGATGCACGCGGCGGACAACGCCTATGGTGGGCTTGAGCACCGCAACAGCACCGCGTTGGTGTGTGCACGCCAAGACTTGCCCCAACGCCACCCCGACGGTGTACAACCCAGCGCACCACTGCAAGCCACGCAGCCCTACGTGCAGTTGCTGGGCTTGATCAGTCATGAGTACTTTCACACTTGGAATGTCAAACGCCTGCGTCCCGATGCGTTCACCCGCTACGACTACAGCCGCGAGAACTACACCGAGCTGCTGTGGTTCTTTGAGGGCTTCACCAGTTACTACGACGACTTGGTGCTGTGCCGGGCGGGTTTGATCGACGTAGACCAATACCTGCAACTTTTGGGCAAGACGTGGAACCAAGTGTTGCAGACCCCCGGCGAGGCGCTGCAAAGCGTCGCCCAATCCAGCTTTGATGCTTGGACGCGCTACTACCGCATCACCGAGAACACGCCCAACGCCACCGTCAGCTACTACATCAAGGGGGCCCTGGTGGCCTTGTGCCTTGATGCGGAGTTGCGGCGCGCGGGATTCGACTTGGACCAACTCATGCGCGCGCTGTGGCAGCGCACCCAAGGCGGCCCGATGCGCCACGCCGATATCTCAGCCGTGTTGAACAGCTGGGGCTTGGCGTCGGTGACTCGGTTGTTGGATGCATGGGTGCACAGCACCGATGCACTGCCCGTTGAGCACGCCCTGAACACCCTCGGCGTCAAAGTCACCTGGGTCGACGCACCGCTGGCGCAGCGCCTCGGGATTCGGGTGCGTGAAGACCACGCGGGCTTGCACATCACACACGTGTTGCGTGGTGGCGCAGGCGAAGCGATGGGCTTGTGTGCGGGTGATGAGTGGTTGTCAGTGCAAGTGGGTCGCCAGCACGCACGGGTGCGCAAACTGGCTGAGGTCAAACAGTGGATGGCATCCTCGCGCAGTTTCAAAGCTTGGGTCGCACGCGACGGTCGCGTGCGCCAGTTGCAAGGCGAGTGGCCAGCCCCTGCGCGCGCTGCCAAACTGACCCGCGCCGCGCAGTAACGCGGGGCGGCGCAGCATCTTTACTGCTCATTTATTGCGACCGCGCTGCGGTGCATCAAGCTGCTGAGATCAGCGCAAGTCAACCACGCGCTTGGCTTTGCCCATGCTGCGCTCAACCCCGCCCTCACCCAAGACGTCAATCTCTGCGCTGGAGCCAACATAGGTCTTGATCTGATGCGCCAGTGTCTGCGCCGCCTGTTTGGCAACGGCGCTGTTGGGGTCGAGTCCGGGGCGCGCTTCGACCTTGACGGTCAAGACATCGAGCGGCCCTTTTTTGGTCAACACGCATTGATAGTGCGGAGCCAAGGCGTCGGACTTGAGGATGTACTCCTCGATCTGCGAGGGGAACACATTGACGCCGCGAACAATCATCATGTCGTCGCTGCGGCCAGTGATCTTTTCCATGCGTCGCATCGTGCGCGCTGTGCCGGGCAGCAAACGCGTCAGGTCACGCGTGCGGTAGCGGATGATGGGGAGCGCCTCTTTGGTCAAGCTGGTGAACACCAACTCACCCATCTCGCCATCGGGCAAGACCTCGCCAGTTTCGGGGTCGATGATTTCTGGGTAGAAGTGATCCTCCCAAATGGTCGGACCATCCTTGGTCTCGACACATTCGTTGGCGACCCCTGGCCCCATGACTTCGGACAGGCCATAGATATCGACTGCATCGATGCCCATGCGTTTTTCGATCGCTGCGCGCATCTCGTTGGTCCAAGGCTCAGCACCAAAAATCCCCAATCGCAAGGACGTGCTGGTGGGGTCGATGCCCTGGCGCTCGAACTCGTCGGCAATCGCCAACATATACGAGGGCGTGACCATGATGATGTCGGGCTTGAAGTCTTGGATCAACTGCACCTGGCGCTCGGTCTGACCGCCACCAAAAGGCACCACTGTCAGCCCCAAATGCTCAGCCCCGTAGTGCGCGCCCAAGCCTCCTGTGAACAAGCCATAGCCATAGCTAACATGCACCATGTCCCCCCGCCGCGCGCCAGCCGCGCGCATCGAACGACCAACCAAATGCGCCCAGGTATCGATGTCGTTTTGCGTGTAGCCCACCACTGTCGGCTTACCCGTGGTACCGCTGGACGCATGGATGCGCACGACCTGTTCGCGGGGCACGGCGAACATCCCAAAGGGGTAGTTGTCACGCAAATCGGTTTTGACGGTAAACGGAAAACGGGACAAATCCGCCAGCGACTTCAAGTCATCCGGGTGCACCCCAGCAGCATCGAACTTGGCGCGGTATACCGATGAATGGGCGTAGGCGTGGTGCAGCGTCGCCTTGAGGCGCTTGAGTTGCAGGGACTGCAGCTCGTCTCGGCTAGCGGTCTCGATCGGATCGAGTGGCAAGTCAGTGGTTGGCTTGGGCTGTGTCATTGTGGAATCACCGTTCCCTTGATTTGGGCTGATTTGCCTCGAAACTCGGCCACCACCTCACCTTGTTGGTTGGTGACCTTCATGTCATAGATCCCGTGGCGCCCCGATTGGTGGCGCTCTTCGCCCACACAAGTGAGCACATCGCCCACTTGGACTGGACGCAAAAACTCAATAGACGCCCCTGCAGCGACGGTCGCGATGTTGCGGCTGTTGCAGGCAAATGCAAACGTCGAATCCGCGAGAGTAAAGATGAAGCCACCATGGCAGATCTTGTGACCGTTCAAATGCAGCGGCTTGATCGCCATGCGCATCACGGCGCGTCCGGGCTCGCACGAAAGCAACTCCATGCCCAAGGTCTGCTGGCTGGCTACATCTTCGGCAAACATCGAGCGACCGACTTCAGCGGCCAAGGCTTGCGCGTCCATTCACTCTCCTTTGAACTGAGGGGCACGTTTGTCTAAAAACGCCTTGACCCCCTCAAAATAGTCGTGTGTCTTGCCCAAAGCCGATTGCATATCTCGCTCGGCATCCAACTGGCTGTCAAAGTCGCGATGGGCTGCCTGTCGAATCAGGTGGCGCGTCTCCACCAAGGCGCGCGTGGGCATCAGCGCCAACTGATGCGCCATCGCCTCAGCCTGCGCCAACGCCACCGAGCCATCGCCGTCCACGACTTCCCAAATCATGCCCATCTCTTTGGCCTCTTGAGCCGAGACCTTGTTCCCTGTCATGGCCAGCGCCAATGCGCGCGCCAGCCCGACCCGGTGCGGCAACAGCCAACTGCTACCCGCATCAGGGATCAGACCAATCTTGGAAAACGCCTGAATAAAACTCGCATTCGACGCAGCAATCACGATATCACACGCCATCACCAGCGATGCCCCCGCACCCGCGGCAACACCGTTGACCGCGCAAATGGTGGGCATCCGAAGCGCCGTCAGGCGACGTGTGGTGGGATTGAACAAACGCTCGATCACAGGACCTGGATCGGCGCGTGCCACCATGTCCTCTCCCGGCGTGAAATCGAAACTCGACAAATCAGCCCCGGCACAAAAACCGCGACCTGCGCCGGTCAGCACCAAAGCTCGAATCTCCGGCTTGGCCTCAATCGCATCCAGCGCGGCACGCAAGTCCTCGTGCATCTGCGGGTCTAAGCTGTTGAGCGCCTGCGGGCGGTTGAGGGTGACCACGGCGATATCGCCGTCTTGG
>CAYZHE010000042.1:0-5660 GCA_964478285.1 uncultured Burkholderiaceae bacterium
TGGAGCGGGCGATGGGAATCGAACCCACGCTATCTGCTTGGGAAGCAGAAGTTCTACCATTGAACTACGCCCGCATGGACGACATTCTAGCCGCCAAACTCCACAGCGCGCGCCAACCGTTGAGACGCGTGGCGCGCCGCAAACAATCCTCGCTTGGCGAACGTCGCTAGCGAATCTTGCGAGGCTTGAATGGAAAAGCCATCGCTCAAATCGGCTAAACTCGAGTCATGTTTATGCACCAAAGTATTGCTTCAGGTCAGCACGACCGAGGAGCTTGGCCCTGGCGAACCTGATATTGGGGTGGCGTGACTAGCCACGTCGAATGGCGATAGCCAGTTCCAAGTGGCGCCGACGAGGCAGCAGCGCCACACGAATACCGATCGTTTTCTTTAGGTGCAGCATGATTTCAGAATCAGAATTCTCATCCCTTGCTCAACAGGGGTTCAACCGCATTCCTCTCGTAGCAGAGGCTTTTGCCGACTTAGAGACACCGCTCTCGCTGTATCTCAAACTCGCGCAGTCTGATGGAGGGCGCCACAGCTTTTTCTTGGAGTCTGTGGTGGGTGGTGAGCGCTTTGGCCGTTACAGCTTCATTGGACTTCCCGCTCGCACTTGGTTGTGTGCGTCGGATTTTGGTGCCGAGGCGAAAACCGAAGTCTTTCAAGACGGGGTGGTGATTGAAACATTGCGCGGCAACCCTTTAGACGCCGTGACCAAATACAAAGCACGCTTTAAGGTGCCGGATATTCCTGGCTTGCCGCGTTTCTGTGGTGGACTCGCAGGATATTTCGGTTACGACACCGTACGTCACATCGAAAAAAAGCTTGCGCACACCTGCCCGCCTGATGACTTGGGTTTGCCAGATATTTATTTGATGCAGACCGAAGAAGTTGCGGTGATTGATAACTTGTCGGGGCGCTTGTATTTGATTGCCTACGCCAATCCAGAGGAAGACGGGGCATACCAACGCACGGCAGCACGCTTGGCCATCTTGATGGATCGGTTGTCACAACCCGTCACGCCCCCTCCGCTGGGGGGCTATACGCCCACTGAAGTGGTGCGTGACTACCCCAAAGCTGATTTAGAGGCCGCAGTGCAAGAAGCTCAGTCCTTGATCGAGGCCGGCGAGTTCATGCAGGTCGTGATCGGTCAGCGCTTGCAAAAGCCATTTGTCGCTCCGCCACTCTCGCTGTATCGCGCATTGCGCAGTCTGAATCCCAGTCCGTACATGTACTTCTACGACTTTGGAGAATTTCAAGTCGTTGGGGCATCGCCCGAAATTTTGGTTCGCCAAGAGCACACACCCGCGGGGGAAAAGGTCACGATTCGCCCCTTGGCTGGTACGCGGCCTCGTGGCGAGACGCCTGAGGCTGACTTGGCGGCTGAGCAAGACCTGCTGAATGATCCCAAAGAGCGCGCCGAACATGTCATGCTGATTGACTTGGCCCGCAACGACATCGGACGCATTGCACAAACGGGCAGTGTGAGAGTGACCGAGCAGTTCGGCATCGAGCGATACAGCCACGTGATGCACATCGTGAGCAACGTCGAAGGGGTGTTGCGTCCAGGCCTAGACAACATGGACGTCTTGCGCGCGTGCTTTCCTGCGGGGACGCTTTCAGGGGCGCCCAAGGTACACGCCATGGAAATCATCGACAAGCTTGAGCGAAACAAACGGGGCGTCTACGGTGGGGCGTGCGGGTACTTGAGCTTTGCAGGTGACATGGATGTTGCGATTGCGATTCGCACAGGCGTCATCAAAAATCAAACTCTCTATGTTCAAGCCGCCGCTGGGGTGGTTGCCGACTCTGTGCCTGAGATGGAATGGAGAGAGACGGAGCACAAGGCTCGCGCGCTCTTGCGCGCAGCGGAACTCGTTGAACGCGGACTGGAGTAAGCCATGTCACAGCAAACCATTCGACTCGTCGTGGTCGACAATTACGACAGTTTTACCTTCAATCTGGTTCAGTATTTTGGTGAATTGGGCGCCGAAGTCATCGTGTTTCGCAATGACGAGGTGACCCTCGAGGACCTCGAGGCAGCGCGAGGGGATTGCCTGATGATTTCTCCTGGGCCGTGTGATCCACCGCAAGCCGGCATTTCGATGGCGGCAATCCAACACTTCGCCGGCAAAATGCCAATCCTTGGCGTGTGCTTGGGTCATCAAAGCATCGGCGCGGTGTTTGGCGGACGCATTGTCCGCGCCCAACAGCTGATGCATGGCAAGACCAGCTTGATCGAACACACAGGGCAAGGCGTGTTCGCAGGACTCCCGTCACCCTATACAGTGAATCGTTACCATTCCTTGTCCATTGCGCGCGAAGCCTTTCCGGCAGAGTTAGAGATCACCGCTTGGACCAGTGATGGTGAGATCATGGGGGTGAGGCATCGCAGTTTGCCGATAGAGGGCGTGCAGTTTCATCCTGAGTCCATTCTCTCTGAGCATGGACACGCGCTTTTACAGAACTTTTTGAACCAAGCTCAGCAAGCTAAAACACAGGAGCAGGCCGCATGATTACGCCCCAAGAAGCGCTGCAACGCGTCATTGAACACCGAGAAATTTTCCATGACGAAATGTTGCATCTGATGCGACTGATCATGCAGGGTGAAATGTCTCCAGTGATGGCGGCGGCTGTCATCACCGGCTTGCGTGTCAAGAAAGAAACCATCGGCGAAATCAGCGCAGCAGCCCAAGTCATGCGCGAGTTTTCAACCAAGGTCGAAGTCAAAAACAAGACGCATTTGGTCGACATTGTGGGGACTGGTGGCGATGGCTCTCACACCTTCAACGTGTCAACTTGTTCGATGTTTGTCGCTGCTGCTGCTGGCGCCAAAGTCTCCAAGCACGGCAACCGCAGCGTGAGCAGCAAGTCTGGCAGCGCTGACGTCCTCGAAGCCTTGGGCATCAATATCGTTCAATCGCCTGAACGCATTGCAGCGTCGATCGAGTCGATTGGATTGGGATTCATGTTTGCTCCTAACCATCACCCGGCGATGAAAAATGTGGCCCCAGTTCGCAAAGAAATGGGTGTACGCACGCTGTTCAACATCCTGGGACCTTTGACCAACCCAGCCAGCGCACCCAACATCTTGATGGGTGTGTTTCACCCTGATTTGGTGGGCATCCAAGTGCGTGCATTGCAGCGCTTGGGCGCTGACCATGCCATCGTGGTTTACGGCCGTGATGGCATGGATGAAGTCACGCTGGGTGCATCCACGTTGGTGGGCGAATTGAAGGATGGACAGGTCACCGAGTACGAAATTCACCCAGAAGACTTCGGCATGCAAATGGCGGGGCAACGCGCCATCCAAGTCGATACGCCTGAGGCATCACAAGCGATGCTGATGTCTGTGCTTCAAGGTGAGCGAGGCGCAGCGCGGGACATTGTGATTTTCAACTCAGGCGTCGCCCTGTATGCAGCCAATGTGTGCGACTCGATTCAAGCTGGTTTACACAAAGCGGAGGCGGCATTGGACAGCGGCGCGGCCCTGCAGGTCCTAGAAAAGTGGCGCGCGTTCTGTCAGACCGCCTGAGGCAAGAGGACTTCAATATGAGCGATATCCTGCAAACCATCGTAGCCCGCAAAAAACAGGAGGTGCTCGAGGCGCTGGAGCAAACCCCGCTTGCCGCGCTGCGAGCTCAAGTGCTGGAAGCAGGGCCAACAAGAGATTTCGCGGGCGCGGTGGCGTCGCGGGCCAGTCAAGGCATCGCGGCTGTGATCGCCGAGGTGAAAAAGGCCAGCCCTTCAAAAGGGCTGCTGCGCGATCCTTTTGAGCCCGCAGAGATCGCACAGAGTTACGAGCACGGAGGAGCGGCTTGCCTTTCCGTGCTGACAGACCGCGATTTTTTCCAAGGGTCGGTTGCTTATTTGCAAGCAGCCCGTGCCGCGTGCTCCCTGCCTGTCTTGCGCAAGGACTTCATGATCGACGAGTACCAAGTGTGGGAGGCCAGAGCCATGGGCGCTGACTGCATCTTGTTGATCGCGGCGTGCTTGAGCGATGCTCAGATGAGTTCCATGGAAGCATTGGCGCAGGACTTGGGGTTGGCGGTGTTGGTCGAGGTTCACGATGCCGAGGAGATGCGGCGTGCACTGAAGCTTAAGACCCCTTTGGTGGGAGTCAACAACCGCAATTTGCGGACCTTTGAAGTGGACATTGGAACCAGCGTCGCGTTGAAGGCCCTGTGTGACGCCAACAAGACCCTGGTCACGGAGTCGGGCATCAGCACAGCCGCCGACGTTGCGCGACTTCGGGCCGAAGGCATCCATGCCTTTTTGGTGGGCGAAGCATTCATGCGCGCTCCGCAACCCGGGCAGGCGCTCAAAGCGCTGTTCAGCGCCTGACGCCTCTCGGATTCCACGTTTTTTGAGGCTGTGGCTTTGGCCTTGAATCGACCCAATCCATGATCCGACAAACTTCGCTGTGGGCCGCCGAGTGCAGTGGTCTATCGGTGGATGCCTTGAGCGCACCGATGGTCGGCGGCGGATGGGATCAGCTTGTCGCAGACTTTTGGCGAACTCAAGCAGGTGCTGCTTTGAAGCTCCGGTTGGCAGAGTCGCTCGAGCGGGGTGCCCAAATCTATCCCCCGACGCCGCTGCGAGCGCTCGCTTTGACACCGTTAGAGGAGGTCAAAGTCGTCATCGTTGGGCAAGACCCTTATCACCAGCCTGGGCAGGCCAATGGCTTGGCTTTTTCAGTAGGGCCTGGGCAAAGGCGCCCTCCATCGTTGCGCAACATTCTGGAAGAAGTAACCCGCGACTGCGGACAAACCTGCATCAAGGACGGTCAGCTCGAGCCTTGGGCCGCCCAAGGGGTGTTGCTGCTGAATGGGGTCTTCACCGTAGAGAGAGACGCCCCTGGAAGCCACCGAGGCTGGGGTTGGGAGCCATTGAGCCAAGGGGTGTTGCAGGCCGTTCACAACCAAGCCAAGCCTACTGCTTTTGTCCTGTGGGGGGCCGACGCTCAAAAGCTCGCCCCGCTCATTCATGCGCCCCAGCATCACGTGTGGATGGCCAACCATCCTTCTCCCTTGTCTGCGAGACGGCCCCCTGTGCCATTTGTAGGCTGCGGGCATTTCAGCCAGATCAATCGGTGGCTCGCCGACAACGGACAGACCCCCATTCGGTGGTGACCAGGGCCGCCATTGCACCGACCCCAAATTGCAAAAAGCGGCGAAGGCTAGCGGAGCCTGACTTTTTCATGGCATAATCTCTGGCTCGCTATGGAGGGATGCCCGAGTGGCTAAAGGGGGCAGACTGTAAATCTGTTGGCTTACGCCTACGTTGGTTCGAATCCAACTCCCTCCACCAGCATGCTATCGGCGAGAGCAAGAGACTAGGACTGCTCTACCGCCTTCAGCGGGAGTAGTTCAATGGTAGAACCTTAGCCTTCCAAGCTAATGACGCGGGTTCGATTCCCGTCTCCCGCTCCATGTCAGTGGCGGCTGGTGGCGAAACGGTTTTTGCAGGCTGGCTCGCGCTGGTCTGCCAAGGCCCATGTGGCTCAGTGGTAGAGCACTCCCTTGGTAAGGGAGAGGTCGCGCGTTCGATCCGCGCCATGGGCACCATAAATTTCTACTTCGGCATTCTGTTTTGGAGCGCAAAAGATGGCAAAAGACAAATTTGAGCGGACAAAGCCGCACGTAAACGTAGGCACGATTG
>CAYZHE010000043.1:0-4344 GCA_964478285.1 uncultured Burkholderiaceae bacterium
TACAAAGAAGAGCTGCTGATTGGCTACCGCCACTATGACGCGCATCGCATTGAGCCTGCTTTTGCTTTCGGCCACGGTTTGTCCTATACCCAATTTGTATTTGAAGACATCGCTCTGAGTACAGCGACATTTGAGCCAGGCGATAGCGTCGCAGTATCACTTATGGTGCGCAACACAGGCACACGTGCTGGAAGCGAAGTGGTGCAGGTCTATGTTGCAGATTGTGAATCGAAATTAGAGCGTCCCGAGAAAGAACTCAAAGCGTTTGGCAAGGTCCACCTCGAAGCGGGAGCCTCTGTTCGGGTCACCCTGATGCTGAATATGCGCTCGTTTGCGGCATTCGACTCGTCGCGACAGGGGTGGCTTGCGCAGGCGGGTGCTTTTGATATTTGTGTTGCACGCTCGGCAACCAACATCATCGAACGCCACACCGCGACGCTGTTGAACGACTGGTTTGAGTCAGTCTGAGTCGGCCAGTTTGTAGCCCATGCCAACGATGAGCTTTGCACCTGTAGCCCTCACGTTTTCGCTGTACACGACATTGCCCCATGATTGAACACTGCGTCTTTGTGCGCTTCAAAGCCAGCGTCAGTCAAGAGCAACGCTTGGCTTTGGTGCAAGCGTTTCAGGGCTTGGTCGGGAGTATTGATGGATTGCTGAGTCTTATCGCTGGCAGCAATACCCCCTTTGAATCCAAAGGGCGCGGCTTTGATCATGGCTTTATTGCCCGATTTGCGGATGCCCAAGCATTGAAGGTTTACCAACAAGATAGTCGCCATCAAGAGATGGGCGCCGCTCTGGTCGCAGCTGCGGATGGTGGCGAAAGCGGCATCTTGGTTTTTGACTTGGTTCACGAATCACGGCCGCTCACATGTTGAATCGTTGCTTCACCCAACCAAAGGTTTCATGTGCTTTCAACATCTGATAATTTCGTGCGCCGGATTGGCGTGTCTACAGCTCCGCATTGGCGTGTTTTTGCGGCTTTCTTCTTGTATGCCTTCAGCTTAGGGGGCTTGTTTCCACGCTTGCCTGACATCCGGACCCAAATGGGGATTGGTGAGTCTGCATTGGGCTTGGCGCTGATCGGTATTTCGGTCGGAACCATGACATCACTGACCTTGATTGTGCCGAGGGTAGAGCGATTTGGTCACCGGCGCTTGCTGCTGGTGCTTCTGCCCATCACCCCCATTTTCTTTGCGCTGGCGTCTCACACGCAAACGCCAATGATGATGTTTGTGGCATTGTTTTTCGCGGGCCTTGTCATCGGCTGCATTGAAACCTTCGTCAATCTGGAGGCTGACCGAGTCGAGCACCAACTCAAGCGCCGCATCATGAACCGATCACACGCGTTTTGGAGTTTCGGTTTTTTTGCCGCCGGCACGTTCAGTGCTGCTGTGACGCACTGGGGTGTATCTCCGCAACTGCAGCTGTGGGCGTCCGTGGTGATTGTGGTTGTGCTGACCGTGTTGCTTTTGGGAAAGTTTGATGCAGCACCAGCGCGAATCATTGCGGCACCAGAACAACGCAACCCTGGGTGGGTCTCGCCGACAAAGGGTATTTGGTTATTGGTTGGGGTGTGTGCATCCGCGCTGCTGCTCGAGGGTGCGGGGTTTGATTGGTCTGCCATCTACATGCGCGACGTATTCAACCAAGAGGCGGCGTTTGCCGCAACAGCCGTTTCAACGGTGGCGCTGGCGCAGGCCGTCACCCGCTTTTTGGCTGACGGATTTGTACAGCGCTTTGGCCCCGTATCCGTGGTTCGCGTATTGCTTGTCGTGCTGCTCGCAGGGACAACGCTGGTGAGCTTTGCTCCCGCGCCTTGGTACGCCATGATAGGCTTCGCCCTGCTGGGTATTGGCTCTAGTGCGGTATTCCCATTGGCGATGTCAGCGGCGGCACAGCGCACAGACAGATCATCGACCATCAACGTCGCAGCAATGGCCCAATACGGCTTTGTCATTTTCTTGCTCGCGCCGCCTACGCTCGGATTTATTGCTGAACATGCAGGTGTGCGCTGGTCCTATGGCGTAACCATACCCTTGATATTTTTAAGCCTCATGACCTCACACGCATTGATGAGCAAAGACTAGCTCATATCGTTGCGTTCTCGGCAGGTTGCAATGCAAGCAGCTGAGTCCGCAAATTCGATGGCCTGAAGTCTTTTGGTCGCAGGGCGAGAGCGCCCTCAAAGCAGCAAGGGCGGACGAGAAAAAGCGAGCGAGTGAGTCGACCTTGATGAGGTCGATTGCGGGCAAGATTCGCTCAGGCTTCGTTGTAGCGATCGCGCCTCGCGTGGTTGGTCAGTTGACCAAGGCGGTCATACATCTCGACGGACTCAGGCCCTGTCGCCCCTGACAAAGCACGCAGGGCGCCACGAATCGTCATCCATTGGCGGCTGATCAGCGTCTCATTGCGCCTATAACCATCTTGACAGCGGCGAATCGTGTCTTTGAATTGGGCCCATTGTTCGGTGCTGGTGTCACCCACCTGATCTTGTTGGATCTTTTGAGCCAAAGAGTCCAGTTGAGTCAATAAATCTAACTTTTCGGGCTGAATCGCCTCAAAAGCTGCCAAATCTTGTTTCTTGAGCGCTTCAAACTCAGTGTCAATGAGGGTGAGCAGGCGATTGGCCTGAGCCAGAGCAGACTCAGACGTTGAGAGTGAAGGAGGGGCAGGAGAGGACTGAAACCCAGAGGAATGGCTGGACATGAGTGTGGTTTACCAGCGCTAAAATTGAGTTCGAGGTACGTCTAGACATCAAACGGTTGGCCCGTGTGATGTTGGGAAACAAAAAAATTAAAAAATTTCCTAAGACAGCAAAAATCTCTATGCTATAATGCGAGACTGCTTTGATGCACGGCCAAACATTCATGCAATCGCCATTGCGGTTGCTTACAGTTTGCGGGATTAGCTCAGTTGGTAGAGCGATACCTTGCCAAGGTATAGGTCGAGAGTTCGAGCCTCTTATCCCGCTCCATATAAAGCCCCTTCCAGAACAGGAAGGGGCTTTTTTTATGTGCATGTTTCGGAGGAGTTCCCGTGTCTGCTGGCGATCAGGATTTGCCCCCCATTCAATCTGATGAAAAAGTATCCGCAGGCTTGTATCGCCACTACAAAGGTGGCCTGTACGAGGTGCTTGAACTGGCGCGCCACAGTGAGTCGTTGGAGATCATGGTGGTTTATCGGGCTTTGTACGGATCGCATGGTTTGTGGGTAAGACCCGCGCGGATGTTCAACGAGTTCGTCACCATAGATGGTGCTCGACGCCCTCGATTTGAGCGGCAGCCCGATCCCGAAGGTGACAAGCGCTGACATCAACTTCATCACAATGGCCGCATGACTTATCCATTGACGATTGAACCCATTGAGTTGGCACACGGTATCCGCCTCGAGTGCCGCGTGCGAGGTGCTGCCGATGCCCCAGTGGTGGTGATGTTGCACGGCTTCCCTCAAGGCGCTTTTGTGTGGGATGCCTTGTCTTGCACACTAGCCGAGCAAGGCTGGCGTTGCGTTGCTCCGAACCTGCGCGGATTTGGCGGCTCAAGTCAGCCCACCGAACCCAGCGCATATCGCGCCAAATTTTTGACCCAAGACATTGTCGAGTTGCTCCGGGCGGTCAGTGCTCAGCCGGTGGCGGGCTTGATTGCGCACGATTGGGGCGGCGCCCTGGCGTGGGGAGTGGCAGCCCAGCATCCTGAATTGATGGAACGGTTCATTGCCATCAACTCACCGCACTCAGCTACTTTTTTGAGGGCTTTGCAATCAGACCCTGAGCAGCAAGCGGCCAGTGCCTACATGCATTATTTATCCAGAGAGGATGCCGCTGAGCGCTTGAGCGCCAACGGATTTGAGAAGCTGTGGGGATTTTTAATGCGCCATTCAGACGGCGCCAGTCACGCTCCCAATTGGTTGACAGCTGAACTCAAGCAGGCACATGAAGCGATCTGGGCGCAAGGCTTGAAAGGGCCATGTGCCTACTATCAGCAATCTCAGCTCAAACCTCCGCTGACCCCACAAGATGCGGTGATGGCACTGGAACTGCCGCCTGAAATGACGCACGTGCGAGTACCTACAGATGTCATCTGGGGGTTGCAGGATGCCGCCTTGAGGCCGAGTCTGTTAGAGGGACTTTCTGACAGCGTGGATGATTTGCGTATCCACCCTTTCGCCGATGCCTCCCATTGGGTTTTGCATGAGGCGCCAGATCGCGTAGCGGACTGTGTGTTGGGGGCGCTGCGTCGCAAGCCTTCGCCGCACTATTGACGGTCAATTGACTGACTAGCGCGATGCATGGAGGATTGATACTCGTCAGCGCGGATTACTTGGTGTTGCAAGCGCCTGTAT
>CAYZHE010000044.1:0-3809 GCA_964478285.1 uncultured Burkholderiaceae bacterium
AACAGCGCAATCGAACCGACCAAAAGCGGAACAAGTGCCACGTAAACGTGCCCAATCCATGCCATGAGCGAGACAAAAATGAGTCCCATCGGCAGATCAATCAGTGCAAACAAAGTCGTTGTCGTGTAAAACGCACGAATCGACTCATACCCTCTGAGTTGAGCCGCTAAGCTTCCCACTGAACCTGGAAATTGATCCACCCGAACAGCCAACAACCGTTGGAAGATGCTCCGCGAGAGGCTTTCATCTACTCCCATGGTGACCGCGTCCATGATCCTCGACCGCGCAAACTTGATGACAAGGTCCAACACCAAGACCAGTGCGACCCCGCTAAGCAGCACAAACAACGTCCCCGCTGCGCCGGTCGGAATCACGCGGTCGTAGACTTGCATTGAAAACAAAGAGACCGCCAATGCCAGCATGTTGACCACCACCGTAGCGAGACCCGCTTCGATGAGAGTCGCTCGATGGCGCCTCATTGCTGACTTGACTTGGCCTGCAAACGTTTGGTGATCTGTATCGTGCTCGTTGGCCAGTGGGCGTGTTCGGTAGGTGGCGCTATCTCGATCCAAAACTGCAAGCCACTCTTCACCGGACTCGTGCCGAAACAACCAGGCACCGTCCGCGCGTCGGTTCAAAATCAAGCCCCAACCCAACTTAGAAGACTTGTGCAACAGCGGCAATTGCGCTGGATCTACTGTGTTCGCGCGAGCGGGCGGCGTAAAGCCAATTCTTGCGCAGAGGTTCTGCAGGCCCTCGTCATCCGTGAGGTCGTTTGAAAATGTTGCAAACGCACTCTCCATTCGCAGCACATCCACCGAGACCCCTTGTGCTCGGGACAATGCAGCAAACGCCCAAGCAAGTTCTAACTTATCTTTCATTGGACTTCTTTGTCATGAGATCGAGTGTCTGTTTTCCGTCGTTCAACTCGCACCAATCTTTGAGTTTCAAAATGGCTTCCCTGGTTTCATGCCAGCCGGCTCTCCAGCAGCCGACCCCTTGTCTGACGAATCCACTGTCGGCTCGCTCAACTCAAAATGTGTCTGATACCAACCATCAGCAAACCGAGATGCGCCTGAAGTCGCGGCCTTCATCAGCTCAACTTCTGCTTGCGATGCAACCCACGTGACTTGAACATCGAGCAGTGACTGCCGCCCTTGATTGAGCTCGTGCAATTGCGTCAATACCTCTTGCCATGTCTTTCTACCCGCCACAAATTGGCGCTGATATGACGCCAGCAGAGATTCAGATGCAGTGACGCTCGGTTGCCAAGACTTCGCCAATGTTTCGGCGCGTCGAATTGCCTGAACTTTGGCTTCAATGTTTTCTCTTGCCTCTCTAAGGCTGGACAGGCTTGCGAATGCTTTGGCGCGTGATCGCGCCAAGGCTGCATCTAACAACGACTGGCTCGACCACCCAGCGCCAGGCACATAGCTCACTCCGAGCACAAGCTTTTTTTCATTGGTGATTGGGGTGCCCACACCTTGTTGGTATTGCAAGTAAATCTGTGGCCACTGATTGGCCTCTCTTTGTTGCACCTCGGCACTGGCAACCGAAGCCTCTAGTCGACTGCGTCGCACGCTTGGCTGCTCATCGCCTAGCGTCTTCAAGGCGTCAGATGTGGGTTGCCGCCATCCTCGACTGATCAAGTCGGCCCACCGCGCCATCAGTTGGCTCGCCGGCATCGAGACGTCAATCTCCGCACCTGTCAACTGTGCCAGCCGATCTACGGCCAAATCACGATCAGCCAAGAGCGCATCACGCTCCACTTGCAACTGAATCACGCGCGCGCGCACCAGCTCTAGCTCAACTCTGGGTGAAACTTGAGCGTCGACGCGGCGCTGCATCATTTGGCGCAATGCATGGAGACGACTGATACCTTGATCAACAATGAGTGCCTTCTGTTGAGTCAATACAAATGTTCGCCAAGCATCTAAGGTGCGCACCGCAATGCTCTGGGTCTGCTCGTCCACCGTCGCTCGCGCCAGATCGACATTCTTGTTGGCGACATCAACGCCGGCCTTCAGAGTGCCGCCATCCCAGAGATGCTGTTTCACAATCAGCGATCCTGTGTTGGCGCTTTCGTGGTAAGCCGCGGACAGACTGACATCTGGGTAGTACTGGCGCTTTGAGTAGTCCACGTCACTTTCGGCTGAGCGCAGCAACTCTCGCAAATGAAGCACAGATGGATGATTTTGTGTGGATTCCCAGATCAAACCTTTAAGGTCATAAACATCGATCTTCTTCGCCCAGGCATTGCTTCCAAACGCGACAAGCACGGCGATCGCTAGCCACTTTGATGTTCTCTGAATCGCCCTGTGTCTGGCTGCGTTCAATCTCTGGCGATCGCGGTCTTGCGCCATCCCGTCTGGATCGCCCCAGGAGATCTGTGCGGTCGTGATTGAGGACCCCATGCCATCCGTCGTCGCTGAGAAAAGTGGCGTGTGCGGCGATGTCGATAGCAAAGTACATCTCTCACTTGTGAGCGAGATAGGTGCAGTTGAGCGCGTCTTCGTGTCCGAAATTTGCACCATAAGAGGGGTATGTAGAGATGCCAAAGATTCGTCTCCTACCACTTGCACCTCGTGTATGAGATACGGCTATCGCATACACGAGGTGAAGGGCAGATGGCTTAAAGCACCGTCAGTTGATGGTCATGAACCAACTGGTCAATGAAATGGTTCAACTTAAGGTTGCCACTCAATCCAGGTACATCCGTCAGCACCGTCGCGTTATTCACAAGTATGTCCTTGCTGCCATTCACGCTCACGTTTTCCAGCGTCATAAACCAAGACTTTTCGAACGCAGAGCCATTAGTCTTGCCGTCCAAGTCAACTTGGACTTGAAGCTTGCCATCGACGGCGACTGCTTGGACAAAATCGGACAAGGTGCTGCTACTGGTATAGCCTTTGAGCAGATCAGCAATGTCCAAAATGTCAGCCTCTGCTGCGCCTTGGCTTGTTCCCGTGCCGCCTTTCAGGCCAAAGTCAGTGATCTTGTCGGCCGCATCAGACATCGTGTACTGCTGCTCTAACCACTTGAAGATGTCTGCCCCGCCTCCTCCCGTCAGCGTATCGCCGAACAAAGATGCGTCATACACACTGACCATGTTGTCCGCAGTCGGAGCTCCGTTGTATCCAATGATGGTTTCATCGGTCGTCGTTCCCACCAGCGTCTCGATCGCTTCGGTACCTGTGATGTAGAGGCGTCCTCCAACCGTCGCGGTATCGGCTTCAGGTGTGATGCGCAAGCCACTGTTCACATCCGCGGTGTGCCCTAACGCATCCGTTAATGTCAGAGTGATCGCACGATCAAGAGCAGAGGGAGCATGGGTATTGGACGTGAGCATCAAGCTCTGCATGATGGTCTGCACAGCATCAGCTTGTGACTGATTCGTTGCATATGCGGCGCCAGCATTCGCAAAGCTGAATGTCATCGCCAACTCTCCCACACGGCCGACCCCATTCAGGGCACTGTCCACCGCAGCCACTTGGACGCCGTCGATGCTCACGGCTTGCGTGCTTGCGTTATACGAAACGCCACTGCCTGTTGCAAATCCGATGGTGTCACTGGTGGTTGCATACTCCACAACCACTTTGAGGCTTCCTGCATCAAAGCCTGATGCCCATTGCCCACCCTCTGCACTCAAGATGGCTTGGGGTGCCAGCTTGACGCCTGCTCGAGACGCGGTTTCTGTGACGGTTTGATCGACCGCAACCCCTGCCACTTGGAGACCTCCCAGGTGGACAAAGCCACCGCTGACACAGGCAGCGGTGCCTGCGCACCTGCGCGGCCTAGTCTGGCTTTAC
>CAYZHE010000045.1:0-3607 GCA_964478285.1 uncultured Burkholderiaceae bacterium
GGGGGTCACCCAAGCGATAGCCAAACCCAGGCGTTCGAGGGACAAAGGCGGGGCTTACTTGGAGATGTTCATGCGCACCTACTACCACCCAGACCAGACCCTGCACCACCCCAAGACGTATTTGTCGCGCGGCCAGATGCGCACGCCGCAAGAGATTCCGATGCGCTTGGACGGTTTGTTGCTGGCGATGCAAGAGATGGGCTTTGATATCCGCGAGCCGCAGGATCATGGGCTAGAGCCTGTGCTGGCGGTGCACGATGCGGGGTATGTTGATTTTCTGGAGCACGCGCATTCGCGCTGGCTCGCGATCGGTCAGGACTGGGGCGATGAGGTGATGTCGAACATTTACCGCCGGAGTCTGCACCAGCCCCGCGGGGTGTTGGCCGAGGCGGCGCACTACATGGCAGATGGCAGCAGTCCGATCGGTCGACACACGTGGCGCAGCGTCTATGTGGCTGCGCAGTGCGCGATCAGTGCGGCGCAGAGTGTGCTGGATGGCGAGCGGGCTGCGTTTGCCTTGTGTCGCCCACCGGGGCACCATGCGCGCGCGGATGCGGCTGGAGGTTTTTGCTACCTGAACAACGCTGCGATTGCGGCGCAGCGGCTGCGCTCGCAGTTTGAGCGGGTGCTGATTTTGGATGTAGATATGCACCACGGTCAGGGGATTCAAGAGATTTTTTACGACCGCGACGATGTGATGTACATCTCGATTCATGGTGATCCGACCAACTTCTACCCCGTGGTGGCGGGTTTTGCCGATGAGACCGGTACGGGGGCTGGCGAGGGTTTCAACCTCAACCTGCCGATGCCGCACGGCAGCGCCGAGTCGGTGTTTTTTGATGCGCTGGGCAAAGCACTCGATGCGCTCAATCGGTTTCAGCCGCAGGCGCTGGTGGTGCCCTTGGGGTTTGATACCTATCACCTGGATCCGCAGTCACTGGTGGCGATGTCCTCGGGCGGTCTCGAGCGCATGGCGCAGATGCTGAGCGCGCTCGATCTGCCGACCGTGATTGTTCAAGAGGGGGGCTATCACCTGCCCTCGCTGGCTGACAACGCGCGGGGATTTTTCTCGAACTGGAGTGAATTAATTCGGGGCATCTAGACGAGAAGCTCTAGTTAACTTGAAGCATAATTGTGAAAAATATCACATTGAAGTTGACTTGAACTTTGAATTATGAAAATCGGTGAACTCGCCAAACGCACGGGGATGGCCACCTCGAAGATTCGCTTTTACGAGTCAGCAGGTTTGCTGGGCGATGTGCCGCGCAAAGAGAATGGCTTTCGCACCTATGACGAACAAAGCCTGGTCACCTTGACCTTTATCCAGGATGCGCAGAAGGCGGGTTTTGATCTGGTGGCGATCCGCAACATGTTGCCCCAACAGTTGCCGATCCCCAAGAGCGAGCGAGCCCAGCAACAGTTGCTCAAGCGCCTACAAGAGCGCGTGAAGGCGATCGAGTCTGTTCAGGTGCGATTGAAGCAACAGCGCAGCGACTTGCTGGCGACGGCGCAGCACGTCCAAGAGCGCCTCGCCAAAGAGACTGGCCAGTCACCCAAACAACAAAGCCTGATCTAAGCGGTCTCTCGCAAGCGCTGCGGCTGGTCCACCTCGGGTGACTTCAGCGCGACCGGGCAGGCAGGCGCGATCTTGGATGCACTTTGCCCTATGCTCTCACCACTGCGACTGGTTCGCTTGCTCCTCGATACTCGATGACTTCGCCCACCCTGCCCATCCAGACTAGTGCTGCTGAGCCTGACCAACTGATTGGTCAGAGGGACGACGCCGTCTGGGATCAGATGGCCGACGCGTTGGCTTCGCAGAGTTGGGGCGTGCTGGATGATGCCGTGCCTTTGCCGGTACTGGCGGCGCTGCGCCAACGCCTGCATGGGCTGAGTGACGAGGCGTTTCATGTGGCCGGGGTTGGACGCCATGCGGATCACCAGCAGGTGGAGGCGTTTCGCAACGATCGCATCCACTGGCTTGAGGACAGCGACCCGGCTGAAGCCGCTTGGCTCGGCTGGGCGGATCAATTGCGCGAGGCGATGAATGCACGCCTGTTCTTGGGTCTGAATCGGTTTGAGTGCCATTTTGCCCACTACGCGCCCGGGCACTTTTACAAGAAGCACGTTGATGCGTTCAAGGGGCAAGCCAATCGCCGCCTATCCTCGGTGCTGTACTTGAACGAGTCGTGGGACGAGCGCGATGGCGGCGAGTTGGTGATTTATGAGCCAGAGCACCCCGAGCAAGTCGCCCAACGCCTCACGCCCAAGCCGGGTCGGCTGGTGCTTTTCCTCAGCGAGGGGGTGGCACACGAGGTGTTGCCGGCGCAGCGTGATCGTTACAGCATCGCCGGTTGGTTCCGTGTGCGCGATGGCTTCGCCCCGTGAGTCACTGAAGCGCTGAGCCTCCCAAATCGGGCGTCAAAACAACGTGTATGCTTTTTTTTGCATTCCGCGTACAATACGCGCTGTAAATGCTTTAGCGATTACACCAGCGGTATGTGATCTGCTGACCTCCTCCCAAGTGAGTCAGCTCTTGTTTCGGTCTTCTCGCGCCAGTTTGGCGCCTGGCGTCTGCCCTTGACCCACCGCACCACTTACACCTGATACCAGCTTCGCCGCTGAGTCTGGGTGACATTGAACCAATTTGCGCCTCTTCTCTATTGATCTCACCAACTGCTACTAGGCCAATTTCCCTATTTATAGATACTGAATGATTTCTTTTTCGCATACGAACCAACCTTTCTCTGTAGGCCGTTTCTTGATTTCTCCACTCGCTAAAACCAATGCCACCGGCGCTTTTGAAGCCGCGGTATCGATTCGCAGTGGCCAAGGCGCTAGCTCTCACGACCGCGTGGTTCGCTTCACACCCCTGTTTCAATGCCGCGAGAGTGCCCTGCACTACGCGGCCGTTCAAGGCTGCGAGTGGTTGCAAAACCAAGGCAGCTCACACTCTCTGTCTCACTCTATTCAATAAGGAACTCAGTTTGGCCAAGGAAGAACTCATTGAAATGCGCGGCAAGGTGGACGAAGTCTTACCTGACTCCCGATATCGCGTGACGCTTGAGAACGGGCACACCCTCATTGCTTACACCGCAGGCAAGATGCGCAAACACCATATTCGCATCCTGGCTGGTGACAATGTTTCCCTGGAGCTGTCCCCGTACGATTTGACCAAAGGTCGCATTACATTCCGCCATCTCGAAGCTCGAGCTGGTGGAGCCCCCAAACCGCAGCGCCGCCCTGGCTCTCGGTAACGCTACCCTCGGACTTGTCCGGGGTGGCACTCTCAACGACATGCGCATAGTGCTCATGTCGTGAATCTTGAAAGGTACCCACTCATGGGCAACAAACTGTACGTCGGCAATTTGCCGTACACCGTGCGCGACGACGATCTCGCACAATCTTTCGGCGAATTTGGCTCAGTCTCCTCTGCCAAAGTCATGACTGACCGCGATACCGGTCGTTCTAAGGGCTTCGGCTTTGTAGAAATGGGCAGCGACGCAGAAGCGCAAGCCGCAATCAAAGGCTTGCATGGTCAATCCATGGCTGGCCGTGACCTCGTGGTCAACGAAGCCCGTCCTCGCGAAGAGCGTCCAGGCGGCTT
>CAYZHE010000046.1:0-3116 GCA_964478285.1 uncultured Burkholderiaceae bacterium
TGGTCGGGGTGAGAGGATTCGAACCTCCGGCCTCTACGTCCCGAACGTAGCGCTCTACCAGGCTAAGCTACACCCCGATTTCTGCGCCAATTTTATCAGCGAGACGTTTCAGTGATGGCAGCCCAATTCATCTTGCTGACTCCAAGTCGACAAGCCGGCGCGCGCTTGGCAACCAAAATCGATATTCCGATGGGTCAATTTTGAGGAGTCGTTATGGGTGATCGATTAGCGGGTCGCGTGGCTGTGATTTCTGGTGCCAGCCGAGGCATTGGTCTGGCGATTGCCAAAGCCTATGCCGCCGAAGGCGCGTCCTTGTGTTTGCTGGCAACGACTGACAAAGGCTTGGCCAGTGCGACTGAGGCGTTGAGCATTGATGCGGCGCGCGTCATGAGTCTGGCGGTCGATGTGCGTGATGAGGCAGCCTGCGCTGATGCTGTGGCGCAAACCGTTGCAAGATGGGGGCGCATCGATGTGTTGGTGAACAATGCGGGCATTTACCGAGCAAAGCAATTTTTGGAGTATTCCAAACAAGATTTTCAGGATCTGCTAGATGTGAATTTGTTTGGCGTGATTCATCTGACGCAGGCGGCTTTGCCTCACATGATCGAGAGCCAATACGGGCGCATCGTGAACATTGCCTCTAGCGCTGGTAAATGGTCGTCTCGCAACCAAAGCGCCTATAACGTCAGCAAACACGCCGTGGTGGGGTTGACGCGCTGTGTGGCCTTGGAAACCGCGTCGAAAGGTGTCACGGTCAACGCAATTTGCCCCGGGTTTGTGCAGACAGATATGGTGGAAGCGTTGAAAACAGAAGTGGCCAAGAGTGCGGGGCTATCTGCCGAGCAAATGATGCAGATGGCGCTGAGCCGAGTCCCCATGGGTCGATTCATGGAGGTCGACGACATCACTGGGCTCGCGTTGTACCTCGGCTCTCAAGAGTCTGCCGGGATGACGGGACAGTCGATTTCGATCGACGGCGGGATGGTGGTGGTTTGAGCGTTGCCGGAGCTTGTTCAGCTTCGGCGATCTAGCAGGCTACTGGCCAAATCACGCATGGCGATGGTGTGTGGGTTGGTGTCAAAGCCTTGAATGGCAGCCAGTGCGCGTTCCGCCTCTGCGACAGCCACAGCACGTGAACGGGCGAGACCGTCCCCGCTTCTGATGATCTGAATCATTTCTGGCAGCGAGTCCAAGTCACCCATGGTGATGGCGTGAATGAGTTTCGCGCGGTCAGCGCTGCTGGCGGATTGAAGGGCGCAAATGATCGGGAGCGTCGTCTTTCCCTCACGCAGGTCATCGCCCAGGTTCTTGCCAAGCTCGTCCGCATCGCCTTCATAGTCAAGGACGTCATCGATGATCTGAAAAGCTGTTCCGATGGCCTGCCCGTAAGTCGCCAAGCTTTCCTCAATGGGAGGGGGTGCGCCCGCCAACTGGGCCGCCAGCCGACTGCTGGCCTCGAACAGTTTGGCTGTCTTTGATCGGATCACACGCAGGTAGTCCCCTTCGGATATTTCGGCGTTGCGCATGTGCATGAGCTGGAGGACTTCGCCCTCGGCAATCACATTGGTGGCATCTGCCAACGTGCGCATGATGGCCATGTTGCCCGCATCCACCATCATCTGGAATGCCCGGGAGTACAAAAAGTCCCCTACCAAGACGCTCGCGGCGTTGCCGAAAATCTCGTTGGCAGTTTGTTTTCCGCGTCGCAAGCTCGATTCGTCGACGACGTCATCGTGGAGGAGCGTTGCTGTGTGGATGAATTCGACCACGGCTGCGAGGGAGTGGCGCTTGGGGTGTTCGCTGCGGATGGCACCACTCGAAAGCAGCACCAACGCCGGCCGCAATCGTTTGCCACCGCTGTGGATGATGTACCGAGCCACCTGCCCGACCAGAGGGACCTCGCTGACCAAGCGCAACTCGATCTCCTGGTCGACTTTCAGCATATCCGAAGCGATCAGGGTCTGGAAATCCACTGGGGATGTCGTTGTGGTACTCAAAATGGTCTGCAGTTGGATTCAATAACCATGGAATTATAGAGAGTCACATTGCATGCTTTCAGGCACCGCTGTCGCGGACGAGGTGGGTTGGTCCATGGTGCGGAGGTGTGCTTGGGCGGCAGTTCGGGTGTTCACATCCACAAATTAAGTTAGTCCGCGCTAACTATCCTAAGGCTAGAAGTCGGGGCAGCCTAAGCACTGCGCTCAGGGTGGGGTGCCGCAATGAGGATAGCGGCATGTTTGCATGGCTACCACACCTTGGCCCCAGCAGCGGGTCCATGTTAGAATAGAGGGCTCGGTCAATGGTGGCCGGGTATCATTTTTTGAGGTTGTCCATATGTACGCGGTCATAAAAACCGGCGGCAAGCAGTATCGCGTTGCCGTTGGCGAGAAGATCAAAGTAGAACAGATTGCTGCGGACGTGGACCAAGAGATCGTGTTGGATCAAGTTTTAGCTGTCGGTGAAGGCAGTGAAATCAAGATCGGCGCCCCCTTGGTTGACGGTGCTGCGGTGAAAGCCAAAGTTGTTTCTCACGGTCGTGGTGAGAAGGTTCGCATTTTCAAAATGCGTCGCCGCAAGCACTACCAGAAACGCCAAGGCCATCGTCAAAACTTTACCGAGTTGGAAATCAGCTCGATCAATGTGTAAGGAGTAAAAAACCATGGCACAGAAGAAAGGCGGCGGCTCCACGCGAAACGGGCGCGATTCCAAGCCCAAAATGCTCGGCGTGAAAGCCTTTGGTGGCCAGCTGGTGACAGCAGGTTCCATCATCGTGCGTCAGCGCGGTACCAAATTCCACGCTGGCGACAACGTCGGCATGGGCAAAGACCACAGCTTGTTTGCGACCGTTGACGGTCACGTGAGCTTTGAAGTCAAAGGCGCTTTGAAGCGTCACATGGTCAACATCACCCCCGCGTGATGCGTTGATCGCGCTAAGGCGCTGACTTCAGAAGGCCCGTCAACGCGGGCCTTTTGTTTTTTTGAAAAACCTCAGGTTGCCTAACCTGGATCTAGAATTCCATCATGAAATTTGTTGACGAAGCGACCATTGAAATTGCTGCAGGTGACGGTGGTAACGGCTGCGCGTCGTTTCGTCACGAAAAGTACAAGGAGTTCGG
>CAYZHE010000047.1:0-2994 GCA_964478285.1 uncultured Burkholderiaceae bacterium
AGCCCTTGGTCAGGTTACCCCATGGATCCACAGGAGCCTGTGCTTCACCAGTGCGACCCTCACCACCACCATGTGGGTGATCGATCGGGTTCATGGCGACACCACGCACGGTTGGGCGAATACCCATCCAGCGCTTGACACCCGCTTTACCCAGGCGACGCAGACTGTGCTCTGAGTTGCCAACTTCGCCGATGGTGGCGCGACACTCAATGTGAACCTTGCGAACCTCACCGGAGCGCAAACGAACCTGTGCGTAAATGCCTTCGCGAGCCATCAACACCGCGGAAGAACCGGCTGAGCGAGCAATTTGCGCACCCTTGCCTGGCAGCATCTCGATACAGTGGATGGTCGAACCCACTGGAATGTTGCGGATCGGCAGCGTGTTTCCAGCGCGGATCGGCGCCTCGGAGCCGCTCAACAGCGTTGCACCCACTTCCAACCCACGGGGGGAAATGATGTAGCGACGCTCACCGTCTGCGTAACAAAGCAATGCAATGTGCGCGGTGCGGTTAGGATCGTACTCAATGCGCTCGACCTTCGCTGGAATGCCATCTTTGTTGCGACGGAAATCAACGACACGGTAGTGGTGCTTATGACCACCGCCTTTGTGGCGAACAGTAATGTGGCCGTTGTTGTTGCGGCCGGCATTTTGCATTTGAGGCTCTAGCAACGGCGCGTAGCCAGGGCCTTTGTGCAAATGGTCACGCGTCACACGCACTGCTGCGCGACGACCGGGTGACGTTGGTTTGAGTTTTTGAACAGCCATGATTACGCAGCCTCCCCGCTAAAGTTCAGCTCTTGTCCAGGCTTAAGCGTTACAAATGCCTTGCGAACGTTGTCGCGGCGACCAACGCTGCGTCCGGTGCGCTTCACTTTGCCCTTCTGATTGGCAACGCTCACTGCCTGAACTTCAACGCTGAACAGCATTTCAACTGCAGCTTTGATTTCTGGCTTGCTAGCGTCACGCAACACTTTGAACATCACCGTGTTGTTTTCCTCAGCAACGCGGGTTGCCTTTTCGGAAATAATGGGTGACACCAAGACCTGCATCAAGCGGCCTTCGTCAAATTTATTGGTGCTCATGCGAACATCTCCTGCAACTTGGCGACTGCAGACTTGGTCACAATCACTTTCTTGTAGAAAACCAATGACAAGGGGTCGGCGTAACGGGGCTCAACCACCAACACATTGGGCAGGTTGCGAGAGGCCAAGAACAAGTTCTCGTCAATCTCATCCGCAATCAACAGCACGGAGCTCAGATTCATCGCTTTGAACTTGGCCGCCAATTGCTTGGTCTTAGGGCTGTCCAATTTGATGTCTTCCACAACGGCCAAGCGGCCGTCACGAGCCAACTGAGAGAGGATCGTTGCCATACCGGCGCGATACATCTTTTTGTTGACTTTGTGGCTGAAGTTTTCGTCTGGGCTATTGGGGTGAACGCGTCCACCTCCACGCCAGATTGGAGAAGAGGTCATACCAGCACGAGCGCGGCCAGTTCCCTTTTGGCGGAATGGCTTAGCAGTGCTGTGCTTGACCGCCTGGCGGTCTTTCTGGGCACGAGTGCCTTGACGTGCATTGGCTTGATAAGCCACGACGATTTGGTGCACCAGTGCTTCGTTGAAGTCACGACCAAAGAGGGTATCAGGCACATCCACGTTGGATGCCGCTTGACCTTGGTCATTCAGGAGTTCGACTTGCATCAGTTCGCTCCTTTTTGTGCTTTGACAGCAGGACGAACCGTCACGAAACCACCCTTGGAACCAGGGACAGCGCCCTTGATCATCACCAACTGGCGAGCTTCGTCGACTCGAACCACGTCGAGGTTTTGAGTGGTAACCGTTTCATCGCCCATATGGCCGGTCATCTTTTTGCCAGGGAACACACGACCAGGGTCTTGTGCCATGGAGATCGAACCGGGGACGTTGTGTGAACGGCTGTTACCGTGAGAGGCGCGCTGAGAAGAGAAGTTGTGGCGCTTGATGGTGCCGGCGTAGCCTTTACCAATAGAAGTGCCCTGAACATCCACTTTTTGACCGGCCGCGAAAACGTCGGCGACGGGCACCACTGAACCGGCTGCATATTTGGCAGCGGTTTCAGCGCTCACGCGGAATTCTTTGAGGATTTCGCCAGCTTCGACGCCAGCTTTAGCCAAATGACCGGCTTCTGCCTTGGTCACACGGCTGACACGGCGCTTGCCGAAAGCAACTTGCAAGGCATCATAGCCATCGGTTGCCTGGGTTTTGACTTGAGCCACGCGGTTGTTGGACACGTCTACCACGGTCACCGGCACTGCATCGCCGTCTTCCGTGTAGACACGCATCATGCCCACTTTGCGGCCCAACAACCCGAGGGAGTTGTTAAGACTCATTATTTTCTCCGTTCCCGACTTCAATTGGCCGGGGCTGATGGTTGCGTTAATACGCTGGTTCACCGCTTTCTTGCGAAAGCGGCGCCTAAAACGACAAGCGTTTCACTCGCTTTTCAGCGAAGCCTGCCATTGTAGCAGTTGCAGTGACCCAGCACAAGACCGGGTCACTGCGTTGCATCACTGCAACTTGATCTCGACGTCAACACCTGCAGGCAAATCCAACTTCATGAGGGCGTCCACCGTTTTATCGGTAGGGTCCACGATGTCCATCAGACGCTGGTGGGTGCGGATTTCGAACTGGTCACGGCTGCTCTTGTTCACGTGAGGAGAACGCAAGATATCGAAACGCTTCATGCGGGTGGGTAGAGGCACGGGGCCCTTGACCATCGCGCCGGTGCGCTTTGCCGTATCAACAATTTCTGCCGCCGAAGTGTCGATCAACTTGTAATCGAAGGCTTTCAAGCGGATGCGGATTTTTTGCTTTTGCATCGTTATTCCTTGAGTGCGAGTGGGTTAGATTGCTCGAATTGCAGCGCTGCTTCCTTGGGATTCAACGCTGCACACTCAATTCATCAGGCCAAGATTTTGGCGACGACACCAGCGCCGACGGTACGACCGCCTTCACG
>CAYZHE010000048.1:0-2990 GCA_964478285.1 uncultured Burkholderiaceae bacterium
CGCATCTCCTCTTCAAGGCTGATGGGCAAAGTCTCTTTTGCAAACGATGACATAGGGGTACCTGGTATTCAATTCAACCAGTTATTGTAAGGGTTGATGCAAGCGTTCTGCCCCCGCGACGTCGGCCCTCATCGGCTGATAGCACCAAAGCAGTGCTTAACAAAGCAACTGACCATTTTGCCCGAACAAGTGGGTAGCGCACGGGCGGCACGATATGGATATTTCAGGGCTCTAAGCACTCATTGTGTGGAGTGTTGCCACAAAAACAAATATAAAAGCATCCATTTGCAGAACGGGCGAGACTGCTGGTAACATCGAGCGATCAGCGTCTGGCACTTATGTCTTTGCGTTGTGTCATCTAGTCAGCCCCGCTTGGAGCTGCGCCACATGTACACCTAGAGGAAACTCATGATCACATTTAAAAAAATTGCCGTTCTGCTCGCTCTGACCGCCACCGCCGGTCTCTCGCAGGCAGCCGAGATTCACAACTGGCGCGCAGCTGACAACACCCCTTGGAAAAATGCGGGTGGTGAGTGCTGGCGTGACGCCAGCTGGACGCCTGCCACAGCCGCTCCAGGCTGTGACGGTGCCATCGCCGCTCCCAAGATCGTGGCAACCCCTACCGCAGCGACCAAGGCTGCTGCCGCAGCGCCCAAGGCTGCAGCAGCGCCCAAGGCTGCCGCTCCTGCCAAGCTGACCTACCGCGCTCAGTCCTTGTTCGACTTTGACAAGGCCATCGTGAAGGCAGAGGGCAAAGCCAGCCTGGATGCTTTGGTGCAAAGACTGGCCAGCATGAACGTCGAAGTATTGGTCGCTGTCGGCCACACAGACTCAACCGGCAGCGATGCCTACAACCAAAAGCTGTCTGAGCGCCGTGCGGCTGCTGTGAAGGCCTACTTGGTTTCTAAGGGCGTGGATCAAAACCGCATCTACACCGAAGGCAAGGGTGAAACTGCTCCCGTCGCGTCCAACGCGAGCGCCGACGGCCGTGCTCAAAACCGCCGCGTAGAAGTCGAAGTGGTGGGTACTGTTAAGTAAATCCATCACGGATCCACTCGATCGACAAAAACCGCGCTCTCGGGCGCGGTTTTTTTATGCGCCCACCATTTGCTGCGTTCCAATGGAGCGGCAGAAAACCCTCGCCGCCATCTCTGCCCTGAGGCTCAACGCATAATAGGCGCCATGACACAAAACTCGAATGTTGACCCCGCGGAGGTCAGCAAATTTTCAGACCTAGCCCACGGGTGGTGGGACCCCCAGGGTGAGTTGAAGTCGCTGCACGACATCAACCCCTTGCGCCTGTCGTGGATCCAATCGATCGCGCCGCTCCAGGGCCTGAAGGTCCTCGACGTGGGTTGCGGTGGCGGGATCTTGTCCTACGCCATGGCGCAAGCAGGCGCCGACGTGCTGGGCATCGATCTCGCGACCAAGTCGCTCAAGGTCGCCAAGCTCCACGCACTCGAAATGAACAGCCCCGACCGGTATCAAGCCATCGCCGTCGAGGATTTGGCCGCAGAGCAGCCCGAGTCGTTCGATGTGGTGACGTGCATGGAGCTGCTCGAGCACGTGCCCAATCCGCAGAGTGTGATTCAAGCGTGTGCCGCGCTGGTCAAGCCCGGCGGCCATGTCTTTTTTTCGACCATCAACCGCAACCCATTGGCGTTTTTCCAGGCCATTGCAGCAGCCGAGTATGTGCTGGGTCTGGTGCCCAAGGGCACGCACGAATACGCCAAGCTGGTTCGCCCGTCTGAGCTGGCGGCGGCGGCGCGACGCCATGGGCTCAATGTCATCGCTGAGCACGGCCTGACCTACAACCCCATCACGCAGCGTTACCGGCTCACGCCCAACACGCGGGTCAACTACATGATGGCCACGCAAAAGCCATAGGGCAGGGGAGCACAGATGAAGCCAATCGAGGCCGTTTTGTTCGACTTGGACGGCACGCTGATCGACAGCGCGCCCGATTTGGGCGGGGCCGCCAACCGGATGCGCCTGCGCCGGGGGCTGCCTGCGCTGCCGCTCGAGGACTATCGCCACCTGGCGGGTGCGGGCGCTCGGGGGATGTTGAAGATTGGCTTTGGCCTGACACCCGAGAGCGACACCTTCCAGGCGCTGAAGGAGGAGTTCTTTGACGAGTACGAGCGCCACCTCTGCGTGGACACCATCGTGTTCGAAGGCATCCAAGAGCTCATCGCGCGCATCGAGTCCGCCGGGCTCAAGTGGGGCGTGGTCACCAACAAGATGGAACGCTTCACCTTGCCCTTGATCGGCTTCATGCCCTGGCTATCCCAAGCGGGTGCGGTCGTGTGTGGCGACACCACGCCGCACGCCAAACCCCACCCGGAGCCGCTGTTTGAAGCCTGCCGCCGCATCGGTGTCGAGCCTGAGGCTGCGGTCTATGTGGGTGACGACGAGCGCGACATCGTGGCAGGCAAGGCCGCGGGCATGGCCACCATCGCCGCGTGCTATGGCTACCTGGGCGAGGGGCACGATGGCACCAACTGGCAGGCAGACCACACCGTGCACAGTGTGGGTAAGCTCGCCGAGGCATTGAAACTGCCCTAGAATCAACCACTGCGCTGGGGGCTGACCGCGGCGCAACAACTTTCTCTCTATGGGGCTGTACTGGTTTCGACGTGGGTACAGAGGCGTAGTGGGGCATGCCGAGGTTCAGTCACCTCGTAAATCCGCTGAAAACAAACTAACTGCAAACGACGAACGTTTCGCACTCGCTGCTTAAACCGGCGGGACTTGCACCGATCAGTTAACGGGTCGGGACTGGGGTCTTCGGGCTCCAATCAGCAAGGTAATCTCAGTTGACTGGCCGCCCATCGGGTTACTTGGTGGGTGGTGAGACTTAAGGTAACTGGCTGGGTGATCAGCGTGCCACTGCGCGGCTCATCAGGCGAGATCCAAACCAGACGGCTAAGCATGTAGAACTGCACGAAGACGGCTTGCGGACGGGGGTTCAATTCCCCCCAGCTCCACCA
>CAYZHE010000049.1:0-2394 GCA_964478285.1 uncultured Burkholderiaceae bacterium
GCTTGCGGCACTCGAGCATCACATTCCGTCTGCTTTATGGCAGCGGCATTGATCTGCTCACCCTCGCACGCAACGCCAGGACCAGCGTGGACATGATCAGCAAGCACTACGCCAGCACAGTGACGGCGGAACAAAACATTGGTCTATTGCAAAGCCGCAGGACCCACTAGCCAGCAGCGCATCCGGCGCATAGGTGGGTTGCTAGCGCGCACTCCAAGCCAACTCCAATCGGAACGCCAATGCGATGTCCGTTGTCAGTCTTTGAGTGCTCAACCTTCAATGCAACTTGGCTTGGATCATGGCCTCAAGCGTGAGTGTGTCTTTGACAAAGGCACGAATGCCCTCTGACAACTTATCGCTGGCCATGACATCCTCATTCAGCGCCAACCTGAACGCAGGCTCATCAAAGTGCACTGCCTCTTGCTGAGCCACAGCATCTGCGCGCAGGGCAGGCTCCAGCGGCGCATCAGATTGCGCCAGCTCTGCCAACAAATCCGGGCTGATGGTCAGGAGATCACAGCCGGCAAGCGCCGTGATTTGTCCGACATTGCGGAAGCTCGCGCCCATGACTTCGGTCCTGATCCCGTGGCTCTTGTAGTACTCGTAAATGCGCTTGACTGACTTCACGCCGGGGTCGTTGACGCCAGACATGGCTTGTTCGTCCCAAGAGGCGCCGGCTTGCTTTTTCGCCCAGTCGTAGATGCGCCCAACAAAGGGCGAAATCAGCTGGACCTTGGCATCGGCACACGCCACCGCCTGCACAAATGAGAAAAGCAATGTCAGGTTGGTGTGAATGCCCTCTTGCTCAAGCGTGGCCGCGGCTTGGATGCCCTCCCAGGTTGCAGCCATTTTGATCAACACGCGATCGCGCGAAAAGCCGTTCGACTCATACAACGCAATCAACTCACGGGCCTTTTGAACGGTGCCCTGCTCATCAAAGCTCAGCCGGGCATCGACCTCGGTAGACACGCGCCCGGGCACCAGTTTCAAAATCTCGCAGCCAACCCGCACCAACAGCTGATCCATGACGGCAGCGACGCCCTTGCCACCGTGGCCCGCCACCATGTCATCTAACAAGTGCGCGTATTCGGCCTTTTGAACCGCCTTCAAAATCAGCGATGGGTTGGTCGTGGCGTCTTGCGGCGCATAGGCCGCGATTTGATTGAAATCGCCGGTATCCGCGACAACAGTGGTCCATTGTTTGAGGGCTTGGAGTTGGTTCATGGTGGATAAGTTACGAAAAACTAGACTGACTGATGAAACAAAGTTACATTGTACGCTGTATCGATTACCCGACTCAATCCCTATGCTCGATCGCATCAAAGCCTCTATCGATTCCCTGGCTCCGGCCGAACAACGCGTCGCCAAACTGGTGTTGTTAGACCCCCGCAGTTTTGCGAGTCTACCCGTCACAGAGCTCGCCGAGCGCGCTCACGTGAGCAAACCGACGGTGGTGCGGTTTTGTCGCAGCATGGGCTATGACGGTCTCAGCGACTTCAAGCTCAAGTTGGTCGGCACGGTGAGTGAGGGCGTCCCATTCATTCACCGCAGCGTTGACCTGGATGACAAGGTTAATGACGTGCTGGTCAAAGTCATCGACAACAACGTGGCCGCCTTCCTGAAGTACCGCAACGACGCATCGGTGACGGCCATGCAAAAAGCGGCTGAAGCTCTGATCGCTACATGCAAATCCAAGGGGCGCATTGAATTTTTTGGAGCAGGCAACTCAGGCATCGTCGCACAGGACGCCCAACACAAGTTTTTCAGGCTTGGGGTCTCGACGGTGAGTTACAGCGACGGCCACATGCAAGTCATGGCGGCCAGCATGATGGGGCCTGGCGACTGCTTGGTCGTGGTCTCAAACTCAGGGCGCACGCGCGACCTGATGGACGCCACCGATATCGCACGCAAGCATGGCGCCACAACCATCGCGATCACCTGCAGCGGATCGCCTTTGGCATCTGCGGCCCACATCCACCTGGCCGCCGATCACCCAGAGGGTTATGACCGATACAGTCCCATGACCTCGCGCTTGATGCACTTGATGATCATTGATGTGCTGGCGACCTTGGTCGCGCTGAAACTCGACGGGGCGCAACTGCTGCCCAAACTCAAGGACATGAAGCAATACTTGCGCAGCAAGCGATACGCCTAAAACCATCCCAAATAAAACGAGATAGCACATAGTGTCTCGCATCAACCGTGCAGCGTTGAAGTACAAACATCTAGGTTTTTAGGCGCTAGAGCGGTGAATGCAAGACGACACTGCCTTCAAGTCTCTATCTAGTCAGTTGAAATAAACATCCCATAAAAAAACCCACTGGTTGCCCAGTGGGTTCTTGACTTTCAATCTTCAACCGTCAGATGACGGCGTCAAATTAGAAGCTGTGGTTC
>CAYZHE010000050.1:0-2232 GCA_964478285.1 uncultured Burkholderiaceae bacterium
CGTGCCGTAATAACGGTGACACCCGTGGCATAACTGCCAAGCGTTTGACGCAGTGCGCGTTGCGCGCTCATTGGGGCACGTCCTCGCCCGCCATGCGAGCCAATACGGCGTAAACGGCAGCCGTATCGTGCAGCGCGTGACCCTGCGCCATAGCGGCCAAGTAGATAGGAACACTCGCTGCAAAAAGCGGTGCAGGGACCTGCGCATCCTTCAGCGCATCTCCGATGATTTGCATGTCCTTCTGCCACACGCCAACCTTCATGGCAGCATCCTGCCATGTGCGTGTCGCCATGACTGGGCCCCGCACGGAGAGCATGCGCGAGCCACCCGCGCCATCTGACAATACATTCACCATTTGCATTTGATCCAGACCCAGGCGCTGACCGAACAACAGGGCTTCAGCAGTGGAGACGTTGTGCAGTGCGACCAATAAATTGGCAACCAGCTTCATTTGCGTGCCATTACCGAAAACGCCTACGTCGTAAACCACGCGAGAAAAATGCTGGCACAGCCCACGAATACGACCAATGGCCTTCTTGTCACCACTGGCATAAATGGCCAAGTCCTTCTTTTTAGCCTGCGCACCAGTGCCCGACAACGGGCAGTCGAGCAATGTCACACCAACGGCCGCCAACTGATCACGTGCCTGCAGTTTATTTGTCAAAGGCAGCGTGCTCGTTTCCATCACCACCAAGCCCTTGGGGCACTGCTTACCCATCGCGATGATTTGTTCAACCACCGCATCCAAGGCACCCACACTAGGCAGTGACGTGATGGCGATTTTGCATCCCACCAAAGCGTTCGAGACCGAGGCCTCAACAGACTCCAGCAAACGCGCCATGCGCTTGCGCGCGGTCGAATCGACATCAACGCCATTGACTCGCACACCCGCTTTCGCGAGGTGGCCAGCCATGGCGGAACCCATGATGCCAAGGCCGATGACAGCCACTGCGGGATGGGACTTTACTGCGATCCGAGTCATGGTTTACCCTGTTATTGATCGATAGATAAATAAATCATACAATAGCGGGAAGAGGTTGTCACGGCTGTTTCTATAAGGAAAACCATGAGTCAAACTGCACGTATAAACCGCCCCGACGGTGCACAAATTGCCGCAGAATTTCACGGCGACGTCAATCGCCCTGCGCTGTTGCTGTCTAACTCGTTGGCAACCACTCGCACACTGTGGGACCCCGTGCTGCCGGTCTTGCTCAACGCATTTTGTGTGGTGCGCTATGACACCCGGGGCCACGGTGAAAGCACCACCCCAAATGACCATGCCACGCTGACAGATTTAGCTGATGACGCGGTAGCGGTGCTCGATCACTTCCAGATTCAAAAGGCCCTCATGGTGGGCATATCGCTCGGTGGTATGACAGCCCTCACCTTGGCTCTAAAGCACCCCGCGCGACTGACAGGCGTGCTTGCGTGCAACTGTCGCGCAGGCGTTGATGAGGCTGGACGTGCGGCGTGGGCTCAGCGTGTTGATATCGCCCTTACCCGAGGCATGGGCGCGCTGGTCCAGCCCACCATCGAACGCTGGTTTCCAAAAGACTTCCGTGAGGCTAACCCTTCGGTGATGGCGATCGTGGCTGACATGATCCAAGCAACTGAACCCAACGGCTTTGCTGCTTGCGTGCAAGCCATAACGGGTTCGACGCTCGACTCGCACCTCAGCGAAATCACCGTACCCACCCGCTTTGTGGCCGGCGATAGCGACGGCGCAGCACCACCCGACCTCATGGCAGCAATGGCCGCACAGGTGCAAGGCGCACGGTGCACGACTTTAGAGGCGTGTGGTCACCTCAGTTCAATCAATCAGAGCAAAGGTTTGTTGACCGAAATCAACGAACTCGCAGCTGCTATTTCTTCTCGCTGATAAGGACCAAATACCCATGAAAATCGGCACTTTCATGATGCCATTGCATCCGCCAAGCCGTATTCCCCATGAGACGCTCAAGGAAGATCAAGAGGCGATTATCTTGGCTGACCAGCTTGGGTTTGATGAGGCCTTTGTTGGCGAGCATGTGACCGACCTAGCCGAGAACGTGACCTCTTGCATGATGTTTTTGGCCAGCGTAGCGAGCGCGACAAAAAACATCAAACTGGGCACTGGCACGATCAACGTCCCCAACAGCCACCCAGCCGCCATTGCAGCGCAAGTGGCCATGCTTGATCATCTGCTGCAGGGACGCTTCATCATGGGCATCAGCCCCGGTGGCTTGATGTCAG
>CAYZHE010000051.1:0-1965 GCA_964478285.1 uncultured Burkholderiaceae bacterium
CTGCAAGGCAAAGGTGCCAACGGCATCCGCAACTCACGCAAGGGTTCGGTCTACATCGTCAAGCCCAAGATGCACGGTCCTGCTGAAGTGGCATTTGCCAGCGAGTTGTTTGGCCGCGTCGAAAAGGTGTTGGGCTTGCCTCAAGCCACCGTCAAGCTTGGCATCATGGACGAAGAGCGCCGCACGAGTTTGAACCTGAAGGCCTGTATTGGCGCTGCGGCGGACCGCGTCGCGTTCATCAATACCGGTTTCTTGGACCGCACCGGCGATGAGATGCACACCGCGATGCAAGGCGGCGCCATGATGCGCAAGGGCGACATGAAGTCCAGCGCGTGGATTCAATCCTATGAGCGCAACAATGTCCTGGTGGGGCTGTCTTGCGGTTTGCGCGGTCGTGCACAAATCGGCAAAGGCATGTGGGCCATGCCTGATTTGATGGCCGCTATGCTCGAGCAAAAAATTGGTCACCCTAAAGCTGGCGCCAACACCGCTTGGGTGCCCAGCCCCACTGCTGCGACGCTTCACGCGTTGCACTATCAGCAAGTCAGCGTGGCGGCGATTCAGCAAGAGATGGAAAAAATCGACGCCAAAGTCGAGCGCCAGGCATTGCTTGACGGGCTGTGCACCGTGCCCTTGGTCAAAGAAGCCAACTGGAGTGAAGCCGACAAGCAGCAAGAGCTGGACAACAACATCCAAGGCATCCTAGGCTATGTGGTGCGCTGGATCGACCAGGGCGTGGGTTGTTCTAAGGTGCCAGACATCCACAACGTGGGCTTGATGGAAGACCGCGCCACACTGCGCATCTCGAGTCAACACGTGGCCAATTGGTTGCACCATGGCGTCGTCACCGAAGCGCAAGTGCGCGCGACCTTTGAGCGCATGGCTGCAGTCGTGGACGCTCAAAACGCGGGCGACCCGCTTTACCAAGCCATGGCCGGCCACTTTGACACTTCCAAAGCCTACAAAGCGGCTACCGACTTGGTGTTCAAGGGTCTGGTGCAACCCAGCGGCTATACCGAGCCCTTGCTGCACGCATGGCGCTTGAACGTCAAGGCCGCCTGAAGCGAAGGGCGCATCTCCACCCTGCACTCAAACAGGTTCGATGCACACCAAAGGCCCCGCAGTGCGGGGCCTTTTTTGATGGGATCGCGATCGCTGCTCTCGCGTGGTCCGAAACAGCGTCACACTTCCCAGCGCAAAGGCGCGTCCTCCGCCTGGCAGTACTTGATTGTCTGCAACATGGGCTGGATGCGCGCGCGCCATGCCACGGGGGGCAAATCCGGTGGAGGCTCGCCCGCTGCTTTGGCTTGTTCTTTGGCGGCCTGAATGGCCCGCTCCTCTTCGTCGGCGGACCTCAGCAACGCAGCTGCTGCTGCATCCATATCGGCGCACAACAAGACGCCTGGCCCACTGGGGTCTTTGCCCCAAATTTGCAGCAAGTGCTTGCCATCGGCCTCCAGCATGACCAAATCACCTGTGGCTTGCGATTTGAATCGGTACAACATAAGAGGCTCCTTTGCATGAATGGCATTCATTCTCTCACTGCTCGCGCCGCCAGCATAAAAAATAGACTCGATTTGACCAAGCCAAATCAGTTGCTGTACGAAGTATCTCCTCTGCAACTCGCTGGGTTTATCTTCCATTGAGGCATAAGCGCTTAAACTACCTCATGTTGCATTTGAAAAGATGTTTGGTGAACTCTTCAACATTGAAATCAAATTGGTGGTACTGCATACGAATCGGTGTGGCCCAGCTCGCGCTGGTGGCCGATTGTGTCGCTGATGTGTGTGCCGCTGACACCTCGAGTAGCGATGAAGCGGTCATCGATTTCATGGTCCTCGATGGCGAGGTGATCTTCATTGCGACACCCCCCATCTTGCTTCAGACCAACCGGCGGATTGAGTCAGTCGAGGCTGCGAATACAGTGCTCGTATTTAAGATCAACGATGCGCGGGTCGGCCTAAG